>DATJQH010000088.1:0-7128 GCA_035505955.1 Rhodocyclaceae bacterium
AAGTAGGCAAGGGTGATCTTGCGCCGCAAGGACGGCATTGTGTTTCCTGCTAGTACACTGACCAAGTGTCGCATTATGCGACACAGAGTCAAAATCGCCAATAGTCAGTTAAGTGCTGTTTAAACAATAAATTAACTATCCGACAGCAAGCCTGTGCGCATTTCATCTGTTGCAAAGTACATCGTTATAAGCAGCAACATTTTCTGTCAAGACATATAAGTTACATAAAAACAACAACATATATGTATGGCCCGAACAATGCTTATTGAGCGGTAGGTTCGTTCTCACTCCAATTGTCGATGACTCAAATCCTTACCGACTTGATCGCCTGCCTGATTCGATCCGTTCCCTTCGCGAACGCGGGAAATCTGGGGGACGCGCTGCGTCTCGTCCAACTTAAGCATTGTGAAGAGGAGCGCCTGCGGCGGCTTCGTGAATTCGGCGAAGGCAGGGGTAGACACATGCATCGCGCAAGACAGGGAGTCCGCGGAGGATGGAGATACCGCCCCGCCAGCAGGCCAGCCATGGCAAAGGCTTGAACAGACCCGCCGCATTCGACCACAAAATAACCCACTCACCATCAATGACTGTCGCCACCAACTCAGGCGCTTCGTGGCTAGGCAGGCACCTGCGTACTGCGGTTTCTGCGAACCGGCTGATGGTCGCGAGCGGAACCATGCGGGATGATGTGCTGGCCGGCCTTACGGTGTCGCTGGTTGCGATCCCGCAATCGTTGGCCTACGCGCAACTGGCGGGCGTGCCACCCTACTATGGCCTGTATGCAGCGCTGCTTCCGACCATCATAGGGGCGCTGCTGGGGTCCTCGCGGCAGCTATCCACCGGGCCGGTAGCCATGACGTCCTTGCTCACTGCTGCCAGCATTGCGCCGCTTGCGGCCAGGGGCAGCGACGTGTTTTGCGCATACGTCGTTCTGCTCGCCTTGCTTTCGGGTCTGTTTCAGATCCTGTTTGGAGTCATGCGGGCCGGCGTGTTGCTCAACTTCCTTTCGCATCCGGTGCTCATGGGATTCATCAACGCTGCAGCCTTGATCATTGGGCTCTCGCAGCTTCCGGCGCTTCTTGGCATTCCAATGCGCAACTCCGAGCACTTCCTCGTCGACATCTGGCAGGTTCTGACCAGCATCGACCTGATGCACGAGATGTCTCTGGCATTCGGGCTTTGTGCGATCGCGGCGCTCGTGTTGTTCAAACGCTATGCTCCCAGGTTGCCGGGTGTCCTGCTTACGGTCGGTATCCTGACGTGGATAAGCTACAAGGTAGGTTACGTACAACTTGGCGGCCGGGTCGTCGGCGACGTGCCGCAGGGACTTCCGACGTTTTCCGCTCCGCCACTGGATTGGCAGGCGACCATCGCGCTGGTGCCGGCGGCCTTCGTAATAGCGCTGATCAGCTTCATGGAGGCCATGTCGAGCGCCAAAGTGATAGCGATCAAGACGCGACAGCCATGGGACGAAAACCGCGAGCTGATCGGCCAGGGACTGGCCAAGGTCGCAGCCGCGTTCTGCCAGTCGATGCCCGTAAGCGGATCCTTCAGCCGCTCCGCACTGAACCTCGCGAGTGGCGCGCGGAGTTCTGTTGCTTCGGTAGTCTCGGCACTGTTTGTCCTTCTCACCTTGCTGTACCTGACGCCGCTGCTTTACCACCTACCAAAGCCCGTTCTGGCCGCCATCATCATGATGGCAGTTCTGGGTCTGGTCGACTTCAGATCACTGGCCGGCGCCTGGCGCGCCAAGCGCGACGATGGCTTGGCTGCAATTGTCACGTTCGTCGCCACGCTGGCATTTGCTCCGAATATCCAGAATGGGATCATCACCGGTATCCTCTTGTCTCTGGCGCTGTTGCTGTACCGCATGATGCGGCCCCGAATCGCGATTCTCGGTCTGCATCCGGATTCGACGTTGCGCGATCGCGAACGGCACGGATTGCCCAATCTGCACGCCAAGCTCGGAGCTCTGCGCTTTGACGGGGCGCTTCGCTTTGTAAATGTGGCGAGCTTCGAAGACGCCTTGCTGCAACTGGAGCGCGAGAACCCGGAAGTGACGCATGTGCTCGTCAAGTCGAGCGGCATCAACGACATCGATGCTTCCGGGATCGAAACCGTTCGTCGATTGGTGGGGCGATTCCGAAGCAGCGGCATCACGCTCGTTTTCAGCGGGTTCAAGAAGCAGGTGGCGGAAGTAGTTGCGCGAACCGGCCTGCTCGATGTCATCGGAAGCAACAACGTCTTCGCAACCGATCGTGAGGCGCTGGCAGACCTGTTACGGCGGCTCGACCAGATGGACTCGGAAGTTCCGGCGCCAATTTGAGACCAACGACGGCGAAGACTCAAATTGCGGCGTGCGGCATCCGTGATTCAGATTCTGGTAACGGATTCGCTCAGTGCTGACTCTTCATCAGCCGGTTCTTCTCGCGCGCCCAGTCCTTCTGCTTTTCCGTCTCGCGCTTGTCATATTGCTTCTTGCCCTTGGCGAGCCCGATTTCGACCTTGACGCGTCCCTTGGCAAAGTGAAGATCGAGCGGGACCAGCGCATAGCCGGCGCGCTCGACTTTGCCAATCAGCTTGGCAATCTCCCGCTCGTGCAGCAATAGCTTTCGGGTTCGGACCGGGTCGGGCTTCACGTGCGTCGACGCTTGCGCCAGAGGGCTGATATGCGCGCCGAGGAGAAAGATTTCTCCATCCTTGATGACGACGTAAGCCTCCTTGATCTGGCCGCGACCGGCTCGGATGGCTTTGGCCTCCCAACCTTCGAGAACCAGCCCGGCCTCGAAGCGTTCCTCGATGAAATAGTCGTGGAATGCCTTCTTGTTGTCGGCGATGCTCATCACAGGGGCGGCGGGATAGAATTGCACGATTCTAAACCCATGAAGCAGAATGGCCGCTGTCGACAAGTCCGTGCTGATCGAGCGCACCGCAGAGCAAATGTTCGATCTCGTCGATCGGGTGGAGGACTACCCGAAGTTCCTGCCGTGGTGCGGCGGCACCGAGCTCCTGGCGCGTACCGAATCCAAGACCGCCGCGCGCATCCACATCAACTACCATGGCCTCAAGGCGCACTTTGCGACTGAAAACACGAAGGATGTTCCTCGTACGATGAGCATTGAGTTGCGCGAGGGACCTTTCCGGTCAATGGACGGCGGCTGGCGATTTACACCGCTCGGCGATACGGCGTGCAAGGTGGAGTTTCGGCTGCACTACGAGTTTTCGAGCAGAATACTCGAGAAGGCGCTGGGACCGGTTTTTCATCACATCGCCAATACTTTTGTCGAATCATTCGTCAAGCGTGCTCAACAGATCTATGGCTGATTCCATCCAGGTTGAAGTGGCATATGCCAAGGCCGAAAGGCAGGACGTCGTCCGTCTCAAGTTGCCCGCAGGGACTACCATCCAGCAGGCGATCGAAGCTTCCGGGTTGCTGCAACGATACCCGGAAATCGAACCAGGCAAGATCAAGGTCGGCGTCTTCGGCAAACTGGGCCGGATGGACACCGTGCTGCGGGAGCGGGATCGGGTCGAGATCTACCGGCCGCTGATCGCCGATCCGAAGGAGGTGCGCAAGCAGCGCGCGGCCGAAGGGAAGTCCATGAAGAAAGGGGCAGGGCTCGCGGACGAGTAGCGTCCGCCGGCGCTTATTTCTTCGGCGTTGCGGGTCGAGGTGCGCAGTTGATGTCAACCGCCCGTTGCGCCTCGGCAAGCTCGGCATCGCGCACTGATCCATCGAGTGCTTCCCGTTCGCCGGAAGGCGTCATGCGGAAGCGAATCTGGCCCGACTGAATTCCGAAAAGATTGGTGCGCGAACGCTCGCAGGCTTCCTGTCGCTGCGCATCCTCGATGCGATTCCTGTCGGCTTCCGCCTGCTTGGCCTTGGCGTCCGCGGCTTGCTTGTCTGATTCAGCGCGCCTGTCTGACGCGGCCTTGGGTGCCGCGGCAACGTCATCGCTGTCGGCGCTCGGTGCGAGGCGGCGACTTTGGGCCCCACGATCGGCAGGTGGCTGGTCCGAGTAGTGAATCTTGCCATTGGCATCGCGCCACGTATAGACCTGGGCGATCGCCGCAAGCGGCAGGACAAGCAGGGCAAGGACGGCAGCGAGGCGCATGGTAACTCCTGTTCGTGACTGCGACGCGGTTTGCGGGCGACGGCCCGGCCCGCGTATAATACGTTTTTGGCACCGAGGAAAAAAGCATGCGACTCATCCAGAAGGCGCTGACGTTCGACGACGTCCTCCTGGTTCCCGCCCATTCGACCATCCTGCCCCGGGATGTGAGCCTGGCGACCCAACTGACCCGCAACATCCGACTCAACCTGCCACTCGTGTCGGCGGCCATGGACACGGTCACCGAGGGCCGTCTGGCCATTGCGCTGGCCCAGGAAGGCGGTATCGGCATCATCCACAAGAATCTCAACCCCAAGGCGCAGGCGGCCGAAGTCGCCAAGGTCAAGCGCTTCGAGGCTGGCGTGCTCAAGGATCCGATCACCATTCCGCCAACCTTGTCGGTACGTGAAGTGCTCGCCCTGACCCGGGCGCACCGGATTTCCGGCCTGCCGGTCGTCGAAAACGGCAAGGTGGTCGGTATTGTCACCAACCGCGACCTACGGTTTGAAACGCGCCTTGACGAGGTGGTTGGCAATATCATGACGCCGCGCGACCGGTTGGTCACTGTGCGCGAAGGCGCCTCGACCGACGAAGCCAAGGCATTGATGCACAAGCATCGTCTCGAACGTGTTTTGGTCATCAACGCGGCATTCGAGTTGCGCGGACTGATGACCGTGAAGGACATCCTCAAGGCCACCGAGTATCCGACCGCCGCCAAGGACAGCCACGGCCGCCTGCGCGTCGGTGCCGCCGTCGGCACGGGCGAAGGTACCGAAGAGCGGGTCGCCGCGCTTGCCGACGCGGGCGTCGACGTCATCGTCGTCGATACCGCCCACGGTCACTCGCAGGGCGTGCTTGCGCGCGTCCAATGGGTGAAGAAGAACTTCCCGCAAGTCGAGGTCATCGGCGGCAATATCGCCACCGGCGCGGCCGCCAAGGCGCTGGTCGACCATGGCGCCGATGGCGTCAAGGTTGGCATCGGCCCAGGTTCGATTTGCACGACACGCATCGTCGCCGGTGTTGGCGTGCCGCAGATTTCGGCGGTGGATAACGTGGCGACGGCGCTGTCCGGCACTGGCGTGCCGCTGATTGCCGACGGCGGCATCCGCTATTCGGGCGATATTTCCAAGGCCATCGCGGCCGGTGCCAATGCCGTCATGCTGGGCGGTTTGTTTGCCGGCACCGAAGAAGCGCCGGGCGAGACCGTGCTCTATCAAGGGCGCTCCTACAAGTCCTATCGCGGCATGGGCAGCCTGGGTGCAATGAAGGACGGTGCTGCCGACCGCTATTTTCAGGATTCCGACGCCAACGTCGAGAAGCTGGTGCCGGAAGGCATCGAAGGCCGCGTGCCATACAAGGGACCGGTGTCAGCGGTCATCCACCAACTGATGGGCGGCCTGCGTTCGTCGATGGGTTATGTGGGCTGTCGTACGATCGACGAAATGCGCGCCAAGGCCGAGTTCGTCGAGATTACCTCGGCGGGCGTTCGCGAATCTCATGTGCATGACGTTCAGATCACCAAGGAAGCACCGAATTACCACGTCGAATAGGACGCCGACAAACCCAAGGGGCGGCTGAGGCCGCCCTTTTCGCATCTGAGGCGAATCATGGCCCACCAGAAGATTCTCATCCTCGATTTCGGTTCCCAGTACACGCAGTTGATCGCGCGCCGCGTGCGCGAACAGCAGGTGTATTGCGAATTGCATCCGAACGATGTGTCGCCGGAATTCATCCGCGAATTCGCGCCGCAGGGGATCATCCTGTCGGGCGGTCCAAACTCCGTCTATGAGGACGAAACGCCACGCGCCCCGGACGTCGTGTTCACTCTGGGCGTGCCAGTATTGGGAATCTGCTACGGCATGCAAACCATGGCGGCCCAACTCGGCGGCAAGGTCGAGGGTGCCAAGAAGCGCGAGTTCGGCTATGCCGAAATTCGTGCGCGGGGCCATTCAGCGCTACTCGACGAGATTCAGGACAGTATCAACGATGAAGGGCATGGCTTGCTCGACGTCTGGATGAGTCACGGCGACAAGGTGACCGATCTGCCCGCTGGATTCACGGTCATCGCGTCGAACGAATCGACGCCCATCGCCGGCATGGCTGACGAGGCGCGGCGTTTGTTCGGCATCCAGTTCCATCCTGAAGTGACGCACACTCTGAAGGGCCGGGAGATCATCGCCCGATTCGTGCGCGACATTTGCGGCTGCCAGGGCGACTGGAACATGCCGGATTACGTTGCCGAGGCAATCGTCAAGGTGCGTGAGCAGGTCGGCAAGGAGGAAGTAATCCTTGGGCTGTCGGGTGGTGTCGATTCCTCGGTCGTTGCGGCGCTGCTGCACAAGGCGATTGGCGACCAATTGACCTGCGTGTTCGTGGATAACGGCCTCTTGCGCCTGAACGAAGGCGAGCAGGTCATGAAGACTTTCGCGCGCAACTTGGGCGTCAAGGTCATTCATGTTGATGCCACAGAACAGTTCATGTCCGCGCTGGCTGGCGTCGCCGACCCGGAACAGAAGCGCAAAATCATCGGCCGCGAATTCGTCGAGGTCTTCCAGGCGGAAGCGACGAAGCTGCCGCAGGCGAAATGGCTGGCGCAGGGAACCATCTATCCGGATGTGATCGAATCGGCCGGCGCCAAGACCAAGAAGGCGCACACGATCAAGAGCCACCACAACGTCGGTGGCCTGCCGGAGACGCTGCACCTCAAGCTTCTGGAGCCTTTGCGCGAGTTGTTCAAGGACGAAGTGCGCGAACTCGGCATCGCACTCGGCCTGCCGCACGAGATGGTGTATCGCCATCCGTTCCCGGGCCCCGGCCTCGGCGTGCGCATCCTTGGCGAAGTGAAGAGGGACTACGCCGATCTGCTGCGCCGAGCCGATGCCATCTTCATCGACGAGTTGCGGGCGGCGGACTGGTACGACAAGACATCACAGGCGTTCGCGGTCTTCCTGCCTGTGAAGAGCGTTGGGGTCATGGGCGACGGTCGCACGTACGAGTTTGTCGTCGCCTTGCGTGC
>DATJQH010000089.1:0-2780 GCA_035505955.1 Rhodocyclaceae bacterium
CAAGCTGCCTCCTTGGTTCTACAGTGCCTACCTCCTCTTAGTCGGCAGGTGGCTTGCTCTGTTCGCGCGGTACTAAAGCGGGATGGGTTTAGCCTGAATCGATTTGGGATTGAACGAAGCCGCTGGCGCGGCAATTGAGGAGAGATCGCAATAGCAGGCTCCTGTCTGAGAGGATTGCGGGTTTTCGAAGCCCAACCCTTCAGACAGGAGTTTTCCAATGGCTGAGATCAGCCCTCTTCGCCGCCGCATGATTGAGGACATGACGGTCCGCAATCTGTCGCCGGCGACGCAACGATCCTACCTTGCCGCGGTATCGAAGTTGAGCCGGTATTTCGGTCGTTCCCCCGATTGTCTCGAGCTGGAGGATATCCGCGCCTTCCAGGTTCATTTGGTAGCGATCGGGATATCCTGGCCGGCGCTGAATCAGATCGTGTGTGCGCTGCGGTTTTTCTACGGTGTGACGCTCGGCCATGACGCCATTCCGGAGCGCATTAGCTATGCGCGCCAGCCGAGCAAGCTGCCGGTGGTGCTGAGCGCCGACGAGGTCGTACGCTTCCTGGAGGCAATTCCAAGTCTCAAGAGCCGCACCGCGCTAACGACGGTCTATGCCGCCGGACTGCGCGTGTCGGAGGTGGTCCTGTTGAAGATTTCCGACATCGACAGCCAGCGGATGGTGATCCGGGTCGAGCAAGGCAAGGGCGGCAAGGACCGTTACGTCATGCTCTCCCCACAGTTGTTGCGGATTCTCCGCAGCTATTGGCGGTTGGCTCGGCCACAGCGCTGGATGTTCCCCGGCCGTGACGAGGACCGGCCACTCGATCCCACCGTATTGCATGCCGCCTGCCGTTCGGCCCGCATCGCGGCCGGCCTGAGCAAAAAGGTGACGGTACACACGCTGCGACACAGCTTCGCGACGCATCTTTTGGAGAACGGGGCCGACGTGCGCATCATCCAGGTGCTGCTCGGCCATGCCAGCCTAGCCAGCACGGCGCGCTACACCCAGGTCGCCACCAAGACCATCAGCAACACGCCAAGCCCGCTTGACCGGCTTCGTCTGGAGGTCGTGCCGCCCGGCTGAGCGGGCTCCATGGCTACGGTTCTGGAGGTGGCGGACGTGTTCCGCCGCCACGGCGAAGCGTTTCGGCAGGCCCGCACCGGGCATCTCGGCCGCGTCGAGCGGCGCGTCATGGGCGCCATCACGGCGTGCCGGACAGCGGCACTCGGCGGACACGTCGAGCAGTGCGATGATTGCGGCGCGACACGCATCGCCTACAACTCCTGCCGCAACCGCCATTGCCCCAAGTGCCAGGGGCTGGCACGCGCCGAATGGCTCGCGCATCGACAGGCCGAACTGTTGCCGGTGCCGTACTTCCACGTCGTCTTCACGCTGCCGACGCTGGCAGGCGAGATCGCCTTCCAGAACAAGGCCACCGTCTATACGATCTTGTTCCGTACCGCCGCCGAGACGCTCACCACCATCGCCGCCGATCCCAGGCATCTGGGTGCGCAAATCGGCGTCACCGCGGTGCTCCATACCTGGGGTCAGACGCTGCAGCACCATCCGCACATTCATTGCGTGGTACCAGGCGGCGGCCCCTCGCTCGACGGCACGCGCTGGATCGCTTGTCGCCCCGGCTTCTTCCTGCCGGTGCGCGTACTCTCGCGCCTGTTTCGTCGCCTGTTCCTGCAGAACCTGCAGGATGCATTCGAGACCGGCAAGCTGCGCTTCTTCGGCAACCTCGTTGGTCTGGCCGAGCCCACGGCCTTCGCCACCGGGCTCGACCAACTCAGGCGCATCGAATGGGTCGTCTATGCCAAGCCGCCGTTCGGTGGCCCCGAACAGGTGCTGGCCTATCTCGGCCGCTACACCCATCGCGTCGCCATCGCCAACAGCCGGCTGATCTCGCTCTCCGCCGGCAAGGTCAGCTTCACCTGGAAAGACTATCGCCAGGACGGCAAAGCCAAGCTGATGACGCTCGATGCCAACGAGTTCATCCGCCGTTTCCTGCTGCACGCCCTGCCGGATGGCTTCCACCGGATTCGCTATTACGGCTTCTTCGCCAACGGCCAACGGGGCGACAATCTCACTCTCTGCCGCCGGTTGCTCGATGCCCATCACACCATGGCCAATTCCGAGTCGGCGGACGGTCACGCCAAAGGCGATCGACAGAACAACACCAGTGACTTCCTCATCTGCCCCGAATGCGGCGGCACCATGCGGCGGATCGCAGCCGTGCCGCGTTCATCCACCTATCAGCCGTTCTACTGTGACACGTCATGATCTCATCGCTGCCGATTTTCGTCATCACCGCCACCGAGCTTGCTGCGCGTCCTGTCGCCAATCGGCCAGCTATGCCGATTGACTGCCGTAATACCGACGCCAAAGCTGGCCAACGACTAAACCTGCCCTGTTTCTCGCGTTTAGTACCCAATCCGCAGGTCTTCCTCATCAAAACAGCGCTTCGCATCAGTTGCGCGGCCGTCGTCAGGGCCGTCTCGCCAGCACGCCGTGGCAACTTTCCCCATAGCGCCAAAACAACCCGCGGCTTCGTTCAATCCGGCTTCTATGAGGTCGCGCATGAGTGCTGCAGCGCCCTCGCGAGAGCGCGACCTCACAGAACCCTCAAGATTCCCAGAGGGGGCGATTTCTGATTCAAGCTCCATGCTGGGTCACGGAGGCCAGCATGGATGACGCGGCCCTATTCGGAAGACATCCGCGAACGCGCCTTGGCGCGAGCTGACGCGGGCGAGACGGTTCGTTCGATTGCAGATGCGCTACA
>DATJQH010000090.1:0-5282 GCA_035505955.1 Rhodocyclaceae bacterium
CCCGAGCCCGATTCGCCGACGAGGCCGACCGTCTTGCCGCGCGGCAGCGAGAACGAGACGTCCTTCACGGCGCGCATCACGCGCTTGCCGAACAGGCCCTCGTGGCTGACGAAGTTCTTGCACAGCCCGCGCACGTCCAGCACGATCTCGTCGCCGGGCGAGACGCCGCGAGTGATCTCTTCTGCCGAGGCCAGGTGCGCGCCGTTCATGTAGTCGTCGATCACCGGCAGGCGGCGTGGCCGATGGTCGAGCGGCGGCCGGCACTGGATCAGCGCCCGCGTGTAGTCGTCCTGCGGCCGGCTGAAGACATCGGCGGCGGCGCCAGTCTCGCGCACGACGCCATGGCGCATGACGATTACCTGGTCGGCGATTTCGCCGACGACGGCGAGGTCGTGCGTGATCCACAGCACCGAGAGCCCGTGCCGTTTCTGCAGGTCGCCGACGAGATCGGTGATCTGCTTCTGGATGGTGACATCGAGCGCCGTGGTCGGTTCGTCGGCGATCAGGAGCTTCGGCTCGCAGGCGATCGCCATCGCGATCATCACGCGCTGCTGCTGGCCGCCCGAAAGCTGGAACGGGTAGGCGTCGAAGCGCCGCGCCGGCTCGGGGATGCCGACTTCTTCGAGAAGCCCGATGGTGCGCGCCCGGGCCGCCTTCGCGCTCATGCCCTTGTGCAAGCGCAGGACCTCCGCGATCTGGTCGCCCACCCGGAAGACCGGGTTCAGCGAACTCATCGGTTCCTGGAAGATCATTGCGAAGTCGCGGCCTCGCAACCGGCGGAGTTCGGCTTGGGGCATCTTCAGCAGGTCGCGGTCGCCGTAGAGGATGCGGCTTTGCGGCGCGAGGATGGAATTTTCCTTCGGCAACAGACCCAGGATGGCGAGCGAACTCACCGACTTGCCGGAGCCCGATTCGCCCACCAGTGCGACGGTCCTGTTCTTCGGGATGTCGAAGGAAATGCCCTTCACCGCCTCGACGACCGTGTGCTTGTCGAGGCGGAAGCTGACACGCAGGTCCTGGACCGAAACGAGGATGTCGTCGCTCATTTGATTTTCGGGTCCAGCGCGTCGCGCAGGGCGTCGGTGAACATGGAGAAGGCCGTGACGAGGAGCGCCATGGCGATGGTGGCCGCCACGAGCTGCCACCAGTAGCCGAGGATGAGTTCGTTCTGCGCCTCGTTGAGCATGGAGCCCCACGAGACCTTGTCCACCGGCACGCCGAAGCCGAGGAAGGACAGGATCACCTCGGACTTGATGAAACCGACGGTGTTCACCGAGAGCTGCACCAGCGAGACGTGGCTGATGTTGGGGAAGATGTGCACGAACATGCGCCGCCGGTTGGAGGCGCCGATGGCGTCGGCGGCCTGCACGTATTCGCGCGACTTGTGCTTGAGGTATTCGGCGCGCACCAGGCGGTAGATGCCCGTCCAGCCTGTAAGTCCGAGGATCAGCACCACCGCCATGACGCCGCGCTGGTTGAGCACGGCGGCGATGGCGAGGATCAGCAGCATGTACGGAATGGCCGTGAAGACGCTGTAGAACCAGTTGAAGAAATCGTCGACCTTGCCGCCGTAGTAGCCCGCGAAGGCGCCGAGCACGGTGCCGATCACGACGGCCACCAGCGCGGCGGTGAGGCCGACGAAGATCGAGGTCTCCGAGCCCTTGATGGTCTTGCTGACGACGTCGCGTCCCCACTTGTCGGCGCCGAAGGGCAGCGCATCGGCCAGTTCGCGCTTCTCCTCGACCGCCTTCGTGCTGCCGAGGATCTCCGCCATCTCCGTGGCCAGCGGGTCCACGACCTTGATGCCGTCGATGCTCAACTCGCCTTCCGGCCCGGCTGGCGTTGCGCTGCCCGCGATCTGCGCGCGAAGTTCGGCGATCTCCGTCGCCAAAGGATCCTTCACGGTGCCCGGGTAGGCGTTCGGCTCGTTGCCGGCGTGCTGCACGGTCGCTGCCGCGGCGCGCTTGGCCGCGCCGAGGAAGGCCGGCGGCGCATAGCCGACGGCGACTTCCTCGTTCCAGTGGGCGGCGATCAGATTCAGTCCGGAGGCCGCCATCATGACGAGGAACAGGCCGACTACGACCATCGACACGACGGCGACGCGATCGGCCAGCAGCCGTCGCCAGGCGAGCAGCCAGAGACCGGCGGACTTCGTGCGCGGCTTCATTTGAGCTGCACCCGCGGGTCAACGGCCTGGTAGAGCAGGTCGGCGATCAGGTTGAAGATCATGGTAGCCGCGGCCACATAGACCGTGATCGCCTTGATGACCGGGAAATCGCTGCGCTCGACCGCAACGATGACTTCGCGGCCGATGCCGGGAATCGAGAAGAAGCGCTCGATCAGGAAATCGCCAACGAGCAGCGCCGGCAGGTAGGTCATCAGGTTGGTGATGATCGGAATCATTGCGTTGCGCAGCACGTGCTTCAGCATCACCGTGTTTTCGGACAAGCCCTTGGCGCGCGCCGTGCGCACGTAGTCCTGGTTGATCTCGTCGAGGATGAAGGTGCGGTAAAGGCGCGTGTTGGGCGCGATGCCGACGGCAACGCCGAGCAGGATCGGCAGCGGCGAGAACTTGAACAGGTTTTCCCAGAAGCCGTTGCCCCAGCCCTGCACCGGGAACCAGCCGAGCTGGTAGGCCAGCACGTACTGGCCGACGATGATGTAGACCAGCAGCGAAATCGACATCGCCACCGTGCAGCCGATCATCACGGCGCGGTCAGTAAGCGAGCCGCGCACGTAGGCGACGCCGACCGCGATCAGCACCGAGAGCACCGTCTCGATGATAAGCATCGGGATCAGCACGGTCAGCGACGGGCCGATGCGCGTGACGATGATGTGCGACACGAGTTCGTTCGTGGCCCAGGAAGCGCCGAAGTCGAAGGTCAGGATCTGCTTGATGAAGATCCACAACTGCACGTAGTAGGGCTGGTCGATGCCGAGCTGCTTGCGGATGCTGGCGATCTGCTCCGGGCTCGAGATCTTGCCGGCGAGGATGTAGGCCGGGTCGCCGCCGACGAAGTTGAACAGCAGGAACACGAGCAGCACGACGCCGAGCATGGTCGGGATCATCTGCCACAGGCGGCGGAGGATGTAGGCGCTCATCGTGTGGGCTCTATTGGCGTGCCATGGGGGCTGACTTTAGCGCGCCTTGCCGGTGATCTCGGCAAAGAACGCGTCCGGCGAGGGATCGCGGCCCAGGAACTCGCGCACCATCTGCAGCGGCGGCACCTCGCCGCCTTTCGACAGCACGGTGTCGAGATAGCGGCGACCGACCTTGCTGTCGAGCAGGTTGCCATGCCACTGGCTGGCCATGTCGAGTGCAATCACCTCGGACCACATGTAGCTGTAGTACCCCGCTGCGTAGCCGCCGAGCAGATGGCCGAAGCCGGCCGGGAAGCGCGTCCCGGGCACCGTGCCGAGCGGCGACGCCTCCTCAAGCTTCTTCCAGGTGGCCAGCGGATCGCCGGGGTTGGGGCCGGCGAGTTCCATGTCGAATGTGGCCAGCATGTGCTGGCGCGCGTAGCGTATGCCCGCGCCGAAGCGTCGGGCCTGGTTGAGGCGCTCGAGGAGCGGTGCGTCCACTACCGGGCAGTCGCTGCAGTGGTCGCGCATCAGCGCCAGCGGCTCCAGATGCCGCGTCCATTCCTCGAACATCTGCGATGGCGCTTCGACGAAATCGAGGCGCACGTTCGTGCCCGAGAGCGTCGCGTAGCGGGTGCGCGACAGCGTCTGGTGCAGCAGGTGGCCGAACTCGTGCAGCAGCGTCTCAAGTTCGTCGTGATTGAGGCCCTTGGGGTCGAGGTTTGCCACCAGCACGCCGATCGGCGTGCGTTCCGCAAGCGTGGAGCCGGAACGCACGGGCCACATGGCGGCATGGTTGTACTTGCCCGGGCGCGGTTGCAGGTCGAGATAGGCGCCGGCGATGCGCGTGCCGCTTTCGTCGACCACGTCGTAGTAGTGCACCGACTCGTGCCAGCGCGGCACGTCGACCTGCACGAAGCTCACGCCGTAGAGCCTGTGCGCGAGATCGAACATCCACTCGACGGCGGCGTCGCTGGGGAAGTAGCGCCGAAGCGCTTCCTGATCGACCGCGTAACGTTCGCGCCTGACCCGTTCGGTGTAGAAGGCGACGTCCCAGCGATCGAGCCTTGTGTCGGCGAGGGGCGCGCCCAGGTGCCTTGCCTTCGCCTCGCGCAGCACCTCGAGATCCTGCCGCTCGACCTCGACCACCTTGTCCTTCACCTCGTCAAGAAAGTGCCAGACCCTGTGCGTACCGGCCGCCATGCGCCGCGGCAGCGCGTAGCTCGCGTACGAAAGCTTGCCGAAGAGGCCGGCCAACTCGCGGCGCAGCTTGTCGGCTTCGTCGAGGATGGCGAGATTCTGCTCGCCGCCGGCGTTGTTGAAGGCAACGAAGTAGCGATGCCGCGCATCGGCCGACACCGCGTTTTCCATGAAGGGGAAGTAGTCGGTGTAGTCGAGCGTCAGGACGTGGCGGCCGTTGGCGTCCGGCCCGTGGCGATCGATGAAGTCTTGCGGCAGGCCCGCCATTTCGGCGTCGGCGAATGCAACGGGGGCACGAATCTCACGGGTGTTTTTCTGGAAATCGACCGCCAGTTGCGCAAGCCGATCGAGAATCTTTCTGGCGCGGGCGCGCTTCTCCGCCGGCAGTGCGATGCCGGCGTCTTCGAAGCCCTCGATGGCGAGTTTCCTCAGTTCCACGTCGGCGGGCGCCGTGGCCTCGACGGCACGGATTCGTTCGTATGCTCCGGCGTTCTGGTAGAGCGCATTGGTGAGCTTGGCAACGCGCACGTTGCAGGCGTCTGCGGCGTCGCGTACCGCGCCTTCCGTGGCGACGGCAGCGGTGATGTCCATGGGGCCGCCGAAGTCCTGGATCTGGATGGTCAGTGCGTCCCAGCGCGACAGCGATTCGCCCGACGCGCGGTCTGTGCCGGCGGCGAAGGCATCGATCGCATTCCTGGCCGCAGCGATGCCGCTATCGCATCTGGCCTTGACCTCGGCCGCGTTCCGGAACACCGGCAGGAGGGGCCTGTCGGCAGCGATCGCCGCGCTTGCGAGCCCCGCAATAAGCGGCAGGACGATCCGTTTCATTTCGTCTTCTCCTCGACGGCGGAATCGATGTCGATGTATAGCCAGTCGGCGAGCAGGATCGGGTGCTTCTTGAAACCGATCACCCAGGGCTGCATGACCATGTTCCGGTTGCGCGCGACGCTCGGCTTGATGGCGCCGTAGTATTCGAGCAGGCGTGCCATGTCGACCCAGAG
>DATJQH010000091.1:0-9962 GCA_035505955.1 Rhodocyclaceae bacterium
GTCGTGATTGGAAATCACGCAGGGGATCTCGATGTCGAGTTCCTTAGCCTGCCAGCGCGCCAGCAGGTCGTAGAGGCAATGCTCCTGTTTGCTGACCAGCACGACGACGCGCTTCTTGACCGCGCTGTCGGTGATCTTCCAGTCCATCTCCAGTTCTTCGGCGATCGGGCGGAAGCGCTCGCGCAGCTCGGCCAGCATGAAGGGCAGCGAATCGGCCTTGACCTCGATACGCATGAAGTAGCGGCCCGCATCGTCGTCGGCATGGAAGCTCGATTCGAGGATCCAGCCCTTGTGCTCGGCGAAGAAGCCGGTGACGCGGGCGATGATGCCCGTGCGGTCGGGACAGGAAGCAGCGAGGGTATAGAAGCGGTCGCGGTGCATGAAGTCAGATGCGGCGGGACGCCGCGTCGATGGCCGCGCGCAACTCGTCGTAGGTGTTGGTCACGCCGAATTGCGGGAACTCGCGGATGACGTTCTCCGGCGCGTGGAACAGGATGCCGGCGTGGGCTTCGGCGAGCATGGCCGTGTCGTTGTAGGAGTCGCCGGCCGCGATGACCTTGAAATTGAGTTCCTTGAAGCGCTGCACCGATTCCTTCTTCTGGTTGGGCATGCGCAGGTGGTAGTTCACCACCACGCCCCGGGCGTCGGTTTCCAGCTTGTGGCAGAACAGCGCCGGCATACCGAGCTGGCGCATCAGCGGCATCGCGAACTCGTAGAAGGTATCGGAGAGGATGATGACCTGATAATCCTCGCGCAACGCATCGAGGAAGGCCTTGGCGCCCGGCAGCGGCCCCATGTCGGCAATCACCTTCTGGATGTCCGGCAGGCCGAGCTTGTGCTGCGCCAGCAGCGCCAGCCGTCCCTTCATCAGTTTGTCGTAATCAGGCTCGTCGCGCGTCGTGCGGCGCAGTTCGGGAATGCCTGTGCGCTGCGCGAACTCGATCCAGATTTCCGGAACGAGCACGCCTTCGAGATCGAGACAGACGAGTTGCACGGCAAGACCCCCCATTGGAAAGCCGCGATTTTACGCGATCGACTGGCCTTCCCGCGGCCTTGATGCGGCGCCGGCCAAGTGCGAGCGCGACCACACCGCCGCGATCACGGCCGCGCAGCCCAGGGCGACGATCATCGGCACCAGGCCGACCGTTCCGGCCAGCTGGCCGATGAGCATGCTGCCCACCGGCGCACCCGACACGGAGAGGAACCGCATCGTCGTGGTCATGCGGCCAAGCATCGCGTCGGGCGTGACTTCCTGGCGCATGGCGAGGTAGTTCACGGTGTAGGCCGTCATGCCGCCTTCGACCAGGAACATCGCCGTGCCTGCGAGCGGCACGGCCCAGCCGCCTGCCGGCACGACCGCGTAGAGCAGGAAGCCTGTGCCCGTGGCGGCGAACCCCGCGACGATGGCCGCAATCTTGCCGATGCGGCGGTTTGCCCGGTGCACCGCGACCGCGCCTGCCAGCGCGCCCGCGGCACCCATCGTATTGACGAGCGCGATCTGGCTCGCCGCAAGTTGCAGGTCGCGCGTGGCGTGCAGCACGAAGAGCACCATGAATCCGTCGAACAGCACGATGCAGGCCGCGGCCATCAGCGCGAACGCGCGCAGCAGCGGGTGCTGCCAGACGAACCGCAGGCCGTCGACGAGATCGTGCCACACCGGTCGCGAGGCCGCTGGCAACGCCGGCTCCCTGGCGCGCACGCTTGCGATCACGAGGCCCGACGCGAGGAAGGTCGCGGCGTTGACCGCCACGGCGATGGGCGCGCCGAACGCGGCGACCAGCAGGCCGGCCAGCACGGGTCCGGCCAGTCCGGCGACGCTGTTGGCCGACGCCTGCAGGCTGTTTGCCTCGACCAGCCGCTCGCGGCCGACGAGCCCGGTGAGGAACACCTGCGCCGCCGAGCCGCCGACGGTGAAGCAGCTGCCGACCAGAAAGTTGGCGGCGTAGAGCACGCCCATGCTCAGGTGGCCGAGGTAGTGCGCGAGGGGGACGGCCGCCAGCGCCATACCGCCGAGAATCTCGAACGTGACGATGATCGCCTGCTTGCGGCGGCGATCGAGCCAGACGCCCGCCGGTAGCGAGAAGAGCGCGAACGGCAGGGTGCCGGCCGCGAACAGCAGGCCCATTTCGCCCGGGCTGGCGTTCAGTACCTGCACGGCGGTCAGCGGCAACGCCAGGTGCGAAACGCTCTCGCCCAGCACGGCGACCGTGGCGGCCAGCCACACACGCAGGAAGCCGGGATGGCGCAGCAGGCTGCCCGCCGGCAGGCGGCGCTCGAATGACAACAACATCTTGAGCCTTGACACGATGCTTCTCCCTCGCCAGCTTGTGGCCGGCGTATGACAACAGGCGCACGCTTCCGGGTTTGAAAGCGGCCCTGACAAAACAGCGGGGAAAGACAGAAGGGAAACCCGATTCGCTCTTCGCCCCGCCCTGACTTGCCGGCGGGACCAGCCCGTCGACGCTAGCGGTGCGAAATCGGGTGCGCGACTCCGCCTCGCAGCCAGGCGTTGCCCGGCAGCGCTCGCATGACGAAGGAGGGAGTGCGCTTGCAGTACATGTCTGGCATTATCGCCGGCCGCGGTGCGGACCGTCAAGGCGGCGTGGGCAGCGCTTCCAGGGCTTCGTGCACTTCCAGCCAGCGCGTTTCGGCCGCCTCGATCAGTGGTCCGAGCTCCGCGTGGCGACGCTGCATGCCGGCCAGTTCGGCGCGCACCGACTCGCCATAGCTGGCGGGATCGGCGAGCCGCGCGTCGAGCTGTGCCTGCTCCTCGTGCCATGTGGCGAGATCGCGTTCGAGCTTCTCAGCTTCCTTGCCCAGTGCACGGCGTACCACGAGGGCTGACTTTCGCGCGGCCTCGCCGGCGAGGCGCGCTTCCTTGTCCGCCGCCTTGTCGGGCCGCGGCGCGCGCGCGGCCGAACGCTGCTGCGCAAGCCAGGCCGCATAGTCGTCGAGGTCACCATCGAACGGCTGCGCCTGTCCGCCGGCGACGAGCCAAAGCTCGTCGCAGGTCGTGCGCAGCAGGTGCCGATCGTGCGAGACGACCACCACGGCCGCCTCGGTCTCCTGCAGCGCGAGCGTCAGCGCTTCGCGCATTTCCAGGTCGAGGTGGTTGGTCGGCTCGTCGAGCAGCAGCAGGTTCGGCCGCCGGCGGATCAGAAGCGACAGCACCAGCCGCGCCTTTTCGCCGCCGGAGAAGCGACCGCAAGGCGCATTCACCATGTCGCCGCGAAAGTCGAAGCCGCCGAGGTAGTCACGCAGGTCCTGCTCGCGTGTCCCCGGCTCCGCACGCACCAGATGCTGCAGCGGCGATTCGTCGGGCCGCAACTGCTCCACCTGGTGCTGCGCGAAGTAACCAATCGCGAGATTGCGTCCTTCGCGCCGTTCGCCGCCCATCGCCTTCAGCTCGCCGGCCAGCAGCTTCACGAGCGTGGACTTGCCGGCCCCGTTGCGGCCGAGCAGGCCGATGCGGCTGCCCGGCCGCAGCGTCAGCGCCAGCCGCTCCAGCACGGGCACGTCGTCGTAACCCACTGACGCGCGATCGAGCTGCAGCAGTGGATCGGACATGCCGACGAGCTCGGCGAAGCGGAACGAGAATGGCGTGTCGATGTGGGCCGGCGCAATTTCCTCCATGCGCGCGAGGGCCTTCAGCCGGCTCTGTGCCTGGCGCGCCTTGGAGGCCTTGGCGCGGAAACGGTCGACGAAGGCATGCAGCGCCGCGGCTTCGCGCTGCTGCTTTTCGTACATCGACTGCTGCGCCGCGAGCCGCGCCGCGCGGGCGCGCTCGCAGGCCGAGTAGTTGCCGCTGTAAAGCGTCATGCGCCGGGCTTCGATGTGCAGGATGGTGCCGACCACCGCGTCGAGGAAGTCGCGGTCGTGCGAGATCATCAGGAGCGTGCCGGGGTAGCTCGTGAGCCAGCCTTCGAGCCAGAGCACGGCGTCGAGGTCGAGGTGGTTCGTGGGCTCGTCGAGCAGCAGCAGGTCCGAACGCGCCATCAGCGCGCGGGCCAGGTTCAGGCGCACGCGCCAGCCACCCGAAAACTCCGCCACGGGCCGCACCAGATCGGCATCGGAAAAACCGAGCCCGTGCAGCAGTTCCGCCGCCCGCGCCCGTGCCGCGTAGCCGCCGATCTCCTGCAGGCGGCCGTGCAGGAGCGCGATGCGTTCGCCTTCGTGCGCGGCTTCGGCCTCGGCGATCTGGCGTTCGATCGTACGCAATTCGGCATCGCCGTCGAGTGCGAATTCGAGTGCCGGGTCGGGCAGCGCGGGCGTATCCTGACTGACGTGGGCTATGGCCCAGGACGCGGGCAGTTCGAGGTCGCCGGCCTCCGCGTGCAGTTCGCCGCGGATCAGCGCGAAAAACGAGGACTTGCCGCTGCCATTGGCTCCCGTGAGCCCGACTTTCCAGCCGGGATGGATTTGCAGCGAGGCGTTTTCGACCAGCGGCCGGGCGCCGCGGGCGATCGTGAGGTTGCGCAACTGGATCATGCGTTAACATTTGAACATGAAACCCGTAGCCGCACTTGCCGCCGCCGCGGTTCTGCTCGCCGCACCTATCGCTCTGCGCGCCGAAGGGGCCGCGGCGCCGGCCGTGGACGACAAGCTCGATCTGCAGCAGGAGGCCAGGCGCCTGCACGCCGAGGGCGACGGTATCCGGACCGCAGCCGAGGCGCAGCGCGTGGCCGACGAGAAGGCGTGCTGGAAGAAGTTCCTGGTGCAGGCCTGCCTCGACGAGGCCGGCCAGAGATTCCGCGACGAACGCGCCAAGGCCAATGCGCTGGACAGCAAGGCACGCGCCATGGAGCGCGAATTGAAGCGCCGGGGCGTGGCCGAACGCGAGGCCCGGCGCGCCGAGAAGGAAGTCGAACGGCAGAAGCGGGATAAACCGTGAACGCGGCCATGGACGCACGCGAACAGCGCGACGTCGCGACGCGCGGCCAGGTGTTCACGCCCGAGCCGATCGTCGAACGCATGGTGGCGCTGATCCGCAACCGCGGCCGCATCCTGGAGCCCGCCTGCGGCGACGGAGCCTTCGTCAAGCGCATCCCGCCGCATTATCCCGATGTCGTGGCGATCGAGATCGACCCCGCGCACTGTCCCGAAGGCGCGCTCAACGCGGACTTCTTCACCTATCCCGAAGTCGAGAAGTTCGACACCATCGTCGGCAACCCGCCCTACGTGAAGGCGCGCGACGTCATGCCGTCGACGCGCCGGCATTTCTCGACGCAGCTCCTCGACGGCCACGCCAACCTGTACCTGCATTTCATCGAGAAGTGCGTGCGCCACCTGAAGCCCGGCGGCGAGCTGATTTTCATCACGCCGCGCGACTTCCTCAAGGCCACGGGCGCCGCGCGGCTCAACACCTGGCTGTTCGACCAGGGCACGATCACCGACTACGAGGAGCTGGGCGATGCGCGCATCTTCGACGGCGTCGTGCCCAACTGCGCCATCTGGCGCTACGAACTGGGCAACCTTAAGCGCCGCACCCGCGACGGCCGGCGCGCGCTCTGCTCGGCCGGGCAGATCTTCTTCACCCACGGCATCTACAGCGTGCCGCTGGGCAGCGTCTTCTCGGTGAAGGTCGGCGCGGTCTCGGGCGCCGACGACATCTTCGCCAACGCCGATCTGGGCAACGAGGACTTCGTCTGTTCGAAAACCGCGCAGACGGGCGAACTGCGCCGCATGATCTTCGACGCGCCCCTGCCCTGGCTGGAGCAGTTCAAGGAGCGCCTGCTGGCGCGCAAGGTGACCCGCTTCGACGAGCACAACTGGTGGAAGTGGGGCCGGCGCCACCATGTTTCCGAGGCACCGCGCATTTACGTGAACCAGAAGACGCGGCAGCCGAAGCCCTTCTTCCTCAACGACTGCAACAACTACGACGGCTCGGTGCTGGCGCTGTTTCCCCATCGCGGCCACCTCGAGCACGGCGTGCTGCGGCGGCTGACTTTGATGCTCAACGATGTCGACTGGAAGGAACTCGGCTTCGTCTGCGACGGTCGATACCTCTTTTCCCAGCGCAGCCTCGAGAACACGCTGCTGCCCGAAGACTTCTCCGCCTACGAAGTGACCGGCCTGATCTAGCCATGGTTCCCCATCTCACGACCGCCCTCACCGGCCCCATCCTCGAACTGGAGCGCCGCTTCCTCGAAGCCGAGACGGCGATCGAGCACTGGCTGCGCGGCTGGTGGCAGGAGCACACGCCGCCGTTCTACGCCTCTGTCGACCTGCGCAACGCGGGCTTCAAGCTCGCGCCGGTGGACACCAACCTGTTCCCGGGCGGCTTCAACAACCTGAATCCCGCCTTCCTGCCGCTGTGCGTGCAGGCAGCGCAGACGGCCGTCGACAAGGTCTGCCCGGAAGCGAAGAACCTGCTGCTGATTCCCGAGAACCACACGCGCAACCAGTTCTACCTGATGAACGTGGCGCGCCTCGCCGCCATCCTGCGCCACACCGGTCTCAACGTGCGCATCGGCTCGCTGCTGCCGGACGTGACTGCGCCGACGACGCTGACGCTGCCCGATGGCCAGACGCTGACGCTGGAGCCGCTTCGCCGCCTCGGTCCGAGCGGCCGACGACTCGGCCTCGAGGAATTCGACCCCTGCGCGGTGCTGCTCAACAACGACCTGTCGGCCGGCGTGCCGGACATCCTCAAGGGACTCGACGAGCAGTTCGTGATCCCGCCGCTTTCGGCCGGCTGGCACGTGCGCCGCAAGTCGCGCCATTTCGCCGCCTACCACGAGGTGGCGCAGGCGTTCGCGCAGGAGATCGGCATCGATCCCTGGCTGATCGATCCCGAATTCGAGGTCTGCGGCCAGATCAACTTCCACGAGCGCACCGGCGAGGAATGCCTGGAAGCGCAGGTCGACACACTGCTCTACCGCATCCGCGCCAAGTACCGCGACCACGGCATCGACAGCGAGCCGTTCGTCATCGTCAAGGCCGATGCCGGCACTTACGGCATGGGCATCATGACGGTGAAGGACGCCAGCGAAGTGAAGGACCTCAACCGCCGCCAGCGCAACAAGATGGCCGTGGGCAAGGAAGGACTGCGGGTCACCGAAGTGATGATCCAGGAAGGCGTGCCGACCGTCGAGACGGTCGACGCCGGGACCGCCGAGCCCGTGATCTACATGATCGACCGCTACGTTGTCGGCGGCTTCTACCGCGTCAATACCCAGCGCGGCGTCGACGAGAACCTCAACGCGCCCGGCATGCGCTTCGAGCCGCTCGCCTTCGAAACGGGCTGCACGCTGCCCGACCGCGCCCAGAGCCCGGACGCACCGCCCAACCGTTTCTACGCCTACGGCGTCGTCGCCCGCCTGGCGCTCCTCGCCGCCGCGCTCGAACTGGAACGCGGCGAAGAGGGAACCACGCCGGCGCTTTCCCTCTCTGAAGCTTGAGGAGGCACCATCATGAAATATCGTCTGCTGGGTTCCACCGGTCTCTACGTTTCGGAAATGTGCCTGGGCGCCATGACGTTCGGCAGCGACGGCTTCTGGAAGGTCATGGGCGGGCTGGGGCAGCAGGCGGTGAACGGCCTCGTCAAGACCGCGTTCGACGCCGGCGTGAATTTCATCGACACGGCCAACGTCTATTCGCTCGGCCAGTCCGAGACGCTGGTCGGGCAGGCGATCAAGGAACTGGGCCTGCCGCGCGACCAGCTGGTGGTCGCCACCAAGGCCACGGCGCCGATGAACCAGCTGCCCAATGGCTGCGGCCAGTCGCGCTTCCACCTGATGAACGAGCTCGACGCCAGCCTGAAACGCCTGCAGCTCGACCACATCGACCTCTACCAGGTGCACGGCTTCGACCCGCTGACGCCGTTCGAGGAATCGCTCTCGGCGCTGAACGACATGGTGCGCGCCGGCAAGGTGCGCTACATCGGCCTGTGCAACATGGCCGCCTGGCAGGTGATGAAGGCACTGGCGATTTCCGATGCGCACGACTGGGCGCGCTTCGTCAGCGTGCAGGCCTACTACACGATCGCCGGGCGCGACCTCGAACGCGAGCTGGTGCCGCTGATCCGCGACCAGAACCTCGGGCTCATGGTCTGGAGCCCGCTGGCGGGCGGCCTGCTCACCGGCAAGTTCTCCGCGGACGGCAAGGGGGCGGAAGGCAGCCGGCGCGCCAGCTTCGATTTCCCGCCCGTGGACAAGCCGCGCGCCTTCGCCTGCGTCGACGTCATGCGGCGCGTCGCCGAGCGGCATTCGGTTTCCGTGGCACAGATCGCGCTGGCGTGGCTGCTCGCGCAGCCGGTGGTATCCACGATCATCATCGGCGCCAAGAACGCCGAGCAGCTGAAGGACAACCTCGCAGCCACGCGCGTCACCCTCGACGCGAGCGAGCTGGCGGCACTCGACGAAGTCAGTCGCCTGCCGCAAGAGTATCCGGCATGGATGATCGCCCGCCAGGGCGAAAATCGGGCGAAGGCGCCCGAGCACGACTGAAGCTGCGGCGACGAACATGAGCGAGGTCGACGGCGCCACGGCGCAGGCGGGGAGGCCTGTCGGCGACACTGCCTTCCGGGTGCTGGGCGCGATCAGCTTCTCGCACTTCCTCAACGACATGATGCAGTCGCTGATGCTGGCGATCTATCCGATGTTGCGGATGGAATTCCAGCTCAGCTTCGCGCAAGTCGGCCTCATCACGCTCACCTATCAGGCGACGGCGTCGCTGCTGCAACCGATGGTCGGCTACTTCACCGATCGCCGGCCGCAGCCCTTCTCCCTCGCGTTCGGCATGGGCTGCACATTCACCGGTCTCCTGCTCCTTGCGCAGGCAGCCAGCTTCGAGGCCGTGCTGGTCGCCGCGGCGATGGTCGGCACCGGCACGTCGATCTTCCACCCCGAGTCCTCGCGCGTGGCGCGCATGGCCTCCGGCGGCCGGCACGGACTCGCGCAATCGATCTTTCAGGTCGGCGGCAACGTCGGCGCCGCGACGGGTCCGCTGCTGGCGGCCTGGGTCGTGCTGCCGCACGGCCAGTCGAGCATCGCCTGGGTGTCGCTGGTCGCCCTGCTCGCGATGGCCGTGCTCGTCGGCGTCGGCTTCTGGTACCGGCACCAGCACCGGCTGCCGCGCAAGCCGGCGTCGCACGCCCACGAAGCCTTGCCGCGCCCGTTGATCGTGCGCACGCTGGTGGTGCTGGTCGCGCTGATGTTCTCGAAGTTCATCTACCTCGCCAGCATCAGCAGCTACCTGATCTTTTACCTGATGCACGAATTCGGCGTCGCGACGACCGTCGCGCAGTATCACCTGTTCTACTTCCTGTTCGCGGTGGCGATGGGCACGCTCCTCGGCGGCCCGATCGGCGACCGCATCGGCCGCCGGCGGGTGATCTGGGTATCCATCCTCGGCATCGCGCCGTTCGCGCTGGCCCTGCCCTACGCCAGCCTCGAGGTATCGGCGATCCTCACCATGATCATCGGCTTCATGCTGGCTTCAGCCTTCCCGGCCATGGTGGTTTACGGCCAGGAGTTGATCCCCGGCAAGGTGGGCACCATCGCGGGCCTCTTCTTCGGCATCGCCTTCGGCCTGGGCGGACTCGGCGCCGCGGCGCTGGGCCAGCTGGCCGACCACTGGGGGATCACCGTCGTCTATCGCATCTGTTCGTTCCTGCCGCTGATCGGCCTGCTCGCCTTCTACCTGCCCGATCTGCATGCGGGCCGGCGCCGGCAGGCTTTATGATTCGACGATGCCGATCCTCGAACGCCTGCAGCACCCGCGCACGCCCTTCCTGATCACGCTGGCAACCGGCCTCGGGCTCGTCGCCGGCGGCGTGGCGTTCGCGCAATTCATGCGCCTCGCCGCCTGCCCGCTGTGCGTCATCCAGCGCATGATCTACCTCGTGCTGGCGCTGGTCGCCGCGCTGGGGCTCGTCGCGCCGGGACGCGCCGGCCGCATCCTGGCGCTGGTCGTCATGCTGGCGACGAACGCCACCGGCATGTTTGTCGCCGGCTATCAGG
>DATJQH010000092.1:0-3412 GCA_035505955.1 Rhodocyclaceae bacterium
GGCGCAGATCAAGGAGATCGTCGACATCGAAATGGATCTCGACGACCGGACGCTCGCCGACCTCGATGCCGGATGGTTGCGACACCTGAAGCGCAAGGGATTCTCCGATCGCCGGCTGGCGAAGCTCTTGAAGACGACCGAATCCGCCGTCCGCGATGCGCGCCACGCGCTCGGCATTCGACCCGTCTACAAGCGCGTCGACACGTGCGCGGGCGAGTTCGCCACCGGTACTGCATACCTCTATTCGACCTACGAGGAGGAGTGTGAGGCGGCGCCGACGGACCGTAAGAAGGTCATGGTGCTGGGCGGCGGGCCGAACCGCATCGGCCAGGGCATCGAGTTCGACTACTGCTGCGTGCACGCGGCGCTGGCGATGCGCGACGACGGTTTCGAGACCATCATGGTCAATTGCAACCCGGAGACCGTGTCGACCGACTACGACACCTCCGATCGCCTGTACTTCGAGCCCCTGACGCTCGAGGACGTGCTGGAAATCGTTGCCGTCGAGAAGCCTGTCGGCGTCATCGTCCAGTTCGGCGGCCAGACGCCGCTCAAGCTGGCGCGCGACCTCGAAGCGAACGGTGTGCCGATCATCGGTACTACGCCGGACATGATCGATGCCGCCGAGGACCGCGAGCGCTTCCAGAAGCTGTTGCAGGACCTCGGCCTCAGGCAGCCGCCCAACCGGACGGCGCGCACGGAAGCCGACGCGATCCGGCTCGCCGAAGAGATCGGCTATCCGCTGGTGGTGCGGCCTTCCTACGTGCTGGGCGGCCGGGCGATGGAAATCGTGCACGAGGAGAAGGATCTCGAGCGGTACATGCGCGAGGCGGTCAAGGTGTCCAACGACTCGCCAGTGCTGCTGGACCGCTTCCTCAACGATGCCACCGAAGTCGATGTGGATGCGCTCTCCGACGGCAAGCAGGTCATCATCGGCGGCATCATGGAGCACATCGAGCAGGCCGGCGTGCATTCGGGCGACTCGGCCTGTTCGCTGCCGCCGCACACGCTGGCACCGGCGATCCAGGATGAACTGCGCCGCCAGACCGAGCTGATGGCGCGCGGCCTCAACGTCGTCGGCCTCATGAACGTCCAGTTCGCGATCCAGAAGGATTCCGACAGCGGCGGCGACGTGGTCTATGTGCTGGAAGTGAATCCGCGCGCGTCGCGTACCGTACCGTTCGTCTCCAAGGCCACGGGGCTGCCGCTCGCCAACATCGCCGCGCGCTGCATGGCCGGCAAGAGCCTGGCGGCGCAAGGCGTAACGCACGAAGTGATTCCGCCCTACTTCTCGGTGAAGGAGGCGGTGTTCCCCTTCATCAAGTTCCCGGGCGTTGATACCATCCTCGGTCCCGAGATGAAGTCGACCGGCGAGGTGATGGGCGTAGGCCGGACATTCGGCGAAGCGTTCGTCAAGTCGCAGGTGGCTTCCGGCACCAAGCTGCCGAAGCCCGGCAAGGCATTCATCAGCGTCAAGCCGGCCGACAAGGCAAAGTCAGTCGTCGTGGCACGCCAACTGCATGAGCTTGGGTTTACGGTGCTGGCGACGCGCGGCACCGCAGTTGCCATTGCACAAGGCGGCGTGCCGGTGACCATCGTCAACAAGGTCAACGAGGGTCGGCCGCACGTGGTCGACATGATCAAGAACAACGAGATCGTATTCATCGTCAACACCGTCGACGAGAAGCGCACTGCAATCGCCGACTCGCGCTCGATCCGAACCTCCGCGCTGGCGCAGAAGGTGACGCTCTACACGACCGTCGAGGGCGGCCTGGCCGCCTGCCAGGGCATGCGCCACGCCGGCCTTGAGACTTACGCGCTGCAGTCGCTGCACGAAGAACTTCCCGCATGAGCAAGATTCCGATCACCCTGCGCGGCGCCGAGCTGCTGCGCGAAGAATTGAAACGCCTGAAGACGGTGGATCGTCCCGCGGTTGTGGCTGCGATCGCCGAGGCGCGCTCGCATGGCGACTTGTCGGAGAACGCGGAATACGACGCGGCGAAGGAGCGCCAGGGCTTCATCGAGGGCCGCATTGCGGATGTCGAGGGCAAGCTCGGCAACGCCCAGGTCATCGACCCGGCGGCGCTGGACGTCGATGGCCGCGTGGTGTTCGGGGCCACGGTCGATCTGGAGGATGCCGACAGCGGCGAACAGGTGAGCTACCAGATCGTCGGCGACGACGAGGCCGACCTCAAACAGAACAAGATTTCGCTGAACTCACCCGTGGCCCGCTCGCTGATCGGCAAGTTCGCCGGCGACGTGGCCGAAGTACAGACGCCCGGCGGGCGCCGCGAGTACGAAATCCTGGACGTTCGCTACGTCTGACGCCGCCGCGTTCTTTCGGTCGCGGCTGCGGCCTGCTTCTTCGTCAGCGGCTTGCCACGGCGTCCCACGGGGGCTGACTTTTGCTGCGCCGCCGGCTTCTCGCGCCACAGGATCAGTATGTTGCCAATATGCTGCACCGGCGCGCAGTCCAGGCGCGTGCAGATTGCGGCCAGCAGCGCATCGCGGTCTTCGCGTTCGATGCCGGCGAGCTTGACCTTGATGAGTTCGTGGGCCTTCAGCGAACGGTCGATTTCGCGGCTGACGGCCTCCGACAGGCCCTTGCCGGCGATGGTGACCACAGGATGAAGATGATGTGCGGCCGCACGCAGGGCACGACGCTGTTCGGGGAGCAGTTCGATCATGGCATCATTCTAACCCGATGACCCAGAAGTCCCGGCAGCACAAGAAGAGCAAGGCGTGGATGCACGAGCACGTCAACGACCCCTACGTCCAGCGCGCGCAAAAGGAGGGCTGGCGTTCGCGCGCCGTGTTCAAGCTGATCGAGATCGACGAGAAGGATCACCTGCTGAAACCCGGCATGATCGTGGTCGACCTCGGCGCGACGCCCGGCAGCTGGTGCCAGTACGTCGCGCGCCGCGTGCAGCCAGGCGGCAAGGTCGTCGCCCTGGACCTGCTGGAGATGACGCCCCTGGCGGGCGTCGAGTTCATCCAGGGCGATTTCCGCGAGGACGAGACCCTGGCGCGGCTGGAGTCAGCCCTCGCGGCACGCCAGGTGGACCTTGTTTTGTCGGACATGGCCCCCAATATGTCCGGCATTGCCGTGTCCGATGATGCACGAGTCATGCACCTTGGCGAACTGGCGCTGGATTTTGCCCAGCGACACCTGAAACCCGGTGGTGACATGCTGGTCAAAGTCTTCCAGGGGGCGGGTTTCATGGAATTGCGGCGCGATTTCACCGCTGCCTTCGAGAGCGTGCAGGTGCGGAAGCCGGCGGCATCCAGGGATCGCAGTGCGGAGACCTACCTGCTGGCAAGGCGAAAGCGCGGGTAGTCAGTTTGCAGGCATATGCAATCGGCTCTACAATGATTCGGTCCTCAGCAGAGCGAGAGAGTGAGACAACATCTT
>DATJQH010000093.1:0-25134 GCA_035505955.1 Rhodocyclaceae bacterium
GCGCCCCATAGCGTAGCAATCCAATGAACAGGCACGTGACCATGACGATTCTTGAGGCCGGCCCATAAAGCAGAAATCGCAAGAGGTGGTGGTCGGCGGTGCGTGTCAGCACGAATGTGCTCCCCATCGTCGCACCCGTCACCTGGGACGCGACGTGTTGATACGCCGCGAGTCGCTGCGAAGCAATCCCGCGCGGATGGCAAAATGAATAACTTAGGGTTCTGACACCCAGAGATACTTAACGCGACGTTACCTGAGTGGTCGCCGCTTCCGCCAGTTACGCTGCCGCCGCCATGCGGCTTGCGCCATCCAGGCGCGCGCCCGGCGCGACTTCCAGGCGGTCGTAGGTGATGCGCGTGCCGTCGTCCATCGTCAGTGCCCGGCTGTAGGGGTCGATGGCGCTGACGCAGGCGCCGACGACGCGAATGCCGTAACGGCTGTCCAGGCTGTGTGGATCGTACGGAAAGAATTCTGCGAAGCCGTTGCTGCCTGGCACGGCCGACGAAGCCGACGACCACTGTCCGGTACAGTCGGGTTCGACGAGCGTGACATCCAGCCGCTTGCCGGCCCAGATCTTCAGGAAGCGCGCCATGTTCGCCCCCGTAACGGTGTGATTGCCGAGCACGACCGCCCGGAAGCGCTTCGGCGCGGAGTTCGCGGCGACAGCGGAGCCGACGACCGTCAGGCTGGCAACCGGGTTTTCGATCTTCGGGGTCTCGCCGCGGGCGTTCAGGAATCGCGCTTCGATCATGGCACTGCCTCCTTATTGTGACTTTGTCGATATGCTGGCAGAAAGCCCGAAACGCCCATCCTGTCGCTGTTCAGCGACAATGGAGGCCGCGTGAACGCGTGGCCGTCGCCATTGCCGCTTGAAACTTTGACCGGTTGCCCCTACTCTAATGGCCGGTTACCTCCCCTTTGGAGATCGTGAGCATGCAAGAGAACTATCAAGTCGTTGGCAGCGGTTCGACCAGCACCTCGGCCCTGCAACAGAACCGCGTCCTTCGCAACACCTATGCGCTCCTGGCGCTTTCCATGGTGCCGACGGTGCTCGGTGCGCTGGTCGGCGTGCAGATCAATTTCTCGTTCCTCGCCGGCAGCCCGGTGATGGGCTTCCTGCTTTTCATGGCCGTGGCCTGGGGCTTCATGTGGGGCATCCAGAGGAACAAGGACAGCGGCGTCGGCGTCCTGCTGCTGCTCGGCTTCACGTTCTTCATGGGCCTCATGCTGGCGCCGATTCTGCAGGTAGCGCTCGGCTTCGCCAATGGCGGCCGGCTGATCGCCATGGCGGCCGGCGGCACGGGCGCGATCTTCTTCGCGCTCGCCGGCGTGGCCGCGACCAGCAAGCGCGACTTCTCCGGGCTCGGCAAGTTCCTGTTCGCGGGGCTGATCCTGGTCTTCGTGGCGATGCTGGCCAACCTGTTCTTCCACATTCCGGCGCTGTCGCTGGCCTTGTCGGCAATCTGCGTCGTGCTGTTCTCGGCCTACATCCTGTTCGACATCAGCCGCATCGTGCAGGGCGGCGAGACGAACTACGTCTCGGCGACGCTGATGGTCTACCTCGACATCTACAACGTCTTCATCAACCTGCTGAACCTGTTGATGGCCTTTACGGGGCAGCGCGACTGAACTGAAAGTCAGTCCCCGTGGTACGCCGTGCGACGCCGCCTGCGGGCGGCGTCTCCGTTCCTAGCGCTCGAAGAGCGCGATCGACTCGACGTGCGAGGTGTTCGGAAACATGCTGGCGATGCCGGCCGCGCGCAAGGCATAGCCCTTCTCATGCACGAGGATCGCCGCGTCGCGCGCCAGCGTGGCCGGGCTGCACGAGACATAAACGATCCGCGCCGGACCTGATTCGCCCAGCGACTTGACGACCTCCACCGCGCCTTCGCGCGGCGGATCGATCAGCAACTTGTCGAGTCGGCCGAGCGCCGCGATGCTCTCCGGCGTCGCCTCGAACAGGTTGGCGACCTGAAATTCGCAGCGATCGCCGAGGCCGTTGAGTTCGGCGTTCGTCCTCGCGCGCTCGACCAGCGCCTTCGCGCCTTCGACGCCCACCACGGTGGCACCCAATGAGGCGATCGGCAGCGTGAAATTGCCCAGCCCGCAGAAGAGGTCGGCGATGCGCTCGCCAGGCGCCGGCTGCAGCAGACCCATGGCACGACGTACCAGCATGCGGTTGATGCCGTGGTTCACCTGCGTGAAGTCGGTCGGGCGAAAGCGCAACCTGACGTCGAAGTCGGGCAGCGTGTATTCGAGCGGCGGCGCGTCCGCAGGGTGGAACAGCGCCGCGCTGTCGGGACCGCCGGGCTGCAGGTACCAGACGATGCCGTGCGCGTCGGCGAAGGCGCGCAGACGCTCCTGATCGTCGCCCGTCAGCGGTTCGAGATTGCGCAGCACCAGCACGTGCTGCCCGTCGCCGACGGCGACTTCGATCTGCGGCAGCCGGTCGGGGCGCGACATGCCGGCGATCAGCGCCTTGAGCGGCTGGATGAGTCCCGAAATCGCCGGCGGCAGCACGGCACAGGAATCCATGACCGCGACATAACTGCTGCGTCTCTCGTGGAAGCCGACCAGCACGCCGCCCTTCTTCACGACGTTGCGCACCGACAGCCGCGCCCGGTGGCGATAGCCCCAGGCGGGGCCGGAGATCGGCGGCAGGATCGTGTCAGGCTTCAGGCGCGCGATGTGCCAGAGCGCATCTTCGAGCACGCGCTGCTTCGCCGCGGTCTGCGCCGCGGGTTCCAGGTGCTGCATGCTGCAGCCGCCGCAGACACCGAAGTGCGGACAGCGCGGTTCGACGCGCTGGCTCGACGCCTTGACGGTCCGCACGACCTGTGCCTGCTCGTAGCTCGGCTTGCGCCGGAAGCTCGCGTACTCCACGCGCTCGCCCGGCAGCGCGCCCTCGATGAAGATGACCTTGCCCTCGACGTGAGCGACGCCGCGTCCTTCGTGATCCAGCGATTCGACAAGAGCTTCGGGCATGGCGATTCCGGAAAAAGGGCGCCATTATGCGCCAGCGCGGGTCTAGAATCGCCGCGTCCAACGCATTCACAATCATGAAGAAGAAATCGCTCGCCCTCCTCGGTGGACTCACCGCCGATCAATTCCTCGCCGATTACTGGCAAAAGAAGCCGCTGCTGGTTCGCAACGCCCTGCCCGGCTTCACGGGCCTGCTCACGCGCGACGAGATGCTCGACCTCTCCTGCAGCGACGATGCCGAGTCGCGCTTCGTCTCGCAAGCGGGCGGCTGGACCATCGAGCACGGGCCCTTCGCCCGCGCCGCGTTGCGACGCCGGACGAAGCCGTGGACAGTCCTGGTGCAGGGCCTCAACATGCTGCTGCCGCAAGGCGACGAGATGATGCGCCGCTTCGATTTCATCCCTTACGCGCGCCTCGACGACCTGATGGTCAGCTACGCCACCGACGGCGGCGGCGTCGGACCGCACTTCGACAGCTACGACGTCTTCCTGCTGCAGGGCATGGGCAAACGTCGCTGGCGCATCGGCAACCAGATGGACCAGACGCTGATTGAAGGCCTGCCGATCCGCATCCTCAAGGATTTCCGGCCCGTGCACGACTGGGTGCTCGAACCCGGCGACCTGCTCTACCTGCCGCCCGAATGGGCGCACGACGGCGTCGCCATCGGCGAGTGCATGACGTACTCGGTGGGTTTTCGTGCCGCACCGGCGCAGGATCTCGCCGAGCAGTTCCTCGTTTTCCTGCAGGATCGCATCGCCGTCCCCGACCGTTATCGGGATCCGGACCTCAAGCGCCAGAAGCATCCGGCGCGCATCGGCCCCGCGATGATCGACCAGGTCGCGGACATGCTCTCGCGCATCCGCTGGAACCACGACACCGTGCGCGATTTCCTCGGCACCTATCTCACCGAACCGAAGGCGCATGTCTTCTTCGAACGGCCCGCGAGGCCGCTCGCCAAGGGACGCTTTACGGCGGCCCTGACGCGCCGCGGCATCCGGCTCGACGCCAAGAGCCAATTGCTGTTCGCCCAGGACCAGTTCTATCTCAACGGAGAGTCAGTCCCCGTGGCACGCCGTGACAGGGCGCTGCTGCGCCAGCTTGCCGACAGGCGCGTGCTGCCGTCACGGTCGTTCAGCGAGAGCGCGGCGACCCTGTTTCACGACTGGTATCGCTGCGGCTTCGTGCACCTGCCGTGACTGGAACGGCGGCACCCTTCGACAGCGAAGCGGGCTACCAGGCCGCCATCGACCTCACCCTGGCCGCGGCGCAGCACGAGTTACGGATCTTCGATCGCGATCTCGCGCACATGGGTCTCGACGATCGCGCCCACATCGCCGTCCTGGAAAACTTCTTCGCCGGCGGACGCGACCGAACCCTGCGCATTGTCCTTCACGACACCGCAGTACTGGAGTCGCACCTGCCGCGCCTGCTGCTGCTGATGCGCCAGCAGGCAGCCAACGTTGAAGTGCGGCGCACGCCCGATCACCTGCGCCATCTTGCCGATTGCTGGCTCCTGGCTGACGAAGCCCACGGCGCCATCCGCTTTCACGCCGATCATGCGCGCGGCAAGTGTGCCATCGCCGCACCGACGGAAGTCGCGGCGTGGTGGCGGCGCTTCGACGATCTGTGGCAGGAGTGCGAAGTTTGCACGCCCTGGGCCGTCAGCGGTTTGTAACAAAGCGTTAGCCCGGCCAGGCGCCTTTGGCAATGTTGCTATAATCTTTTCTTGGACGGACAAGTCCGCCCAAGAATAGCCATTACGTTTTACAGCCTCAACCTCCTTATCGATAAAGGGACCCAAATGAAACAGTCACTTCTTGTTGCCGCTCTGGTTGCCCTGGCCGTTACGGCCTGTGGCAAGAAGGAAACCCCCGCCCCGGCCGCCGCTCCGGCCCCGGCCCCCGCCGCTGCTGCTCCGGCCGCCCCGGCTCCTGCGGCTGACGCCGCCGCTGCTCCGGCCGCTCCTGCTGCCGCTGCCCCGGCCGCCGCTGCTCCTGCTGCTGCCGCCCCGGCTGCCGCTCCGGCTCCCGAAGCCGCCAAGAAGTAAACCGGATTCATCCGGAACGAGAAAGGCCAACTTCGGTTGGCCTTTTTTTTTGCGCGTTTCAGCCGACGTCGCGCCAGTCGCAGCCGGCGTCCTGATCCGCGACGCCGATCCACTCCGGCTCGCAGCCGAGCACCGTCGCCAAGGCCGCGCGCGCGAGCTCCGGCCGGTTGTTCTCCTGGCTCAGGTGCGCCGCGACGACGTGGCGCAGGCGGCGCCGATCAAGTTGCGCCAGCAGCTCGGCTGCCGCCGAATTGTCGAGATGGCCGAAACGGCCGGCAATGCGCCGCTTCAAGTGCGGCGGATAGCGGCCCTTCATCAACATGTCGAGGTCATGGTTGCATTCGAGCACAAGCGCCTCGCACGACATCAACATTTCGACCATGTGCGGCGTGACGCAACCGGCATCGGTGAGCACGCCGAGGCGGCAGGCGCCATCCGAGAAAACGAATTGCACCGGTTCACGCGCGTCATGGGGAACGGGGAACGGCAGCACTTCAAGATCGCCCACGGCGAACCCGGCATGACTGTCGAAGACTTGCAACGACGCCTCCACGAGCGCAGCGGCGCCCGCCGTGCCATGCGTAAGGAAGACTTCGAGTCCGAATTTCTGCGCGCAGGCGGCGACGCCGCCGACGTGGTCCGCATGTTCGTGCGTGACGAGGATGGCATCGAGATCTTCCGGTGCCAGGCCGACGCGCGCCAGGCGCTGCACCAGGATGTGCGGCCCGAAGCCGCAGTCGAGCAGCAGGCGCGTGGCGCCGGCCTCGACGACCAGCGCATTGCCCCGGCTGCCGCTGCCCAGGGATGCGAAGCGCATCCCTCGCGCTCCTACTTCAACTGCTCGTGCAGCAGGCGCAGGATCTTCTTGCCCGTCTCGGACGAGTCGGCGCTGCCGTCGGCGGCAAGCACCTTGACCGAGGTCGTCTCGCCGGCAGCCTTCACCTGGATGCGGTAGCGCTGCTTCTTCTCGGTATCGCTCTTGCTCGAGAACAGACGTGAGAAGAAACCGTCGTCATCCTTCTTGCCATCCTTCTCCGGGTCGACGTAGCGCACGAAGTAGACGCCCTGCGCGCGATCGCGATCCTCGACGGTGAAGCCGACGCGGTCGAGCGCGAGACCCACACGCCGCCAGCCGCGGTCGAACGGCTCGAGTACCGACAATCCGCCGCCCTCCTGCTCGGGCAGCAACTTCGCCTTGTCCTCCTTGGCCGCCGCAGCCTCGGCCACCAGGGTCTTGGCGCGCAGCTCGTCGGCGCCCATGCGCACCATCAGGCGGCGCAGCATTTCGGCCTCCAGGTCGGGATCGGGAGGGCGCGGCTGCCAGCGCGTGTCCATCTTGCCTTCGTTGATGTAGATCTCGTACATGCCGCGGTGGCTGATGTAGATCTCGGTCGTGCCGGGCTGCGTGCCGGGTTCGAGTCGCGTGCGGTACTTGTCGCGCTCGGGCGTGGAATACACGTCGTCGAACACCTTGCTCAAGGTGTCGCGGATCACGCCCTGCGGAATCTTGGCGCGGTTCTCCGCCCAGTCCGTTTCCATGATGCCCGCCTCGGGCAGTTCGACGCTCATGGGCAGGCCCATGTCGCGCCAGAAGTCCTTCACGACGGGCCACACCTTGTCGGGCGTCCCCGGAACGACCAACCAGCGCTGGTTGCCGTCGCGCTCGACGCGCATCTTCGGCACCTCCGGCAGCAGTTCCTGCGTCGTCGCGGTCGACTTGCCGCCGCGCTCGCCGGCATAGGCGGAGTACGTGGCGGAACTCTTGTTCGGTCCGGTGTCCGGCACGGCGTAGCGATCGTCCCTGCTCGGCTGCGTGAGGTCGGGCGGAACGTCGAGCGGCGGCAGCTTGCTCACCGCCTTGTAGTCGATCTTCTTCGATTCCAGCACGGAGCCGCCGCAGGCGGCGAGCAAAGCCGGCGCGGCCAGCGCCACCAACAACAACTTGCGATTCATTCGTACCTCGGCAATCAGAGTTGGATGCCCGCTTCGCGCAACGCCGTGCGGATGCGATCATGATATTCGGGCGACAGCGGCGTCATCGGCAGGCGCTGGCCGTGCTCGATCAGCCCCATCTCGGCGCAGGCCCACTTGACGGGAATCGGATTGGCCTCGACGAACAGGTTCCGGTGCAGGGACAGCAAACGGAAGTTGATCGTGCGCGCGGTGGCGAGGTCGCCGGTCAGCGCGGCAGCGATCATTTCGTGCATCAGGCGCGGCGCCACGTTGGCCGTCACCGAGATGACGCCGCGGCCGCCGAGCAGCGTCAGCGCCAGCGCCGTGGCATCGTCGCCGGACAGCACCGAGAAGCCCTGCGGCGCGCGCTTCAGAAGATCGCTGCCGCGCTCGATGCCGCCGGTGGCGTCCTTGATGCCGGCAATGCCCGGCACCTGCGCCAGCCGCAGCGTCGTATCGTTGGCAAGGTCGGCACCCGTGCGCCCGGGCACGTTGTAGAGGATCATCGGCAGGTCCACCGCCTCGGCGATGGCCTTGAAGTGCCGGTACAAGCCTTCCTGCGTCGGCTTGTTGTAATAGGGCACGACTGAAAGCTGCGCGCTGGCGCCCGCCTTCTTCGCGAAGGCAGCAAGCTCGATCGCTTCCGCCGTCGAGTTGGCGCCGGCACCGGCGATGACCGGCACGCGCCCCGCGGCCTGTTCGATCACCGTTTCGATCAGGCGGCAGTGCTCGTCGAAGTTGACCGTCGGCGACTCGCCCGTCGTGCCGACGACGACGATGCCGTCGGAGCCTTCGCGCACGTGCCAGTCGACCAGGCTCTTCAGGCGCGGGAGATCCAGGCTGCCGTCCGCATGCATGGGCGTGACGATCGCGGGGAGTGAACCCTGGAAGCTTGTCTTGACCATAATCCGGCCCTCGCGTAGGGGCTTGTCTAGAAAGTGCTGATTCTAACTTACAGCTCAGCCAGCACCTTGATATGCGCCGAAACGCTCCTGGCCAGGGCGGAAAGGTTGTAGCCGCCTTCGAGCATCGAGACGATCCGACCGTGCGCGCATTCCTTTGCCACCGCCTTGACCTGCTCGGTCACCCACGTGTAGTCCGACTCGACCAGGCCGATCGAAGCCATGTCGTCCTCGTAATGGGCGTCGAAGCCGGCCGAGACGTAGATCAGCTCCGGCGCGAACTCGCGCAGGCGCGGCAGCCATGTCTCGGTGACGATCTCGCGGAACCTGTCGCCGCGCGTGCCGGCCTTCATCGGCACGTTGACCATGTTGCCGGCAGGGCTCTCCGTACCGCAGTAGGGATAGAACGGATGCTGGAACGAACCCACCATCAGCACGGCAGGATCGTTGGCGAAAATGTCCTCCGTGCCGTTGCCGTGATGGACGTCGAAGTCGACGATGGCCACGCGCTTCAAACCCCATTGCTCGATGCCGTGGCGGGCTGCGACCGCGATGTTGTTGAAGAAGCAGAAGCCCATGGCGCGCGCGCGTTCGGCGTGATGCCCCGGTGGCCGCACGGCGCAGAACGCGGTGGACACCTCGCCGCGCATGACGACGTCGGTGGCCAGCACGCCGGCGCCGGCCGCGCGCAGCGCGGCACGCCAGGTACCCGGACTCATCGCGGTGTCGGGATCGAGGTGGTGGATGCCATGCTCGGGCGCACTTTCCTCGATCAACTCGATGTACTTGCGCGGATGCACGCGCAGCAACTGTTCCATCTCGGCCAGCGGTGCATCGTGGAACGTGAGGTAGAGGTCGAGGCCGGCGGCGATCAGGCGATCCTGGATCGCGCCGAGGCGCTCCGGACATTCCGGATGGTGCGAACCCATGTCGTGGCGCCAGCAGTCGCGATGGGTGATGAAGGCCGTGGTCATGTCAGGATTGGCTTAGAATCAAACGCATAACGATTATGGACTTTTTGGTGCCAATTTACCCCAATTCTGCCGGCCCGTGCCGCAGACATTGCAGACCCGATGCGCCCTCCCGGCCCTGACCCCACGCCAAGCCCGATGGAGACCGTGGTCGCCGCCGCCGGCCATGTCGTCCTCGGCAAGGATCGCCAGATCCGCCTGGCGCTCGCCTGTCTGCTCGCGCGCGGGCACCTGCTGATCGAGGACATCCCGGGCGTCGGCAAGACCACGCTTGCGCACGTGCTGGCACAACTGCTCGGCCTGCATTTCCAGCGCATCCAGTTCACGAGCGACATGCTGCCCGCCGACATCCTCGGCGTCTCGATCTACGAACGCACGAGCGGCGCCTTCACGTTTCATCCGGGGCCGATCTTCGCCCAAGTGGTGCTCGCCGACGAGATCAACCGCGCGACGCCGAAGACGCAAAGCGCCCTCCTTGAAGCCATGGAGGAACGGCAGGTGACGGCGGAGGGCATGACGCGGCCGCTCCCTGCGCCCTTCTTCGTCATCGCGACGCAGAACCCCGCCCACCAGGTAGGCACGTTCCCGCTGCCCGAGTCGCAGCTCGACCGCTTCCTGATGAAGATCGAACTCGGCTACCCCGATCGCGCGGCGGAACGCGAACTGCTGGCAGGCGCCGACCGCCGTGAAATGCTGGCCGGCATGGCGCCCCTCGTCACGCCGGGCGAACTGCAGGCCTATCAGGAGGCAGTGCGCAAGGTACTCGTCACCAACGCGCTGATCGACTACGTGCAGGCGCTCGTCGCACACACGCGCGAGGCGGCCGACTGGCAGATGGGGTTGTCGCCGCGCGCGGCACTGGCGCTGCTCGCTTCGGCGCGTGCGTGGGCCTGGCTCGACGGCCGCAGCCACGTGCTGCCGGAAGACATCCAGGCGGTGCTGCCCGGCGTGGCCGGCCACCGCCTGCGTGCCGCCAGTGACGACGCTGCGAACAGCATCGAGCGCCTGGTCGAAGCCGTAACAATTCCGTGAACACATCGATGCGCGCCGTTGGCGCCATCCAGGAACAGTTCTTTCGCTGGGCCTTGCGGGTCAAACCGCCCGAGGCCTCGCCCGTCACGCTCGGCCAGCGCCGTGTCTATGTGCTGCCGACGCGTGCCGGCCTGGGTTATGCCGCCGCGCTGCTGACGATGCTGATCGCCAGCATCAACTACAACCTCGGCCTCGGCTACGCGCTGACTTTCCTGCTGGCCGGCCTGGGCATCGTCGCCATCCTGCACACGTTCCGCAATCTCGTGCGCCTGAAAGTCAGCCGCGGCAGGACGCCGCCGGTATTCGCGGGCGAGCGCGCCGCCTTCCATCTCGTGCTCGCCAGTGAAATCGAGCGCCGCGCGATCCGCCTCTGGCTCCTCGACGACGACACGACGGTCGACGTTGCCGCCGGTGACAGCAGCGATGCCTGCCTGCACCTGCCGGCGGAAAGGCGCGGCTGGCTGGCGCTGCCGCGCGTCGGCCTCGAAACGACGTGGCCGCTCGGGCTTATCCGCGCCTGGGCCTACTGCGCACCCGACATGCGCTGTCTCGTGTATCCAAAGCCGGCGCGCGCAGCGCCGCCCCTGCCCTGGGCAGCGGGCGAGCAAGGCAGCCGCCGCAGCGGAGGTCGCGGCAGCGACGATTTCGCCGGCCTGCGCGACCATCACCCCAGCGATCCGCCGCGTCACGTCGCGTGGAAATCCGCGGCGCGCCGGGGCGACGACGCGTCGCTCCTGACCAAGCACTTCGAGGGCGCCGCCAGCGCGCGCATCTGGCTCGACTGGACCGAGGCGCCTGGTGACGATGTCGAGGCGCGTCTGTCCGTCCTCACACGATGGGCGCTCGACGCGCACGCCGCCGGCATCGAGTGGGGCCTGCGCCTCCCTGGCCGTGCCCTCGCGCCGAATGCGGGCGAGGTGCACTTGCAGACGGTACTGACGGCACTCGCGCTCCATGGCAAGGACTAGCCCGCTCCTCGCGCCCGCGCAAACGTGGTGGCTGATCGCGGCGGGCGTGGCGGCGATCATGCCGCTGGCATTGCACGTGCAGGTCTGGCTCACTCTCGCTGCCGCGCTTGCGCTCGCCTGGCGTGCCTGGCTGCAGTGGCGGCGCCTACCGCTGCCGCCGCGCTGGCTGCTGCTGATCCTCGTCGCGGCGGGCTGCGCCGCCGTGCTGTGGCAGTTCCACACGCTGTTCGGACAGAGCCCGGGCGTGGCGCTGCTGATTCTCTTCCTCGCCCTCAAGCACCTGGAAACGCGCAGCCGGCGCGACGGCCTGGCCATCGTCTTCCTGGCCTTCTTCCTCGAGCTGGCGGCGTTCTTCTACAGCCAGACGATCCCGACCGCCATCGTCGTCGCGCTCGGCGTGGTCACGACGACGTCGGCGCTGCTCGCCCTCGTCGACCCGCGCGATGCGCCGCTTGCCGTCGCCGCACGCGCCGGCGCACTGCTGCTGCAGGCGCTGCCGCTGATGCTGTTCTTGTTCGTGCTGTTCCCGCGCGTGCAGGGCCCGCTCTGGGGCCTGCCCAAGGATGCCGGCGGCGCCCGCACCGGGCTGTCCGACACCATGGCGCCGGGCGACATCAGCGCGCTCTCGCAGTCGGACGAAATTGCGTTCCGCGTGCGTTTCGACGGCGCCGCACCGCCGCAGCGGCTGCTGTATTGGCGCGGGCCGGTATTGTCCGATTTCGATGGCCGCGCCTGGCGGCCGGTGGCCCAACAACCCCAGCCGCGCCTGCCCTACGCCGAACCGGCGAGCAGCGGCGTGGATTACGACATCATCATCGAGCCGCACGGCCACCGCTGGATCTTCGCGCTCGACCTCCCCGGCACGACGCCGCCCGATACGCTCGCCACGCAAGACTACCGGCTGCTCGCGCGCGAACCGATCGCCGCGCGTCAGCGCCTTGCCCTGCGCTCCTATCCCGACCTGCACGCCGGGCTCGACGAAGCGTCAACCACCTTGACGAACGACCTCTGGCTCCCCGAGGGCAGCAACCCGCGCATCCGCGCGCTGGCCGTGCAGTGGCGCGCCGGCGGGCAGGACGACGAGGCCGTGCTGCGCGCGGCGGAGACCTTCTTCCTGCGCCAACGTCTGCTCTACACGCTCACGCCGCCGCTCCTCGGCGAGCAAAGCGCCGACGAATTCCTGTTCGACACCAAACAGGGCTTCTGCGAGCACTTCGCCAACGCCTTCGCCGTGGCGATGCGCGCCGCCGGCATTCCCGCGCGGGTAGTGACGGGCTACCAGGGCGGCGAAGTGAATCCGGTCGACGGCTGGTTCACCGTGCGGCAATACGATGCCCATGCCTGGACCGAAGTGTGGCTGCGCGGGCGCGGCTGGCTACGCGTGGACCCGACCGCGATCAGCGCGCCCTTGCGCATCGACGACAATCTTGCCGCGGCGCTGCCGGCGGGTACGCCGCTGCCGCTGATGATGCGCGTCGACCTCGCCTGGCTGCGCGACATGCGCTTCCGCTGGGACGCAGTAACCAACGCCTGGAACCAGTGGGTGCTCGGCTACAGCCCGGAGCGCCAGCGCGACTTCCTGCGCCGGCTGGGCATGCCGCAGCCCGACGCGCAGCACATGACGGCCGCATTGACCGTGCTTTCGGGCATGGCGCTGCTCGCGCTCACGGCCTGGACGCTGCGCCGGCGTCCGCATCGCGATCCCGTACTCGCGCTCTGGCAGCGCGTATCGAGACGCCTGGGTCGCCGCGGCCTGGCGCGCAGACCGGCCGAAGGCCCGCTCGACTACGCGCGCCGCGTAGCTGCGGCGCTGCCCGCAACGGCGACCGAGATGGGGGTCATCGCGGCGCTTTACGGGCGCCTGCGCTACGGCGCGGGCACGCCGGCGATGATGGACGAACTGCGCCGGCGCGTGGCATCCTTCCGCCCATGAGGCTCGCCTACGTTCTCTTCCTCGCCGCGTTCGCGGCCGACGCCTTTGCCGCCGAACCCTACCACCAGCGCGAGGATGTGCGCGCCTTCGTCGCCGACCTCGCCGGGCGCGAAGGGCTCGATGCCGACGAACTGCTCGCGCATTTCCGCAAGGTGAAGCGCAGCCCGCCGGTGCTCAAGGCCATCCGGCCGACGGCCGATCCCGGCGTGCGCTCGTGGCACGCCTACCGCAGCCGGTTCGTGGAAGGGCAACGCATCGCGCGCGGGCTCGAATTCTGGCACCGCCACGAGGCCACGCTGGCGCGCGCCGAGGCGACCTACGGCGTGCCCGCCGAAATCGTCGTCGCCATCATCGGCGTCGAGACCTACTACGGCCGCCAGACCGGACACTTCGACACCTTCAACGCGCTGGCCAATCTCGCCTTCGACTACCCGCCGCGCGCCGAACTGTTCCGCGGCGAACTCGAAGCGCTGCTGCTGCTCGCGCACGCGGAAAGCCGCAGCCCCTGGCGCTATCGCGGTTCCTACGCCGGTGCCATCGGCCTGCCGCAGTTCCTGCCATCCTCGGTGCGCCAATGGGCGGTGGATTTCGACGGCGACGGCCGCATCGACCTCGCGCGCAGCCCAGACGATGCCATCGGCAGCGTCGCCCATTTCCTCGCCGAGCACGGCTGGGCCAGGGACGAACCGATCACGCTGCCCGCGAAAGTCAGTTCCGATGGCACGCCAAGCCTGCTCGCGGAAGGCATCGTGCCGACGCGCCTGCCGGCGCAGATGGCCGAATTCGGCGTCGAGTGCTACGACGCGCCCGCCATGCCGGCGGCATTGATCGACCTCGCCTCGCCCGCGGCACCGACCGAGTACCGGCTCGGCTTCAACAACTTCTACGTGCTCACGCGCTACAACCGCAGCAGCTTCTACGCCGCCGCCGTCACCGACCTCGCCGAAACGCTGCGCGCCGTGCACCGCCCCGCAACAACGACGCAGGCCGCGCTCAGTCCGCCGCCAGTTCCGGAAACAGCACCTCGGTGAAGCCGAAGCGGCGGAAGTCGCGCACCCGCATCGGGAACAGCTTGCCGATCAGGTGGTCGCACTCGTGCTGCACGACGCGGGCGTGGAAGCCCTCGGCGACGCGGTCGATCGGGTGGCCCTGGGCGTCGAAGCCGCGGTAGCGGATGCGCGTGAAGCGCGGCACCTCGCCGCGCAGGCCCGGCACCGAAAGGCAACCTTCCCAGCCCAGTTCCTCGTCGTCGGTGAGTGGCGTGATCACGGGATTGACGAGGATCGTCTCCGGCACCGGCGCCGCGTCCGGATAGCGCGCGCTCTTGGCGAAGCCGAAGATCACCACCTGCAGGCCGACGCCGACCTGCGGCGCCGCCAGCCCGACACCGCCGGCCGACGCCATGGTCTCGAACATATCGGCGATCAGCGTGTGCAGCAGGGGATCGGCGAAATCCGTCACCCGCTGCGCCACCGCCAGCAGCCGCTCATCGCCCATGCGCAGAATCTCGCGAACCGCCATCGAGCCTCCGTGTCATCCCATTGCCAAGATCGCTCGGCATTATCACTTGGACCGGCCGCAAGCGGCCATGTCAACCGTCTGCGCCCGCTGAAACATTCTGTTTCACCCCGCGACTGAACTTTCGCCGCGCTGCGGCATCTATCCCCACGTCGCCAACGAGAGGAGCAGGACATTGATAACGATTACACCTCAAGCGATCGAAAAATTTCTCGCCGATTCAATGCGTTATTTAGCCCAGGACATTTCCGGGCCCAAGCGTGCGACCGACCGCCTCCCGCCGGCCGCCGCCCGGCCGCGCCAGCCGGCGCAGGCCCCGTCACGTTGGGAGACCAGGAGCAGTCTATGAGCCACCACAGCATGAGCCTTGTCGACATACTTTCCCCGCCCCGGAACAACTGGCTCAGGCAACTTTCGCGAAAGAAATCGAACCTGCCGGCGGGTGTGCGGGTCGTGCGTTTCGGCAACGTCGATGATGACGATCTCGACGGAACCGAGGTCGCGACATCCGTACCGGCCCGGCAGGACCGCGTCGGCGCGATCCGGTAATCGGGCCCCTCTACTGCGCCGTTGCGGTCACGTACGCCTTGCGAATCAGTCGGCCGCACTGCGCCGAGGCGTACCCCTGGTTGTTGCCGGACACGTCTTCGCGGGCGAGGATGCCGTAGTAGGTCTTCGTGCGGTCGATCCACGGATAGAAGCCGAAAGCGCCGGCCGAGCTGAACGCGCCGTCGCCGAGCGTTGGATCGTCCTCGACCCAATGGCCGACGCTGTAATGCCAGGCTTCGGCGGTGATCGGCGAGTAGTCCGCGGTCGGGCACGAGGAGGGCTGGGTGCAGGTCGGCTGGTCGCCCAGCAGGGCAGTGATCTTCAACTGGTTGTTCAGGATGCGGTGCAGGAAGATTGCATAGTCCTGCGCCGACATGATCGCGCCGCCGGCCAGCAGCGGGCCGTTGAACATGGAACTGACGCCGAGCGTCGCCCGGTAGGCGTAGGCGACATCGGGGCCAGTCATGCTGGCCATGCCGTAGTCGACACCCCATCTCTGGAAGTGTCCCGAATCGTAGTTGAAGCGGTCGAGCTTGGCGGCGGTATAGGTGTCGTTGCCCAGCATGTGGAAGCAGGATTCGACCGTGGTGCCGGCTCCGCAGGCGCTGCCCATGCTCGCGTATCCCGACAGCATGTGCGTCGCACGTGTGTCGTCCGCCGTCAGGACACCCGCACGCATTTCCGCGACGTAGGCGCCGAACAGCCATTTCGAGGCCGAAGCGATGTTCATCTGCGTCGTGGCGCTGTACGTCGAGCCGCCGACCGAGCCGCTGACGATGGCGCCATTCTTGTCGCCCAACTCGTAGTAGAAGGGGCTGACGGCCGCGCAGTTGCTGTTGGTCGTGGCCGTCTGCTGCGCGGCCGCGATGCGCGTCGCCGTGTCCGGCGTGCCGTTGCCCGGCGCGGGATCACCGCCGCCACCGCCACCTCCACCGCAGGCTGCAAGCAACACGGTCAGGGCAATTCCGGTCGAGCCAGTTCTTGTTGCGCGCATGTCACCTCCCCAGGACGATTGTTCGCGCTGCCATCTTGCATTCCGGGCCGGCCGGAACTATGACGAATCTGCGGCCAAATGTAAGGATTTGTTCGGCGCTTCGATCAGGTCGAGCGCCACGCCTTCGGCGATGCGAATGCCATCGACCGCGGCCGACAGTATTCCCCCGGCATACCCGGCGCCTTCGCCGCCCGGGTAGAGTCCGCGCGTGTTCACGCTCTCGAAGCGCTCGTCGCGCACGATGCGTAGCGGCGAGGACGTGCGCGTCTCCACGCCCGTGAGCAGGGCGTCGGCCATCGCGAAGCCGGCGATTTCGTTGTCGAAGGCGCGGATGGCTTCGCGCAGCGCCACGACCACGTAACCGGGCAGGCAGGTCGCCAGGTCCGTGAGGTGAATGCCCGGCGTGTAGGAAGGCTGCACCGCGCCGAGGGCCGTGGAAGGCCGCCCGGCCAGGAAATCGCCGACCTTTTGCGCCGGCGCCGCATAGTTCCCGCCGCCGGCCTTGAACGCCGCCGCCTCCCACTGACGCTGGAAGTCGATGCCGGCGAGCGGATTCGTTTTGGCATCGCCGGGGAAATCGCTCGGCGACACATCCACCACCAGCGCCGAGTTGGCATTGCGCTCGGCGCGCGAATACTGGCTCATGCCGTTGGTGACGACGCCGCCGGCTTCCGAGGCGGCCGCCACCACCTGCCCGCCCGGGCACATGCAGAAGCTGTAGGCGTTGCGACCGTTGTCGCAGTGGTGCACGAGCTTGTAGTCGGCCGCGCCGAGTTCGGCATGGCCGGCGAACTTGCCCAGGCGCGCGCGGTCGATCAACGCCTGCGGGTGCTCGACCCGTACGCCGATGGAGAACGGCTTGGCTTCGAGATGCACGCCGCGCTCGAACAGCAACCTGAACGTGTCGCGCGCGCTGTGGCCGATGGCGAGCACGACGTGGTCCGCCGCAATGCGTTCTCCCGTCGCGAGCACCACGCCGCGCAATTGCCCCTTGCCTGCTGCATCGCGCTCGATGTCGAAGTCCGCAACGCGGCTCTGGAAGCGGATCTCGCCGCCCAGCGATTCGATGGTCGCGCGCATGTTCTCGACCACGCGCACGAGCCGGAAGGTGCCGATGTGCGGCTTGCTGACGTAGAGGATTTCCGGCGGCGCGTCGGCGGCGACGAATTCCTCCAGCACTTTGCGCGCGCGAAAGCCCGGATCCTTGATGCCGCTGTGCAGCTTGCCGTCCGAGAAGGTACCCGCACCGCCCTCGCCGAACTGGACGTTCGATTCGGGATCGAGGTGGCCTTCGCGCCACAGGCCCCAAGTGTCTTTCGTGCGTTCGCGGACGGCCTTGCCGCGTTCGAGCAGGATCGGCCGGAAGCCCATCTGCGCTAGGAGCAGCGTGGCGAAAAGGCCGCAGGGGCCGGCGCCGACCACCACCGGCCGGTTCGTGAATCCTGTGGGCGCCTGCGCGACGAAGCGATAGCGCATGTCGGGCGTCGGGCGCAGCGGCAGGTCGCCACGGCGTACCACGGGGGCTGACTCTGGCCGGAGCTCGACGTCGATCGTGTAGACGAAACGGATCGCCGATTTCTTGCGCGCGTCGTAGCCGCGGCGAAAGATCGCGTACGAGACGAGGTCGTGTTCGCCGATGCCCAGCCGCGCGACGACGGCCGAGCGCAGATCCGCTTCGGTGTGATCGAGCGGCAGCCTGATTTCCGTGACGCGCAGCATCAACTCGCGGGGACGATGTTCCGGTGCAGGGCCTTTTCGACCGCGATGTCGAAGAACGACAGCGTGCTGCCGGTGGAAGCCTCCGCAGTCTCCAACTGGCGCTCGAGGATCGACCGGCCGACGCTGATCGCGCAATCCCAGGCCGCGTTCATGAACAGCGGATTGCCGAGACCCGGGCTGACCCAGCACAGGCGCCCGCATTGGGCGCTGCCGTCGGGCATCAAGAACTCGACCCAGTCGCCGATGACGAGGTCGCGCACGAGTTCGCCCGAGGTCCTGACGTCGGGGCGCGCGCCGCGCACCGACTTCAATATCAAGCCTTCGCCGGCAAGGATATTCACGATGTCGCCTTCCGCTTGCGTCGCGGGCGTTGCGCTGGCGGGCAGTTCCGGTTGCCTGCCGCGCAGCGCCGCGGCCTGCATGAGCAGGCAGGCGTCGAGGAAGGGTGCGCGCGCTTCCGGCGTCACGCCGACGCGATCGAGTCCTCCCTTCAGCCGGCTGAGCAAGCCTGGCACCATCTGGCCCAGGCGCGTGCGCTCTTCGTGATCGGGCTTCGCCTCGATGCTCCAAAGGAGGTCGTCGAGCACCGCTTCGTCCTCGCGCCAGGCACTGCCGCCCTCGCCGCCCGCAACGGCATCGGCCACCAGGACCTGCATCCAGTGTGTCGACAGGAAGTCCGCAATCACCGGCGGCACCGTTGCGAAGGTGCGCGTGCGCACGGCCCGCCAGGCGCTCTGCACGGCCATGTCGCGCGCTTCCTGTTCCTTGGCCAGCGCGATGAACGCGTGCGCGCTTCCCTGCAAGTCATGGTTGCGGCGCGCCATGAAAGTCTCGAGTTCGGCGCCGTAGCGCGCGAACACTTCCACGTCGCGTTCGAACTCCATCTGCACGCCGCTGGCGACGCGCAGGAGTTCGGCGCACACCGGATGCGTGTTGTCCGCCGTGGGGCCAAGCCCCATCGTCGCCTGGCCCATGCCTTCCAGCAGCGCGCGCGCCGGATGCTGCGCATCGGTGAAGAACGTCGTGCCGAGGATTGCCGCCTTCAGCACCGGGATCTGCAATCGCGCCATCGCCGCCTTCACCGCGGCGGACAGGCGCACATCGTCGAACACCGCCTCGAACAGGGCCGCCAGCACGTCGAGCGCCACGGCGTCCTGCGCGCGCAGGCGCGCCATGACGTCGGCCGACTGCAGCGAGCGCAGCGTGCTCGGCGGCGGCGCCGCCTCCGTGCTGCCGAAGAGATCGTTCTGCGCCTCGGTCTGCCACTGGTCGAGCTGCACCATGATCTGGTCGAAGCGCGCGCCGCCGAACGGGACCATGGCCGCGGCGTCGACGGCGACGTACTGGACGCCCGCGCCCATCGGTGCGCCGGGAACGCCCGCAGGCATGCCCGCGGGCGCGGCTCCGGCCGCCGGCGGCACGCCGGCCGGCATCATGCGCGACAGCACCGCCTGCTGCAGCGCGGCCATCGGGTCCGGCGAAGTGCCCCCGCCGCCGCCCTCGCCGCGCCGCGTCGCTCCGCCACGCTGCGTCGCGCCGCCGCGCTGCGGTTCGCCCTGCTGCGGCTGCGTCTTGGCTGCACTCACATGGTGGCGCACCAACAATTCGTTCAGGTCCGCGTAGAGCAGCGGCAGTTCCTGCACCAGGCGATTCTCGATGTCTGTCAATGCAGTCACCGACTGCTGGCCGAAGTTGCCGAGTGCGCCGAACATGTCGGCGAGGCTGCGGCAGATCGACTCGGGCGAGACGGGGTTGTCGGCGATGCGCAGCGTCGGCCGGTCGAGCAGCGTGATGAACCGCTGATGCAGCCGGTAGAGGCCCACGGAGCACTCGTCGGCGAGGCGGCGCGACAGGTCGCCGAGCTTGATCGAGAGGTCGAGCTGGTTGTCGTCGACCAGACGGATCTGCGACGCGGTCAGGCTGTTGGCAAGCTGGAAACTGGTCTTGGAATTTTCCGACGTCATGGCGTCGAACAACTGGCCCGCGCTCTTGCGCAATGCGTCGGCCGCCTCCGGCGACGCAATGCCGGCCGCACGCACCGTCGAGCCCAGCCGGCCGAGAAACAGCTCGCGGACTTCAGCGAGCAGCACGGTGCGGTTGTAGGGGGAGCGCGGTGGATCGAGCGTGTTCATGTCGCCATATTTTCTTTATAGTCGGGGAATATATACCAACTTAGCTGCCCCCCCACGCAAAGTCAGCCTTCATGGCACGCCGGACTATGATTCGACTTTGACTTTCCGCGGAGACTCGCCATGGCCCACCTTTTCGAACCGCTGAAACTGCGCGACGTCACGCTCGCCAACCGTATCGGCATTCCGCCGATGTGCCAGTACTCGGCCCACGACGGTATGGCCGCCGACTGGCACTTCATCCACTACGGCAGCCGTGCCGTCGGCGGCGCGGGCCTGATGATCCTCGAAGCCACCGCGGTGATGCCCGAGGGCCGCATCAGCCCGGGCGATCTTGGCCTCTGGAACGACGCGCAGATCGAGCCGCTGGCGCACATCGCGCGCTTCGCGCACGAACAAGGTTGCGCCGCCGCCGTGCAGCTCGCGCACGCGGGGCGCAAAGCCAGCATCGGCCTGGGCTGGGAGCCGCAGTCTTCGCTCGGTGCGCAGGCGGGCGGCTGGCAGACCGTGGCGCCGTCGGCCATATCGTTCGGCGACGGCTACGCGACGCCGCAGGCGCTCGATGACGCCGGCATTCGCGCCATCGTCGCCGCCTTCGCCGCGGCGACATGCCGCGCCCGCGCGGCCGGCTTCCCGGCCATCGAGATCCATGCCGCGCACGGCTATCTGCTGCACCAGTTCCTGTCGCCGCTGTCGAACCGGCGCACCGATGCCTGGGGCGGCAGTTTCGAGAACCGCAGCCGGCTCGCGCGCGAGGTCGTTGCCGCTGCGCGCGCCGAATGGCCGCAGCACCTGCCGCTGCTGGTGCGCCTGTCGGCCACCGACTGGGTCGAGGGCGGCTGGAACGTCGAGGAGACGGTCGAACTTTGCCGCATCTTCAAGGGGCTCGGCGTGGACCTCGTCGACGTGTCTTCGGCCGGCCTGCTGCCGACCGCGCGCATCCCGGCCGGGCCCGGATTCCAGACCGAGTTCGCCGAACGCGTCCGCCATGAAGCCGGCATACCGACCGCCGCCGTCGGCCTCATCACCTCGCCGCAACAGGCCGACCACATCATCCGCTCCGGCCAGGCGGACATGGTCCTGCTGGGGCGCGAGATGCTGCGCAATCCCTACTGGCCGCTGGCTGCCGCACAGGCACTCGGACAAACGACGGCTTGGCCGCGCCAGTACCTGCGCGCCGGACCTGCGGGCGTCGCCGCGCGCTGATTGTCGCGGGCCCGGTCGACAGTAGCCACTCAGCGCGGAACTCGACCCTCCTGCGGTTGTCGCAGTGAAGCGACCTTCCGGTCGCATCACCCGGTGATGCAATACTGAGCTGCCTGCGCACATGTCCGCCGCGACATCGTGGGTCTTATCAATATCTCGCAGGAGAATCCGCATGATCACAGCGCTGATCGACCTCATGGGCACCTATTACCAGGCCGGCAATCCCGGCCAGATGGCGGTGCTCGCCCGCAGCATCCTGGCCGCGATCCCCGACGACATCGTGGCGCTGCAGTTCCTCGGCCTGGCGCTGTATCAGATGGGGCGCCGCGAATCGGCGCGGCAGGCTTTCGCCAAGGCCGTGGCGCTCACTCCCCGGCGACGCCGCGGCGACCGTCTGGTCACGACCGGCGAGACGGCGTCGACCAAGCTGCAACGCGAGGCGAGCGCACCCGCATCAGGCCTGAGCGACGCCTGGCGGCACATTGCCCACGCGATGCGCGCGCTGGGATTCCGTGGCGGCGCGACGCAGGCCTACGAAACCTCGCTCGCCGCCAGGGGGCTGGTGCTGCAGGCCGGCTCGGAGGCCGTGCCCGTCGCCGGCGTCGCGGGGCAAACGCGCTGATGGCGCAGGGAACTTGACGCCGCCCTTGTGGTCGCAGGGTCATGGAACGCAACATCCCCGAAAGCTTCTCGGCCGCGTGCTCCGAATGCGGCGCGGTTTCGCACGACCGCCAGTATGCGCGGCTGGGCGATGCGCACACCTGCGAACGCTGCCTGCTCGCGGCGCGCAAGCACCGCGGCGGGCTCGACGGCGACCGCTACGAGCTGTTCGTCGAAGCGCTCGCCGAAGCGATGGACCTGCGCGAGCACGAGACCGGCCTGCATTCCAAGCGCGTCGCCACGCACACCCTGCTGCTCGCCACGCACCACTACAAGAGCGTGGAGGAACTGCACGAAGTCTATTGGGGCAGCCTGCTCCATGACATCGGCAAGATCGGCGTGCCAGACGCGATCCTGCTCAAGCCCGGCCCGCTCACCGACGACGAGTGGAGCGTGATGCGCCAGCATCCGCGCTACGGCCACGCCATCCTGCAGAAGCTGCCCTTCCTGACGATGGCCTCGGACCTGGTGCTGTGCCACGAGGAACGCTTCGACGGCACCGGCTACCCGAACCACCTCAAGGGCGACGCCATCCCGCTGCCGGCGCGCCTGTTCGCGGTGATCGACACGCTCGATGCGATGACCTTCGACCGGCCCTACCGCAAGGCGCTGCCATTCGACACCGCCAAGGCGGAGATCGTGCGCATGTCGGGCAGCCAGTTCGACCCGCTCGCCGTCGAAAGCTTCCTGCGCGAGGAAGCGGCGCTGCGCGAGATGGCGACGATGGAGTTTCCCGGGGCGGCTTCCGCCCGCCACCAGCACGCCGCCTGACGCAGCGCGTCCCCAAGAGTCAGTTCCCATGGTACGCCGCGTTGCCCGGCGCGGCGACGGCGGGTATCCTGCGCGGATCATTTGCCCGCGTTGCCGACGAGGAACCGATGCGCTTTATCGACAAGCTGAAGAACGCCTGGAAGAAGAACGACTCGCTCGTCTGCGTCGGCCTCGACCCCGATCTCGCCAGGTTCCCGCCCCACCTGCCGAAGGGCCCGGAGTCGATCTTCCGCTTCAACCAGGAGATCATCGACGCCACGCACGACCTCGTCTGCGCCTACAAGCCGCAGATCGCCTACTTCGCGGCGCTGTCCGCGGAGCGGCAGCTCGAACGCACGATGGAGTACCTGCGCACGAAGTACCCGGACATTCCCGTGATCCTCGACGCCAAGCGCGGCGACATCGGCAGCACGGCCGAGATGTACGCGCAGGAAGCGTTCTCGCGCTACGGCGCCGATGCCGTCACCATCAATCCGTACATGGGCCGCGATTCCGCCGAGCCATTCCTGAAGCGGCCGGACCGCGGCGTCGTGCTCCTGTGCCGCACGTCGAACGCGGGCGCCGGCGACATCCAGGACCTCGTGGTCGACGGCGCGCCGGTCTTTGAGCACGTCGCGAAAATGATCGCCGAGAAGTGGAATGACAACGGCAACTGCCTGCTCGTCGTCGGCGCCACCTGGCCGGCGCAGATGGCGAAGGTGCGCGGCCTCGTCGGCGACATGCCCTTCCTCGTACCCGGCGTCGGTGCCCAGGGCGGCGACGTCGAGGCACTCGTCAAGGCCGGCCGCACGGCAGACGGCACGGGTCTCGTCATCAACTCCTCGCGCGCGATCCTCTACGCCGGCAGCGGCCCGGACTACGCCAGCGCGGCGCGCGCCGAAACGCTGAAGCTGCGCGATACCATCAACCGGTTCCGCGCGGCATGAGCGCGGACCCGCATGCCCTCGCCGACGAGCTCGGCTTCTCGATCGCCGAGGTCGAAGCGCGCGGACTCACCCTGTGCGAAGAGGCGGCCGAACTCGAACTCGCGCAGGCCGACGCGGACGGCAGGGCGCACTACCTGATTCCCGAAGCAGCCCGCGCCTGGCGGGAGCTCAAGGAGGCCGCCGCGGCCGACGGCATCGGGATCGCGATCGCCTCGGCCTACCGCAGCGTCGACCGCCAGGCGGAACTCGTGCGGCGCAAGCTCGCCGCCGGGCAGTCGATCGGGCAGGCGCTCGCCGTGTGCGCGCCACCCGGCTTCAGCGAACATCACACGGGACGCGCCGTGGACCTGGCGATTCCCGGCATGCCCGCGCTCGAGGCCGAATTTGCCAGCACCGCCGCCTTCGCCTGGCTCGTTCGCCGCGCGGCCGAATTCGGATTCCATATGTCATATCCTGCCGACAACCCGCAGGGATACCTCTACGAGCCCTGGCACTGGTGCTACCGCGAAGCGGAGCCCACCGCCTTCGCCTGAGCCCGCACCGGCGAAGCTTGGGGAAATCGCGCTAGCATGGCGCACCACGCCGACTGACTTTCAACCGACATCGGACCGAGGCAAATGGAACCCATCGGCATCATCCACACGCCCTATCGGACCAAGCCCGACTGCCCGATCCAGCCGGCCTACGCCGGCACCGCCGCCGCCCGCGTGGAGGTGTTCGCGCAATATGTCGATGGCCTCAAGGACGTCGAGACCTTCTCTCACCTCCACCTCCTCTACCTGTTCGACCGCGCCGCCGCAATTGAACTCGTCCGCCATACGTTCCTCGACGACACGCCGCACGGCATCTACGCCTCGCGCCACCCGTGCCGGCCGAACGGCATCGGCATGTCGATCGTCAGGCTCGTGCGCCGCGAGGACAATGTCCTCGTCATCGAGGGCGCCGACATGCTCGACGGCACACCCCTGCTCGATATCAAGCCCTACATGCCGAAGTTCGACATCATCCGCGATGCCGGCGAAGGCTGGACCGCGAACGTGGCGTGGCGCGAGAAGCCGGCGGGCCGGGAGTGACCCGATTCAACCTGGACGGATGCGACTCTTGACTCCAACCGTGCTCACCGTCGCCGGGCTTTGGAACTCGGGCCCGCAACACTGGCAGACTCATTGGGAGGCAAAGCACCTGGACTGGCGGCGCGTGCAACAGCGCGAATGGGAAACGCCCGACCGCGCGGAGTGGGTGGACACGCTGCGTGGCGCTGTCGCGGCCTGCCCGCGCCCGCCGGTGCTCGCCGCCCACAGCCTCGGCTGCGCGCTGGTCGCGCATTGGGCGCTATCGCCGAACCCGGGCCCCATCGCCGGCGCTTTCCTGGTCGCGCCCAGCGACGTCGATGCCCCCACCTACCCGGCCGGTACGACAGGTTTCGTGCCGATGCCGCTGCGGCGCCTGCCGTTCCCTTCGATCGTCGTCGCCAGCCGAAACGATCCCTACTGCTCCGTGCCACGCGCCACCGCCTTCGCCGCCGCGTGGGGCAGCGACCTGGTCTTCATCGGCAATGCGGTCCACATCAACGGCGACGCCGGCTACGGCCCGTGGCCGGAAGGCGAGCGGATGCTGCTGGAATTCTGCGCCCGCGTTCAGCGCTGATCGGTACGCGCCCCGAGCGGCGCGCAAAAGTCAGCTTTGGTGGTACGCCGTGCGGCGGCGGCAAGCGGCCAGGAGCGGTCTTCGATCAGTGTGTCCGGAAGCGGACAATCGGCCGAGCCAGGGGTATGCTGTCGGCGTTTCTTAAGACTGCCGCTTTCACGGGCATCCAGTCCTGTATGAGCCTCCTTGCCAGAGCACGGCCTTCCCGCTGCCATGCGGAGTCCCGG
>DATJQH010000094.1:0-23541 GCA_035505955.1 Rhodocyclaceae bacterium
TGCCTGTGCTCATGGACCGGGAAAGGGAAAGGGTAGTCGCAGAGTATAATTCGAACCCGTCCCTGTGCGCCCTTCCGCCCCATTTCCATAACCATGCCAAGGATTCTCAAACTTCGCGGCACGGCCGCATTTTCCGCTTCCCGTCTGGCACGCATGCAGGAGCAGGCAGGCGTCGCGCTCGCCGCCGAGCACTGGTACTTCGTCGAGTGCGAGGCCGAACCGGGCACTGACGAACTGGCACGACTGAAGGATCTGCTGGGAATTCCCGCGACACTGCCGGCGGAACCGGCCGGCACGCTCGTGCTGGTCACGCCGCGCCTGGGCACGATCTCGCCCTGGTCGTCGAAGGCGACCGACATCGCGAAGAACTGCGGTTTTGCGACAATTCGCCGCATCGAGCGCGGCATTGCCTACCATTTTTCTGGCGGCGAAAGGTCAGCCGCCGTGGTACGCCAGTTGCATGACCGCATGACCGAGTCGGTGCTCGATTCGCTCGATGCCGCCGACGAGTTGTTCCATCACTACGCGCCGCAGCCGCTGACCACGGTTGATATCCTCGCCGGCGGTCGTGCCGCGTTGGTAGCCGCCAACGGCGAGCTGGGCCTGGCACTGTCCGATGACGAGATCGACTACCTGGTCGACAACTTCGGCAAGCTCGGCCGCAACCCGACCGACGTCGAGTTGATGATGTTCGCGCAGGCCAACTCCGAGCACTGCCGGCACAAGATCTTCAACGCGACCTGGACCGTCGATGGGCAGGATCAGCCGCTGTCGCTGTTCGGCATGATCCGCGAGACGCACAAGGCGCACCCGGAAGGCACGGTGGTGGCGTATTCCGACAACGCCTCGGTGATCGAGGGCGCGCAGATCAGGCGCTTCATGCCGGGCGCGGGCGGCAAGTACGGCTATGTCGAGGACGCTACGCACATCCTGGCCAAGGTCGAGACGCACAACCACCCGACCGCGATTTCGCCCTTCCCGGGTGCCGCGACGGGCTCCGGCGGCGAAATTCGGGACGAAGGGGCGACAGGGCGTGGATCCAAGCCGAAGGCCGGCCTGTGTGGTTTTTCGGTCTCGGACCTCAACATTCCCGGCTGCGTGCAGCCGTGGGAGTCGGCCTACGGCAAGCCGGACCGCATCGCCTCGGCGCTCGACATCATGATCGAAGGGCCGATCGGCGCGGCGGCCTTCAACAACGAATTCGGCCGGCCCAACCTCGCCGGTTACTTCCGCACCTTCGAGCAGGAGTTCGACGGCGAAGTGCGCGGCTATCACAAGCCGATCATGATCGCCGGTGGCGTCGGCAACATCGCCGGGCGCCACTGCTTCAAGAACGAGTTCCCCGCGGGCACGCTGCTGATCCAGCTCGGCGGCCCCGGCATGCTGATCGGCCTGGGCGGCGGCGCCGCTTCGTCGATGGCGACCGGCACGAATACCGCCGACCTCGACTTCGCTTCCGTGCAGCGCGGCAACCCTGAGATCCAGCGGCGCGCGCAGGAAGTCATCGACCGCTGCTGGCAGATGGGCGACGCCAACCCGATCCTCGCCATCCACGACGTTGGCGCGGGCGGCATCTCGAATGCCATGCCGGAACTCGCCGACGGCGCGCATCGCGGCGCGCGCTTCGAACTGCGCAACGTGCCCAGCGAAGAGCCGGGCATGTCGCCGCGCGAGATCTGGTCGAACGAGGCGCAGGAGCGCTACGTGCTGGCCATCGCGCCGGAACGGCTGGCCGAATTCAAGGCCTTGTGCGAACGCGAGCGCTGCCCGTTTGCCGTGCTCGGCGAGGCGACCGAAGGGCGCGAACTGGTGGTGAATGACAGCCACTTCGACAACAAGGCGGTCGACATGCCCATGGAAGTGCTGCTCGGCAAGCCGCCGCGCATGCACCGCGATGCGACGCGCAAGTCGGCCACGATGCCGGCGCTCGACCTGGGCAGCATCGACATCAGGGAGGCCGCATTCCGCGTCATGCGCCTGCCGGCCGTGGCGAGCAAGAGCTTCCTCGTCACCATCGGCGACCGCAGCGTCGGCGGCATGACCGCGCGCGACCAGTTCGTCGGCCCCTGGCAGGTGCCGGTGGCCGACGTCGCCGTGACGACCATGGGCTACGACACCTATCTGGGCGAGTGCTTCGCCATGGGCGAGCGCACGCCCGTCGCGCTGCTCGATGCGCCGGCCTCCGGCCGCATGGCGATCGGCGAGGCGATCACCAACATCGCCGCCGCCGACATCGCCGACCTCGGCAAGGTGAAACTGTCCGCCAACTGGATGGCGGCCGCCGGCCACGGCAGCGAGGACGCCGCGCTGTTCGACACCGTGAAGGCCGTCGCGCTCGACTTCTGCCCGCAACTGGGTGCGTCGATTCCGGTGGGCAAGGATTCGCTGTCGATGCGCACGCGCTGGGAGGAGGGCGGAACGGCGAAGCAGGTGACGGCGCCGCTGTCGCTGATCGTCACCGCGTTCGCGCCGAGCGCGGACGTGCGCCGCACCATGACGCCGCAGTTGCACGACGACGGGAAGGGCGAGACCGAACTTATCCTGATCGACCTCGGCCAGGGCCGCAACCGCCTGGGCGGCTCGGCGCTGGCGCAGGTGTACGGCAAGTCGGGCGACGTGCCGCCGGACATCGATGCGAGCCTTCTCAAGCGCTTCTTCGGCGTGATCCAGCATCTCAACCGGGGCGGCCTTCTGCTCGCCTACCACGACCGCTCCGATGGCGGCCTGTTCGCCACGGTGTGCGAGATGAGCTTCGCCTCGCATCTGGGCGTGTCGCTCAACCTCGATGCGCTCTGCTTCGATCCGCTGATGAACGACGTCGACGGCATCGAGCGCGCGCCGCAACTCCTCGACGGCCGCATGCGCGACCGCATGCTGGCGGCGCTGTTTGCCGAGGAACTCGGTGCCGTGATCCAGGTGCGCCGCGCCGATCGCAACACGGTGATGCAGGCGCTGCGCAACGCGGGCCTCGGTGCCTGCGCGCACGTGGTTGGCACGCTGAACACGGCCGGCGAGATTCGCGTCTGGCGCAACGCAAAGTCAGTCTTCGTGGCACGCCGTGCGGAACTCCAGCGCGCGTGGAGCGAGGTGAGCCACGAGATCGCGCGCCGGCGCGACGACGCGGCCTGCGCCGACGAGGAGTTCGCGGTGCTTGCGGACGAGGACGATCCCGGCCTGTCGGCGCACCTCACGTTCGATCCGGTGGCGCCGTTCGTCGCCAAGGGCGCGCGGCCGAGGATTGCCGTTTTGCGTGAGCAGGGCGTGAACGGCCAGGTCGAGATGGCGGCGGCCTTCGACCGCGCCGGCTTTGAAACCATCGACGTGCACATGACGGACCTGCAGGCACGGCGTACCACCATGGCTGACTTTCACGCCTTCGTCGCCTGCGGCGGTTTCTCGTATGGCGACGTGCTCGGCGCGGGCCAGGGCTGGGCGAAGTCCATCCTGTTCAACGATCGCCTGCGCGACGATTTCTCCGCGTTCTTCTCGCGCCGCGACACCTTCGCGCTGGGCGTGTGCAACGGCTGCCAGATGATGAGCAACCTTGGGGCCATCATTCCGGGCGCGCAGGAGTGGCCGACCTTTCACAGGAACAGATCGGAGCAGTTCGAGGCGCGCTTCGTCATGGTCGAGATTCCCGATTCGCCGTCGATCTTCACGGCGGGCATGGCCGGCTCGCGGCTGCCGCTGGTCGTCTCGCATGGCGAAGGGCGCGCGGTCTTCACCGGTGCGGCTCATGCGCCGGTGGCGCTGCGCTACGTGGACAACCGCGGCAACATCGCCACGACCTACCCGTACAACCCGAACGGTTCGCCCGACGGCATCGCCGGCGTGACCACGCCCGACGGCCGCTTCACGGTGATGATGCCGCACCCGGAGCGCATCTTCCGCACGGTGCTGATGTCCTGGCATCCCGAAGGCTGGGGCGAGGACAGCCCGTGGATGCGCATGTTCCGCAACGCCAGGAAGTGGCTGGACTAGGCGACCGATCATGGTCTCCGTGGTTCATGCGCTGGCCGATGCCGGCGTCGACGACGAAGCGCGCAAGCGCCTGGGCGCCGACCTGCCCGCCGATGCGTGCGCAACGCTTGACAGCGCGCTCGATCTCGCCGCCGAGCTATATGCCGACAAGCGGCTCGGCACCGGCGAGGATGTGCTCCAGCATGGCGTTGGCATGGCGCTGCAACTGGCGGCACTGGACCTCGACCTCGACGCGCGCATCGCGGCGCTCCTCTATTCCGCCACCGATTTCCTGCCCGAGACGAAGGACGCGCTGACACAGCGCTTCGGGGCCGGCGTCGCGGCCCTGGTGGACAACCTCTACCGCCTGAAAGGCCTGCGCCCGCTCACCGAGGCCGCCGCGCAGGGCAACGCCGAGGCGAAGGCGCAGGCCGAGATCCTGCGCAAGATGCTGCTGGCGATGGCCGACGACATCCGTGTCGTCATGCTGCGCCTGGCCTCGCGCACGCAGTCGCTGCGCTGGTTCACTGACAAGGACACGGCGGCGCGGCGCGATGTCGCGAAGGAGAGCCTGGAAATCTACGCGCCGCTGGCGAACCGGCTGGGTGTGTGGCAGATGAAGTGGGAAATCGAGGACCTCTCGTTCCGCTTCCTCGAACCGGCGACGTACAAGCGCATCGCGAAGCAGCTCGACGAAAAACGTCTCGAACGCGAGGGCTTCATCGAATCCGCGACGGCGCGGTTGAAGGCCGAGATGGACAAGGCCGGCATGAAGGCGGAAGTGTACGGCCGGCCCAAGCACATCTACAGCATCTGGAACAAGATGCGCGCCAAGAACCTCGACTTCGAAGAGGTGTACGACGTGCGCGCGCTGCGCATCATCGTGCCCGAAGTGCGCGACTGCTACACCGCGCTGGGCATCGTGCACGCCTTCTGGCAGCCGATCCGCGGCGAGTTCGACGACTACATCTCGCATCCGAAGGGCAACTTCTACCGCTCACTGCACACAGCCGTGATCGCCGAAGACGGCCGTTCGCTCGAGGTGCAGATCCGCACGCCGGAGATGCACCATCACGCCGAACTGGGGGTCGCCGCGCACTGGCGCTACAAAGAGGCCGGCTCGGTTGGCCAAAGCGCGGCGCGCGCGGAATCGGCCTACGACGAGAAGATCGCATGGCTGCGGCAGCTCTTGTCATGGCGCGACGAAATCACCGACTCGGCGGCATGGGTCGAGCAGTTCAAGCGCGCTTCGCTCGACGACACGATCTACGTACTGACGCCGCAAGGTCGCGTGATCGACCTGCCGCAGGGCTCGACGCCGGTGGACTTCGCCTACCGCCTGCATACCGACATCGGCCACCGCTGCCGCGGCGCCAAGGTCGACGGCCATCTGGTGACGCTCAACACGCCACTCGCCAACGGCCAGCGCGTCGAGATCACGACCGTCAAGACCGGCGGGCCGTCGCGCGACTGGCTGGCGCCGGGCTACCTGCATTCGCCGCGCGCGCGGCAGAAGGTCAAGGCCTGGTTTGCCGCGCAGCAGGAAGAGGAAATGCTGGCGCAAGGCCGCGCTTTCATCGCCAAGGAGCTGCAGCGCGACGGCCAGACGCAGGCCAACCTCGACGACCTGGCGCACAAGCTCGGTTTCAAGAACACCGAGGCGATGTATCTGGCCGCAGCGCGCGGCGAGGTCGGCCCGCGCGCGGTGCAGGTGGCGCTGTTCGGCGAGGCGCCGGCGCAGCCGGAACCCGAGATCCTTACCCACAAGAGCCGCGCCGGCGACAGCCGCATTCTGGTGGTCGGCGTCGACAAGCTCATGACGCAACTCGGCAGTTGCTGCAAACCGGTGCCGCCGGATGCCGTGGCGGGCTTCGTCACGCGCGGGCGCGGCGTCTCGGTGCATCGCCTCGACTGCGCGAACTTCCGCAACATGGCGGCGCGCAATCCCGAGCGCGTGGTCGAAGCGCAGTGGGGCGGCAAGTACGAGGGCATTTACGCGACGGACATCCTGGTCGAGGCGATCGATCGCCAGGGCCTGCTGCGCGACATCTCCGACGTGCTGTCGAAGGAGAAGATCAACGTCACGGCCGTGAAGACACTTTCCAAGGGCGGCATCGCGCGCATGGCGTTTACCGGCGAACTGGCGAGCGCGGACCAGTTGCAGCGCGTGCTCGATCGCGTTGCCGAGGTGAAGGGCGTCAGCAGCGTCCGACGCGGCTAGGCCGCCGCGTCAAGAGTCAGCCCTCGTGGTACGCCGTGCGGGGCGGGTAGTCAGTCTTCCGTTGCCAGCAGCGCCAGCAGCGCTTCCTGGGCGCAGGCGCGCACGCGGCGGCTCGGCCGCACGACGTACCTGCCTTCGTCATCCATTTCCCAGGACTGGCAGTTGTCGTGCAGGTAGAGGCGCAGGCCCTCCTTGAGCACGCGCCGCTTCAGTTTCGGGTCGAGCACCGGGAATACCACTTCGATGCGGCGGAAGAAATTGCGCTCCATCCAGTCGGCGCTGCCGAGGTAGACCTTGTCCTCGCCGCCAGCATGGAAGTAGAAGATGCGGTGGTGTTCGAGGAAGCGGCCGATCACCGAACGCACGCGGATGTTCTCCGAGATTCCCTTGACGCCCGGACGCAGCGCGCACACGCCACGCACGATGAGGTCGATCTGCACGCCGGCCTGGGAGGCTTCGTAGAGTGCCTCGATGGCCTCCGGTTCGAGCAGGGAGTTCATCTTGGCGATGATGATGCCCTTGCCGCCGGCCTTCGCTGCCGCGGTTTCGGCGCGGATGGCGGCCATCATGTTGTCATGCAGCGTGAAGGGCGCCTGCCAGAGGTGCTTCAACTGGCCGGCCTTGCCGAGACCCGTCAGCTGTTTGAAGACTTCGTTGACGTCGGCGGCGATCTCCTCGTTGCAGGTCAGCAGGCCGAAGTCGGTGTAGAAGCGCGTCGTGCGCGGATGGTAGTTGCCGGTGCCCAGATGTACGTAGCGACGGTAGCCGCCGTCCTCGCGGCGCAGCACCATCAGCATCTTGGCGTGCGTCTTGTAACCGAACACCCCGTAGACCACGTGGGCGCCGACTTCCTCGAGTCGGGCGGCGATGTTGAGGTTGGCCTCCTCGTCGAAGCGCGCCATCAGCTCGACGACCACTGTGACTTCCTTGCCCTTCTGTGCTGCCCGCACGAGGTGCTGCAGCAGGACGGAATCCGTGCCCGTGCGATAGACGGTCATCTTGATGGCCACGACCTGGGGGTCGTCGGCAGCCTGCTCCAGCATCTGGATCACCGGCGCGAACGACTGGAATGGATGGTGCAGCAGCACGTCCTCGCGCCGCATGACGTCGAAGATCTGGGGCCGCTTGGAAATGGCCTTCGGCAGGCCGGGCTGGAAGGGCGCGTACTTGAGGTCCGGGCGCTCGACGCGATCGGGGACGGACATCAGCCGCACGAGATTCACGATGCCGGGTACGCGGTAGAGGTCGACATCGTCGAGGCCGAACTGCTGCAGCAGGAAGTCGGTCATTACCGGCGAGCAGTTATCGGCAACCTCCAGTCGCACGGCGTCGCCGAAGTGGCGCTGCGGCAGTTCGCCCTGCAGGGCCGTGCGCAGGTTCTTCACTTCTTCGTCATCGACCCACAGGTCGGAGTTGCGCGTGACGCGGAACTGGTAGCAGCCATGCACGTGCATGCCGGCGAAAAGTTCGCCGACGTGCCGGTGCAGGATCGACGACAGGAAGACGAAGCCCCAGTCGACGCCGGCCAGTTCGCGCGGCAGTTGGATCACGCGCGGCAGCGCGCGCGGCGCCTGGACGATGGCGGCGCCGCCGGCACGGCCGAAGGCATCGCGGCCTTCGAGTTCGACGGCGAAGTTGAGGCTCTTGTTGAGAACGCGCGGGAAGGGGTGCGCGGGGTCGAGTCCGATCGGCGTCAGTACGGGCATGACTTCGCGGAAGAAGAAGTCGCGGATCCAGTCGGTTTGCTCCGGCGTCCACACTGCACGCTTGAAGAAGCGGATGCCTTCGCCCGCCAGCGCGGGGAGGATCTCTTCGTTGAGCAGGGCGTACTGCTCCGCAATCAGGCAGTGCGCTTCCAGGTTGACGCGCCGGAAGACCTCCTGCGGTGGCAGGCCGTCGACGCTGGCGACCTGGCTGCCCAGGCGGATCTGTTCCTTGAGGCCGGCGACGCGGATCTCGAAGAACTCGTCGAGGTTCGACGATACGATGCACAGGAAGCGCAGCCGTTCCAGTAGCGGCACGCGGGAATCCGCGGCCTGCGCCAGCACGCGGCGGTTGAACGCCAGGGTCGACAGTTCTCGATTGATGAAATGCTTGGCCGAATTGCCGTGGCGCGGTGCGATTGTGTTCATTGAACTCGGGAGCCGGAACCCATGATGCGGGGGATACTATGACATTTTCGTTACGGCCGCGTTACAGACCGGAATCTCTTCCGGGGCGGGCGCGACTGGCCTGCTAGAATTTCGGTCATCTTCGAAAATGGTTGTAGCGCCGTGGCTCACGAACTGATTGCTGCCGTCGACCTGGGCTCGAACAGCTTCCGGCTCCAGGTCGGACGCGTCGTGGGCAACCTGATTTATCCCCTCGACTCGCTCAAGGATTCGGTGCGTCTCGCCGCGGGCCTCACGGCCGACAAGATGCTCGATGGCCCCTCGCAACTGCGCGCCCTGGCGGCTTTGTCACGCTTCGGCGAACGCCTGCGCGGCTTCGAGGCGACGGCCGTCCGCGCCGTGGCGACGAACACTTTGCGCGTGGCCAAGAACGCACCGAATTTCCTGCCCGAGGCCGAGGCGGCGCTGGGCTTCCCGATCGAAGTGATCGCGGGCCGCGAAGAAGCCCGGCTGATCTACCTTGGCGTCGCACACAGCCAGGCCGACTCCGGCAACCAGCAGCTGGTGGTCGACATCGGCGGCGGCTCCACGGAATTCATAATCGGACGCAATTTCCGCCCGCTGCAGTTGGAGTCGCTCTACATGGGCTGCGTCGGATTCAGTCTGCGCTTCTTCCCTGACGGCCGGGTTGACAAGAGGGGGATGAAGGAAGCGGAACTTGCGGCGCGCAAGGAACTCCAGACCATCGTGCATGCGTATCGGGAAGCGGGATGGGATGAGGCGCTCGGCTCTTCCGGCACGGCCAAGGCGCTGGCCGACCTGATCGAGCAGAACGGCTGGTCGTCCGGAGGCCTTACCTCCGACGGGCTGGACCAGCTGCGCGCCGAACTCGTGCGCACGGGAAACGTCGGCCGCCTCCAGCTCGACGGCCTGCGTGCCGATCGGCTTCCGGTACTGCCGGGCGGGCTGGCGATCATGTCCGCGGTGTTCAAGGAGTTCGGGCTCGAGCACATGTCGTTCTCGGAGGGGGCCCTGCGCCTGGGCGTGCTCTACGACCTGCTGGGTCGCCACCACCATGAAGACCTGCGCGAAATCACGGTCGATCAGTTGATGGCGCGCTACGACGTGGATCGCGCCCAGGCCGAGCGTGTGAGCAAGACGGCGCTGAGGCTCCTGGACGACCTCATGCCTGACGGCGGCGTCACCGAGGAGGACGCTCGAACATTGACGTGGGCAGCGCGCCTGCACGAGATCGGTGTGTCCCTGGCTCATTCGAGCTATCACAAGCACAGTGCGTATATCCTCGCCAACGCCGACATGCCCGGTTTCTCGAAACGCGACCAGGGACGCCTTTCGCGCCTGGTCCTGGCCCATCGCGGCAAGCTCGAACGGGTGCAGCCGTCGGTGACGACTTCGCGCGACTGGTTGCTCATATTTGCTCTGCGCACGGCGGCCCTGCTGCACCGCGCGCGCGATGACAACGGCGTTCTGCCGATCGGCGCGGGGGGGACGGCGACCGGGTTCCTGCTGCAGGTCGAAAGCGGCTGGCTGGCGGCTTCGCCGCTCGCAGCCGCATCCCTCGAGGAGGAAGTGCGACAATGGGCCGGCGTCGGCCTTGACTTGCGGGTGAAGAGTAGACGCGGCCGGACCGTGCCATGACAGCGGTCGGAGAAGAGGAGATCGATCATGTCCGAGAAGCTGCTGTTGCGCAACGTTGAGGCCGGAGTCGCGACGCTGACGTTGAACCGTCCCGACCAGTTCAACGCCCTGTCCGAAGAGCTGCTGACCGAACTGCAAGGGGCGCTGGACCAGATCGCCGGCGATACGTCGCTGCGAGCGGTCGTGATCGCAGGCAACGGCAAGGCATTCTGCGCCGGACACGATCTCAAGCAGATGCGCGCCAGCCATGGCAAGGAATACATGCAGCGCCTGTTCCGCCAGTGCGGCGCCATGATGACGACGATCACGCGCCTGCCGCAGCCCGTGATCGCGCGCGTGCACGGCATCGCCACCGCGGCCGGCTGCCAGCTCGTGGCGAGTTGCGATCTGGCCGTGGCGGTGGAGAGCGCCCGATTCGCCGTGTCGGGCATCAATGTGGGACTATTCTGCTCGACACCGGCCGTGGCGCTGTCGCGCAACATGGGGCGCAAGCAGGCGATGGAGATGCTGCTGACGGGCGATTTCATCAGCGCCGCCGAGGCGCAGCGCCGCGGGCTGGTCAATAGCGTGGTGCCGGCCGATCAACTCGATGCGGAAGTGGGCCGGCTGACGAACTCGATCTGCGCCAAGTCGTCGGCTGCCATCTCCATGGGCAAGCAACTCTTCTACCGGCAACTGGAAATGGGCCTGGATGCCGCCTACCAGCTCGCCTCGGAAACCATGGCCTGCAACATGATGTGCGAGGATGCCGGCGAAGGCATCGATGCCTTCATGGCCAAGCGCAAGCCCGAATGGAAGGGACGCTAGCCGGCGATCCGGCGCGCAATCCACTCCTTCGCGTCCTTGGGGTTCGACACGTAGCCGTCGCAGCGCATCAGGGAGTAGCCGAAAACGTAGGCGTAAAGCAGCACGCTGCGCGCCGCCGCCTCGGCCGAACTGAGACCCAGTTTCTCGAACAGGCGGGCGGCGCATGCAAGGCGCTCGGCATCGACTTCCTCCACGACCTGCGAAGCGCGGGGGTCATGGCGTGCCCATTCGCGCACGGCCAGTTCGATCGGCAATCCCTTGCGGTTTCGGCCCGAGGAGTAGACCTCGATCGTGTGATGCAACGCGGCGAGTTCCGCGCCGGGTTCGGCACTGGTCTGCTTGCGGATGTCGCGGATGCGGCCGTCCTTCCACTCGTCGAGCACGGCGTCGACCAGGTCCCGCCGGTCCTTGAAATGCCAGTAGAAGCTGCCCTTGGTGACTTGCAGGCGCTTGGCCAGGACTTCGACACGGAGTTCCGTGGGTCCTTCCTCGGCCAGTACGGCGATGGCACCCTTGATCCATGCCGCGCGGTCGAGACGCGCCGGGCGGGGACTCTTGCGGGTCGAAGGTTCCATACGGTACGGTATTGAAATGGTGGCAGAGTTGCGCTAGGATAGCACGAACCATACCGTACCGTATGGTTGCCGTGCCGTTACACTGGCATGCACTGAATGGAGGAGAGGTCGTGAAGATTCTGGTTCCGGTCAAGCGCGTGGTCGATTACAACGTCAAGGTGCGGGTCAAGGCCGACCAATCGGGCGTCGAACTTGCAAATGTAAAGATGGCGATGAATCCCTTCGACGAAATCGCTGTCGAAGAAGCAGTAAGGCTCAAGGAAGCCGGCATCGCTACCGAGGTGGTCGCGGTCAGTTGCGGTCTGCCGGCGTGCCAGGAGACCTTGCGCACGGCTCTGGCGCTCGGCGCCGATCGCGCGATTCTCGTCGACACCGATGCCGAACTGCAGCCGCTCGCGGTTGCGAAACTCTTGCAGGCCCTGACGGCGCGGGAGCAGCCCCAGATGGTGATTCTCGGCAAACAGGCCATCGACGATGACGCCAACCAGACCGGACAGATGCTGGCCGCGCTGCTGGGCTGGGCGCAGGCGACGTTCGCTTCGAAGCTCATCGTGGCCGATGGCAAGGCCACTGTCACGCGCGAAGTCGATGGCGGGCTGGAGACGGTGGCCATCAGTCTGCCTGCCGTCGTCACGACGGACCTGCGCCTCAACGAGCCGCGTTATGCGACGCTTCCCAACATCATGAAGGCAAAGAAGAAGCCACTCGACACCGTCAAGCCGGCCGACCTCGGCATCGATGCGGCGCCAAGGCTGCGCACGCTGAAAGTGACGGAGCCACCGAAGCGCCAGGCCGGCGTCAAGGTCGCCGACGTCGCAGAATTGGTGGCGAAACTCAAGAACGAAGCGAAGGTGATCTGAACATGGCGACCCTTGTCATTGCCGAACACGACAACACATCCCTGAAGGCGGCAACGCTCAACACCGTGACGGCCGCGGCGCGGCTGGGCGCCGAGATCCATGTCCTCATCGCCGGGCATGAATGCGGCGGTGTGGCGCAGGCAGCGGCGCAGGTTGCCGGCGTCGCGAAGGTGCTCGTCGCAGATGCGCCGCACTATGCGGACCAGACGGCGGAGAACATTGCCGCCCTGGTCCATGCCAACGCGGCCGGCTATGCCCACATCCTGGCGCCCGCGACCAGCCATGGCAAGAACGTATTGCCGCGTGTCGCTGCGTTGCTCGACGTCGCGCAAGTCTCGGACGTGATCGCGATCGAATCCGCGGACGTCTTCGTGCGGCCGATCTACGCCGGCAATGCCCTGGCGACCGTGCAGTCGGCCGACCCGGTCAAGGTCATCACGGTCCGTACGACGGCCTTCGACGCGGCCGCGGGCGGTGGCAGCGGGGCCGTCAGCGCGATCACCGCGGGGCCGGACCTTGGGCAGTCGAAAGTTGTCGGTCGTGAGATTTCGAAATCGGCTCGTCCCGAACTTGGTGCGGCGAAAGTCATCGTTTCCGGCGGTCGGGGCCTGGTCTCGGGCGAGAACTACCACAAGCTGCTGGAGCCCCTCGCGGACAAGCTCGGTGCGGCATTGGGTGCGTCGCGGGCCGCGGTCGACGCCGGCTTCGTGCCGAATGACTATCAGGTCGGCCAGACCGGCAAGATCGTGGCGCCGCAGGTCTACATTGCCATCGGCATCTCGGGCGCGATCCAGCACCTGGCCGGCATGAAGGATTCGAAGGTCATCGTGGCGATCAACAAGGATCCCGACGCGCCGATCTTCCAGGTGGCCGACTACGGGTTGGTGGCAGACCTGTTCCAGGCCGTGCCGGAGTTGACTGCGGCCATTTGAGGCGACGGCGATGAACTTCCCCGACGGCCTTTTTTCCGGTACATGGCAGTGGGGGGCGTTCGTGCCGTTGATCCTCGTATGGCTGTGGTGTCTGCGCACCGCGCCGTGGCGGCGTCTGGCCGACTCACGTCAGTCCAACGTCTGGTTTGGCGCCGTGGTCGTGCTGGTCATGATTTGGACCATGAAGGCGGGTGTGCGTCCCGGGCTCAATCTGCACCTGCTCGGCGCCACCGCGTTTACGCTGATGTTCGGACGGCAGCTGGCGGTCGTCGGCATGTCGGCCGTCCTCGCGGCAGTGACCTACAACGGGGGCGCGGGATGGGACGCCTATGCACTCAACGTCCTGCTGACCGTGGTGTTTCCGTGCTTCCTTGCCGACCTGCTGCTCCACATTGTCGAGCGCTACCTGCCGCCGAACTTCTTTTGCTACGTGTTTTGCGCCGCGTTCTTCGGCGCGGCCGTGGCGATGGTATCGACGGGCCTTCTGACGACCCTGGTGCTGTGGCTCGCCGGCGTCTATTCGGCCGACACGCTGTTCACCGATTACTTTCCGTATTTCGCGCTGCTGGGGTTTGCCGAAGCATGGCTCAACGGCGCAGCCATCACGTTGATGGTCGTCTACTACCCGCATTGGGTGGGCAGCTTTGACGATCGTCGTTATTTTTCCGGGAAATAGGGAGCTGAAAACCATGAGTTACACCGCGCCGGTCAAGGACATGATGTTCGTGTTGAAGGAATTGGCCGGAGTCGACCGCGTTGCGCAGTTGCCCGGTTACGAAGAGGCGAGCCTCGATGTCGTGGAGGCGATCCTGGACGAGGCTGGCAAATTTGCCGGCGGCGTTCTCGCGCCGCTGAATTTCAGCGGTGACCAGACCGGCGCCGTGTGGCACGACAAGCAGGTGACGATGCCCCCGGGGTTCAAGGAAGCCTACAAACAGTTCGCCGAGAGCGGCTGGACGGCGCTCGACTGCGATCCGGAATTCGGCGGGCAGGGCCTGCCGCGGGTCGTCTCCGCCGCCGTGCGTGAGATGTGGAAGGCGTCCAACATGGCGTTCTCGCTGTGCCCCTTGCTCACCAATGGCGCGAGCGAGGCCATCGAACTGTGCGGCTCGGCGGAGCAGAAACACACCTATCTGCCCAACATGATTTCCGGCAAGTGGACGGGAACGATGAACCTCACCGAGCCGCAGGCCGGCTCCGACCTCGCAGCCATTCGCGCACGCGCAGAACCCCAGCCGGACGGTACGTACAGAATCTTCGGGCAGAAGATTTTCATCACCTACGGCGAGCACGACATGGCCGAGAACATCGTGCATCTCGTGCTCGCACGCCTGCCCGATGCGCCGGAAGGCGTGAAGGGAATTTCGCTGTTCGTCGTGCCCAAGTATCTGGTGAACCCCGACGGCACAACCGGTGCGCGCAATGACGCCTGGTGCGTGTCGATCGAGCACAAGCTCGGCATCCACGCCAGTCCGACCTGCGTCATGGCGTTTGGCGACCATGGCGGTGCCATCGGCACGCTGGTCGGCAAGGCGAACGAAGGTCTCAAGTACATGTTCATCATGATGAATGCGGCGCGCTACGGCGTTGGTCTGGAGGGGCTGGCCCTGTCCGAGCGCGCCTACCAGCTGGCCCGCGCCTATGCGCGCGAACGCGTGCAGAGCCGTGCCATCGAAGGCTCCACAGCGTCGGTCGCCATCGTCAATCACCCGGACGTGCGCCGCATGCTCATGACGATGAAGGCGCAGATCGAGGCAATGCGGGCCTTGGCCTATGTGGTGGCGGCTGCGCAGGACGCAGCCTCGCTTCATCCAGACGAGGGCGAGCGCAAGCGCAACCAGGCTTTCGTCGATCTCATGATCCCGGTCGTCAAGGGCTGGTTTACCGAGACGGCCAACGAGATCGCCTATCTGGGCGTGCAGGTGCATGGGGGCATGGGCTTCATCGAAGAGACCGGTGCGGCCCAGCACATGCGCGACGCGCGCATCACGACCATCTACGAGGGCACGACGGGCATTCAGGCAAACGATCTGATCGGACGCAAGATTGCCCGCGAACAGGGCGCGACCTTGAAGGCGCTCGTTGGCATGATGCAGCAGACGCTGGGCGAACTGGAGACGGCTGGATCTGATTTCGCCGATATCCGTGGCGCCCTGGCTGCGGGCGTCGCCGCGATTTCCGAGGCCGGTACCTACATCGCCACGCATTACGCGGGTGAAGTGCGCGTCGTCGCCGTCGGCGCGGTGCCGTTCCTGAAGCTCATGGGAATCGTCTCCGGAGGCTGGATGATGGCGCGGGCTGCCCTGGTCGCCAGGGCGCATATCGAGGCGGGCGACGCGGACCCGTTCTATCGCGCCAAACTGGGCACGGCGTCGTTCTACGCGGCGCATATAATGGCCGCGGCCCCGGGATTGGCTCGCGTGGTCGTGGCTGGCGGCTCCAGCGCCCTGGCTGTTGCGGAGGATATGCTCTAAGCACGATGTCGACACTGGATGAGGTGCTCGCGGAAGTCGAACATGGGGATGTGACTTTTCCCACCCATGCGGATGTGGCGTTCCGGGTCCGCCTCGCACTGGACGACACCGACATCCCGATGGCCAAGGCGGCCCAGATCATCGTCGCCGAGCCGTTGCTTGCCTCTCGCGTGGTCGCCGTTGCCAACTCCGTGGCTTTCAACAGGAGCGGCGTGCCGGTCGCCGACGTCAAGGGCGCGATATCGCGCCTTGGCCTCAAGTTCGTGCGGGGTCTGGCGACCGCCGTGGTGATGCGCCAGATGGCGGGCAGCATCCGTTCGCCGCTGTATCAGGGGTTGGCAGTCCGCCTGTGGGAACACACGGTGCACGTGGCGGCGCTGGCGCACCTGCTGGCCGCGAGGTTCGGCCTGGCGGCGGATGTGGCGATGTTCGCGGGGATGGTCCACGAGGTCAGCGGCTTCTACCTGATCTCGCGCACGGACATCTCGGGAGACCTGTTTGCGGACGGCAGTCTGATCACGTCGGAAGCCGAGCAGCGCGTCGGTCGCGCCGTTCTGGCGGCACTTTCCGTTCCGACCGAGGTCGTGACGGCGATTGAAGTCCTGTGGAGCGATCGTCCGCCTGCGTTTCCCCCACACAACCTCGGCGAGTTGCTGAATCTCGCCAACCGGCTGACGCCGATCCGTTCCCCGTTGCAGAACCCGGGTACCGAAGGCTTCGACCTGCCGATGGACGAGGAAGCGGAGCGCCAACTGACCGAAATCCTGGAACAATCGAGCGACGAACTGGCCGCCTTGACCTCGGCCTTGCGTTATTGATTCCGTTGCAATACACTGAAATCGTTCGGTCTTACTGAAAAAGGCAAACCCATCGAAAGATGGGGACGCAAAGTCACCGGTCTAACGAAAGCGCGAGGGGCGCGCTTTCCAGGACGGCGGGGCCGCCAGGCTAACCGAAGATGCGTCCGAGTACGTGTGCAGACAACGGACGGTCTCCTTCGACGAACAGCCAGCCGGTTCCCACGCGGGCAGCGTGCCGCGGCGAGAGGCGACCTTGTGCCAGTCTGGTTCGACCGGGTTGGTAGGGTGCGTTAGGCGCACCCAGCGGCAAGGAGGCCGGCGATGGTGACGGTGGCACCCGACAACGTGGTCCAGTTCCCGGAAGGCACCCGCAGTGCGATCGGTGGTCGTGACCGCGCCCGGACGCTGAGGGATTCCCGCGATCTGGTGGCGCACAAGCTGCGCGAAGGCGTCCGCGGCCTGCTTGCCGAACTCCAGGATGACCTGGCCGCCAAGGGCGACGCGGCGGACGAACGCGATCAGCGGAACTTCTACTACGGCGGCCGGGAACTGCTGCGCGAGAGCGTCATGCGCGTCGAGGGTCTGGCCGCGGCCCATTGGCTCCGACAGTTCGACGCCGCAACTGCGTCGGGCACTGCGCGCGCGACCAAGGAAGCTGCCGCGCCATTGGACGAACTGCAGTTGGTCGATCTCGGGGACATGGACGAGCAGATCGCCGTCAAGGCGCTGGCTGGCCGGCTGCACGACGGTTGCGAGGAAGCGCTGTTCGCAGCGGCGCGCCGGTTGGCCCACCTGGCCGGAGACGAGGAAAGAGAGCTGACGATCGAGTCCATGATCAGCGACGCAGTCGACGCGGCGTTGAAGGAAGCGGCGCTGCCCGTTCCATTGCGGCTCGAAGTCCTGGCAGGAATAGAACGCAGGGTGGTGAAGGCCTTCGGGCCTGTCATCCACGACCTCAACTCATTCATGGTCGGCCGCCGGGTGCTGCCGACCTTGCGGCGCACCTACACGCGCACGAAGAGCGGTGACGGCAAGTCGGCGAAGGAGAGCGGACGGCCAGCCCCAGTCGATCTCGGCGATGTCTTCGCCAACCTGCAGCGGTTGATGCCGTCGGCCGCAGCGGGCGCAACCGGCACTTCGCGCGGTGCGCCCGGTGGCGTGCCGATGTCGCCGGAAGCCATGGCGGCGACCATGGAGCGGGTGATGGTATCGCTCGATACGCTCCAGCGTGCGGCGCCGCCTGCGGCTGTCGGTGCGCCGAACACGAACGTGCTGCGCGATTTTCGCGAAAGCCAGGTCGGTCAAGGGCTGGAGCACATCGATGCAGTGACGGTGGACATCGTCGCCACGCTGTTTGACTTCATTTTCGACGATCCCTCGGTATCGGATCCGATCAAGGCGCTGGTCGGGCGGTTGCAGATTCCGGTCCTGAAGGTTGCGATGCTGGACAAGTCGTTCTTCTCCAGCAAGCAGCATCCGGCGCGGCGTTTGCTGGACAGCATTTCCCGGGCGGCAGCGCGCTGCGGTCCGAAGGTCGGTCACGAGGACCCGCTCTATGCGCATCTCTTTGCGTTGATCGAGCGTCTGCAGACGGAATTCAGGCAGGATGCTCGCCTGTTCGACGTTCTGTGCTCGGACCTCAACGACTTCTTGGAACGGCAGGAGCAGGATGCCGACGCTCGTGCGGTCAAGGCTGCTCCCCTGGTGGCCGAGCAGGAAAGGCGCGAACTGGCGGCCGTGGCTGCCGATGGCGAACTCGCCATCTGGCTGTCGAAGCCTCTGCCGAGTGGCGTTGCCGATCTCCTGACGCATGAATGGCGCGCGCTGCTGGTGCGCCACTATCTCGCCGACGATCAGGCGGGCTGGGAAAGCGCCATTGCCACGGCTGGCGATCTCGTGGGCAGTACGGAGCCCGTGGCAGACGCCGCAGGCCGCAAGGCGCTGGCCGCCAAGCTGCCCACGCTGGTCAAGCGGATCCATGATGGCCTTGACCAGGCGCAGGTGACGATGGAGCGGCGGGTATCGGTGCTCGATTGCCTGTTCAGCATCCACGCGGCCGTCCTGCGCGGCGCGGCACCGGTGGTGATGGAAATCGGTCCGCAATTGCAGATGTCGAAACCCGAACTCGTCAGGCAGTCGATCGAGACCGAAGATGCCCAGTTGCAGAGCATGTCGCTCGTCGACAGCGCCAACGTGCCGGTCATGGAAGGCGAGACGGAGGCCCAGCAGAAGGTCGACGACCTGCAACGTGGCGACTGGGTCGAATTCCCGGGTGGCGAGTCCGGCACCGTGCGCTATCGGCTGTCATGGGTCAGCCCCGAGCGCGGCATTCTTCTGTTTACAAATCCGCAGTCGCCACGGGCACTTTCGGTGGCGCCGGCAGCACTGGCAATACAGATCGAACGTGGCGAGGCGGCCATTGTGCCGGTGGAGCCGATTTTCGACCGCGCCGTCAATCGGGCCTTGCAGGCGTTGAAAGCAGCCTGACGCGGGGCCGATCGCAGGCCTGGTGTTACCATTGGCGCTGGAGACAACGCCATGGCAGATGAAGCTTTCCTGGACGAATTGTGCCGGCGCACTGCCGCCTTCCGGCGCGACCTGCACGCGCATCCCGAACTCGCGTTCGAAGAGGCGCGCACGTCCGGTGCAGTGGCGGCGGGACTTGAACGGCTTGGCATCGAGGTACATCGCGGCCTGGCCAGAACGGGCGTGGTCGGCCGGTTGATCCTGGGCTCCGGCAAGGGGCCCTCGATCGGATTGCGCGCCGACATGGATGCCCTGCCGGTGGTCGAGGCAAATACGTTCGCGCACCGTTCGCAACATGAGGGTCGCATGCACGCCTGCGGCCATGATGGACACACAGCCATGCTTCTCGGAGCGGCGGAAGTACTCGCCGCGCGGCGCGCCGCGGGTCCGGACGGTATTGTCCACTTCATCTTCCAGCCAGCCGAGGAAACCGAAGGCGGCGGTCGTGTCATGGTCGAGGAGGGCTTGTTCAAGCGCTTCCCGATGGAGCGCGTGTTCGGGCTTCACAACTGGCCCGGTCTGCCGGCCGGAAGCTTCGCGATCCTGTCCGGGCCGGTCATGGCGGGCACCGACCGTTTCGAGATCACGATCACCGGCAAGGGTGGGCATGCCGCCATGCCGCAGCAGGCCACCGATACGGTGCTGGCCGGGGCAGCGCTGGTGCAGGGCGTGCAGGCCCTGATCAGCCGCGGCATCGATCCGCAGGATGCTGCCGTTATCAGCATTACCCGCTTTCATGCGGGCAACGTCGATAACATCCTGCCCGACAGGGCCGTGCTCGGAGGCACGGTACGCACCTTCGATCCGGACATGCAAAGCGCACTCGAAGCGGGGTTGCGCCGCATCTGTCACAGCGTCGAAGTCGCGCATCAAGTGGAAATCCGCGTCGACTACCAGCGCGGCTATCCGCCGACGGTGAACGATGCGGCGGCAGCCGCCCTGTGCCGCCAAGCGGCACACGATGTCGTCGATGGCGCGCCTGTGGTCGACGATGCCAAGCCCAGCATGGGCGCAGAGGATTTTGCCTATCTCGCCCAGGCGGTGCCCGGATGCTACGCGTGGCTCGGCAACGGTCCCGGCGCAGGCGGCTGCATGCTACACAGCGCCCATTACGACTTCAATGACGACATCATTGCGATCGGCATACGCTACTGGGTGCGGCTGGCCGAGCGGGCGCTGGCGGCGTGATCAGAGCACGAGGCGGCCGCCGAAGCAGGTGTGGCGGCCTTCGAGGCGCATGAGGGTTGGTAGCAGGTTGAGGCCGGTGTTCGCCTTGAGCGCACGCGCATGGGTGCGCAATTCGGCAAGCGACAAATCGATCGGGCCTCCTGCCGCGGCGAATGCGACCGTATTCCCGGACGCGCAGGACGGAAAGGCCAGCGCGCGACCGGCGAATGCCTGCGTCAGGCGTCCGACGCTGCGCAGGACGGTCCTGCTGCGTCCGAGGAGATTCGTGCAGAGCAGACCGTCGTCGGACAGGCGCGCCTGACAATTCGCGTAAAAGGGGATCGTGTCGAGCATGCCGGTTCGCGCCTTGTCGTCGAAGCCGTCGACCAGGATGAGATCGAACCGCTGGGTCGTTTCCGCGACGAAATCGGCGCCGTCGGCGACGACGACGCGCAAGCGACGATCTTCATCCGGCAATCTGAAGTGCTGCCGGGCGGCGGCCACGACTGCCGGCTCGACCTCCACCACGGTCAGCTTGGCTTCAGGACGATGGCGATGCAGGAACTTCGTCAACGATGCGGCGCCCAGACCGATCAACAGGGCCCGGTGCGGCCACGCCGGGTCGGGCCGCAGCAGCAGGCTCGCCATCATTTCCTGCGTGTAGTCGAGTTCCAGCGCAAAGGGGCGGGCGACGCGCATCGCGCCCTGAATCCAGTCGGAACTGAAATGCAGATAACGGACGCCGGCTTTTTCGCTGACGATAATTTCCACGTTGTCGGCAGGCTCTTTGCGGGTGCTTCGCCTAGCGGACGAAACTGCCGAACATTGCGGGATCGAAGCCGACCAGCAATTGGCCGCCCTCTGTCTCGACGACCGGGCGCTTGATGCAACTCGGGAACTCGACCATGGTGGCCACGGCCTTGCTTTGGGTGGAAATGTCCTGCTGTTCGGGCGTGAGCTTGCGGAACGTGGGGCCGCGCGTATTGAGCAGCGTCTTCCAACCCGCAGCCTGGCACCATGCGATGAGGCGCTCGCGCGGCACGCCGTCCTTCTTGTAGTCGTGAAACTCGTAGGCGACCCCGCGCTCGTCGCACCAGGCGAACGCCTTCTTCATCGTGTCGCAATTCCTGATGCCGTAGATCCGAACCATTGCCGCCGCTCCAGTCGAGGGGCCGAATGATAGCGCGACGGCGCCGGCCCGCCACCGTCACCCGTATGGCCAGACCGATAGCGCTTATTATTCGGGTCTGGGTTGTCGAGGAAGACGCATCATGAAGAAGATGATGTCCGCGCTCCTGAGCGGGCTGGTGCTCGCGCTCTGCGCAATGCCGGCACATGCCGATCGCAAGCTGTTGGTTTACACGTCGGTGAAGGAAACGCTGATCGCCGACCTGCGCTCGGCTTTCGTGCGCAAGTACCCCGACATCGATCTTGATTATGTCTCGGCGGGCGCCGGCAAGCTGATGGCGAAGATCGCTGCGGAGCGCGATGCCGGCGCAGTGGCAGCCGATGTGCTGTGGACGGGCGAGGTGGCCGACTTCTTCCAGCTCAAGGCCCAGGGCCTGCTGCAGCCTTATGTGCCGGCGGAGATCAAGTCGGTGGTCAATCCGTTCAAAGATTATGACGGCGCGTTTACCGCGGTTCGCCTTGTTACGCTCGGCATCGTTTACAACACCCGCTTCGTGCACGAAGCGCCGAAAGCCTGGCAGGACCTGCAAAAGCCGACTTTCAAGGGAGCGTTCGCGATTGCGAATCCGGGCCTCAACGGGTCGGCTTATAGCGCGGTAGCTGCGCTCGCGCGGGCGTTCGGCTGGGGCTACTTCGAAGCGTTGCAGGCAAACGGCGCCAAGGTCGGCAAGGGCGGTTCGGGGCCGTTGACCGACGAGACTGCTTCCGGCGATCTCCTGGCCTGCGTCGCGGCAGACCATGTCGCGTTCGACAAGATCGAAAAGGGCAGTTCGCTGGCCATCGCATTTCCGCCGGAGATGATCGTGATTCCGAGTCCGATTGCCATTCTCAAGGGCACGCAGGATGTCGAAGCCGCGCGCCTGTTTGTCGACTTCATGCTCTCGAAGGACGGGCAGGCCATCATCGCCGAAGAGGGAATGCTGCCCGTGCGGGCGGACGTTCCCGTGCCGGAGCGGTTCAACCTGCCGACACCCGGCGACGCCATGAAGCGCGCCATCAAGATCGACTACCCGCAGCTGACTGCAGACAAGGAGGCGAACATCAAGCGCTTCGCCGAAATCATGCACAAGGACGCCGCCGAGCGGCGCTAGCGTCCAGCACGGCGTACCGGCGGGGCTGACTTTTCGCGACGCTAGTCCTTGGTCTTCTCGAGCGCCAGCGATGCCGAGTTGATGCAATAGCGCAGCCCCGTCGGCGCAGGGCCGTCGGGAAACACATGGCCGAGGTGCGCGCCGCACTGCGAGCAGGTGACTTCCGTGCGTACCATGCCGTGGCTGTGGTCGAGGTGTTCTTCGACGATGTCCTTTTCCATCGGCGCCGTGAAGCTTGGCCAGCCGCAGCCGGAATCGAACTTCGTCGCCGATGCGAACAATGGCGCCCCGCAGCAGATGCAGCGGAACGTGCCATCGTCGTGGCAGTTCCAGTATTCACCGGTGAAAGCGCGCTCCGTGCCTTTCTCGCGCGTCACGTGGAATTGCATCGGCGTCAGTTGCCGCTGCCAGTCGGCATCGGTTTTTTCGATCTTTGCCATGGTCGCGCTACCATTCGCAGTGGGGAACAACAACGGACAACAAATGCGGATATTGGTTCTCGGCGCCGGCCTGGTCGGCGTCTCATCGGCATGGTACCTCGGCGAAGACGCCCACGAGGTGACGGTGGTCGACCGCCAGCCCGGCGTGGCGCTGGAAACCAGCTTCGCCAACGGCGGCCAGATCTCCACCAGCCATGCCGAACCCTGGGCAAACCCGGCCGCGCCCTGGAAGATCCTGCAGTGGCTGGGACGCGAGGATTCGCCGCTGCTGTGGCGCCTGCGCGCGGACCCGGCGCAGTTCGCCTGGGGCCTGCGCTTCCTGCGCGAGTGCCTGCCCGCCCGCGCGCGCGCCAATACCGTCGCGATCCTGCGTCTGGCGCTTTACAGCCGCGACCTGCTGAAAGAGCTGCGGCCGGCGCTGGCGCTGGAATACGACCAGCAGGAACGCGGCATCCTGCACTTCTACACGGATGCCGCTGAGTTTGCGCATGCCATTCCGCAGGCGGAATTGATGCGGCAGTACGGCTGTGATCGCGTGCTCAAGACCGCCGCGGACTGCATCGCCATCGAGCCTGCGCTGGCAAACTCAACCGCGCCGGTCGTTGGCGGCACCTACACGGTCGACGACGAATCCGGAGACGCACGCATGTTCGCAGGCGCGCTGGCCCGGCGTGCCGCCGAGCGCGGCGCGAAGTTCGTTTTCGATACATCTGTTGCCGCGTTGTTGCGC
>DATJQH010000095.1:0-6435 GCA_035505955.1 Rhodocyclaceae bacterium
CCTGCCCGGCTTCGAGAACCTGCACCGGTTTTCGCTCTTCCATGCCGAGACCGCGGGCAGCCCCGCCTTCTTCATCATGCAGTCGATGGACGATCCTACCGTGGCCTTCCACATCGCCGATCCCGCGCGCTTCGGCGTCGATTACCAGATCGCGCTGTCCGACGAGCAGGCCTCGGTGATCGGTCTTGTCGATCCGGCCGACGCGGTGGTGGCGGTGATGCTGATCAAGGACTTCACGGCCGCGCTGCCGCTCAGGGCAGGCATCTACGCGCCGCTCGTGATCAACGCGAAGACGCGGCGCGGCCTGCAGGTGCAGGTGCCGCGGCCGATGGCGGCGCCGCGCCGGCTGCCGGTGTCGACGACCTCGGCGCCGGGAGCGATCGGCACTTATTCGCAGGCCGTGCGCGCCGGCAACACCGTCTACCTTTCGGGCCAGATCGGGCTCGACCCGGCGACCATGCAGATGGTCGAGGGCATCGATGCGCAGATCGTGCGCGTGTTCGAGAACCTCAAGGCCGTGGCCGCCGCGGCCGGCGGCACGCTCAACGACGCCGTCAAGTTCACCATCTACCTGACCGATCTCGCCAACTTCGCCAAGGTGAACGAGGTGATGGCGAAGTACGTCGCCGAGCCGTATCCGGCGCGCGCCGCCGTGGGCGTCAAGGAGCTGCCGCGCGGGGCACTTGTCGAGGCGGACGCGATCCTCGTTGTCGGCTGAAACTCCCGGCATCAAGGGTGTCTCCGCCGTCGTGGCGGAGAAACTGGCGCGCCTGGGCCTCGTCACCGACGCGGACCTGCTGCTGCACCTGCCGCTGCGCTACGAGGATGAAACGCGCCTGACGGCGATCCGCGATGCGGTGCCCGGCGTGCCGGCGCAATTCCAGGTCGAAGTGGTGTCGAGCGAGATTGCCTACCGGCCGCGCCGCCAGCTCGTCGCCCGCGTGCGCGACGACACCGGGGCGATGGTGCTGCGCTTCCTCAACTTCTATCCGAGCCAGCAGAAGGCGCTGGCAGCGGGCGCGCGGCTGCGCGTGTTCGGCGAGGTGCGCGGCGGATTCTTCGGCGACGAGATGATCCATCCGCGCTTCCGCGTCCTGCATGGCGACGAGCCGCTGCCGGACCGCCTGACGCCGGTCTACCCGACCACGGCGGGTTTGTCGCAAGCCGTACTGCGCAAATTGATCCAGCGCGCGCTGGAGAAGGCCGATCTTACGGACACGCTGCCCGACACGCTTCGACGGCGTGCCGCGGAGGCTGACTTTGGCGCGAGCCTGCGCTTCCTGCACCAGCCGCCGCCCGGCATGTCGCTCGCCGAACTGGAGAAGCGCACGCATCCGGCCTGGCGCCGCATCGCCTTCGACGAACTGCTGGCGCAGCAGTTGAGCCTCCGGCGCGCGTATGCGGCGCGGCGCGCGCGCGGCGCGCCCGTGCTCGCAGGCACCGGCGCGCTCACGAAGCGATTGCTGGCCGGCCTGCCGTTCAGGCTCACCGGCGCGCAGGAGCGCGTGTGGCGCGAGATCGCGGCGGACCTCGAACAGCCGCATCCGATGGCGCGCCTGCTGCAGGGCGACGTCGGCAGCGGCAAGACGGTGGTCGCGGCGCTGGCGATGCTGCAGGCGGTGGAGAGCGGACACCAGGCGGCCTTGATGGCGCCCACCGAGATCCTCGCCGAGCAGCACTACCGCAAGCTCGCGGGCTGGCTGCAACCGCTGGGGCTGGAGGTCGCGTGGTTCGCCTCCAGCGTGAAGAAGAAGGAGCGCGAGGCGTGGCGAGCAAAAGTCAGTCTCGGTGGTACGCCGCTGGCGGTGGGTACGCACGCGCTGATCGAGAGCGGCGTCGAGTTCGACAAGCTCGGCCTGGCCATCGTCGACGAGCAGCACCGCTTCGGCGTGCAGCAGCGGCTGGCGCTGAAGAAGAAGGGCCAGAGTGCGCACCAGCTCACCATGTCGGCGACGCCGATTCCGCGCACGCTGGCGATGAGCTACTACGCCGACCTCGATGTCTCCGTGCTCGACGAAATGCCGCCGGGCCGCACGCCCGTGGTGACGAAACTGGTGGAGGAGGGCCGCCGCGACCAGGTGATCGCGCGCGTGCACGATGCCTGCCGCGCGGGCCTGCAGGCCTACTGGGTGTGCCCGCTGATCGAGGAGAGCGAGGCGCTGCAGCTCAAGACGGCGCAAGAGACCTATGAGCGCCTCACGGCCGAACTGCCCGATCTCTCGGTCGGTCTCGTGCATGGACGTTTGAAGGCCGACGAGAAGGCCACCGTGATGGCCGCTTTCGTGAAGAACGAGGTGCAAGTGCTCGTGGCGACGACGGTGATCGAGGTCGGCGTCGACGTGCCCAATGCGAGCCTGATGGTGATCGAGCACGCGGAACGCTTCGGCCTGGCGCAGCTGCACCAGCTGCGCGGACGCGTTGGCCGCGGCGCCGCCGAGTCCGCGTGTATCCTGCTGTATGCGCAGCCGCTCGGCGAATCGGCGCGCGCGCGGCTCAAAATCATCTTCGAGAACAACGACGGCTTCGAGATCGCCCGCCAGGACCTGCACCTGCGCGGCCCGGGCGAGTTCATCGGCAGCAGGCAGAGCGGGGTGCCGCTCCTGCGCTTCGCCGATCTCGAGGACACGCAGATGGTCGAGGAGGCGCGCGCCGCGGCCGAGATCATGCTGCGCGACTACCGCCAGGCCGCCGACGCGCATCTCGCGCGCTGGCTGGCCGGCAAAGAGGAATTACTGAAAGCCTGACCATGAGCCAAGCCAACCTGCTGCGCCGCCGCCGTTTCCTGCCGCTGTTCGTCACGCAGTTCCTCGGCGCGTTGAACGACAACGTGTTCAAGAACGCCCTCGTGGTGCTGCTCACGTTCAAGACGGTGCAGTGGACGACACTCTCGCCGGGCATCCTTTCCAACATGGCGGCGGGCATCTTCATCCTGCCCTTCTTCCTTTTTTCGGCGACGGCCGGACAGCTCGCGGACAAGTACGACAAGGCGCGCATCGCGCAGCTGGTGAAGATGCTGGAGATCGTCATCATCCTGCTCGCGGGCGCCGGCTTCGCCGCGCACAGCCTGGTGCTGCTGATGACGGCGCTGTTCCTGCTCGGCTGCCATTCGACGCTGTTCGGGCCGGTGAAGTACGCCATCCTGCCGCAGCACCTGCACGAGGACGAGCTGATCGGCGGCAACGCGCTGATCGAGGCGGGCACCTTCGTCGCCATCCTGGTGGGCACGCTGGTCGGCGGCCTGCTGGCGGCGGCGGACGACACGCTCTGGATCACCGGCACGTCGCTCGCGATCGCGGTGGCCGGCTACCTCGCCAGCCGCTTCATCCCGAGCGCGCCGGCGCCCGATCCCGGCCTGCCCGTGCAGCCGAATCCGTTCGTCGAAATCGCGCACGTGATCCGCCATGCGCGCGTCGATCGCACGGTGTTCATCGGCATCCTCGGCATTTCGTGGTTCTGGCTCTACGGCGCGATGTTCCTGGCGCAGTTCCCGGCATACGCCAAGGATGTGCTCGGCGGCAACGAGTACGTGGTCACGGTGCTGCTGGCCGCGTTCATCGTCGGCATCGGCTCCGGTTCGCTCGCCTGCGAACGCATGTCCGGCCGGCGCCTGGAACTGGGCCTGGTGCCGCTGGGCGCGATCGGCCTCACCGTGTTCGGGCTCGACCTCGCCTGGGCGTCGCCCGACGTGCCGCCGGAAGGCACGCTGCTCGGCCAGTGGACGGTGCTGCACGTGCTGATCGACCTGGTGCTGCTGGGCATCTTCGGCGGCATCTTCACGGTGCCGCTCTACACGCTGATGCAGGAGCGTTCGGAGCCCTCGCATCGCGCGCGCATCATCGCCGCCAACAACATCCTCAACGCCTGCTTCATGGTCGCGGGCGCGCTCGGTGCCGTGGCACTCCTGTCTTCCGGCGTCTCGATTCCGGCGCTGTTCGCCATCGGCGCGGTCTGCAACGGCCTCGTCGCGGCCGCCATGTTCGTGTGCGCGCCCGAGTTCGCGCGGAGATTCGTCGCCTGGCTGAAGCGCTAGAATCGCCGCCCATGGACTGGTCGGCGATCCGGGAAAGGCTCGATCTCTACGAGAGGCTGATGCGGCTGGACAAGCCCATCGGCATCCTGCTCCTGCTGTGGCCGACGCTGTGGGCGCTGTGGATCGCGTCCAACGGCCGGCCGGGCTGGATGCTCGCCTGGATCTTCATCCTCGGCACCGTGCTCATGCGTTCCGCCGGCTGCGTGGTGAACGACTACGCGGACCGCGAATTCGATCGTCATGTCGAGCGCACCAGGGAACGGCCGCTGACCGCAGGCAAGGTGACGGTGCGTGAGGCGTGGCTCGTGGCGGCAGTGCTGACGCTCTGCGCCGGCCTGCTGATCCTGCCGCTCAACAATCTGGTCTGGATGCTGGCCGTGGTGGCCGTATTCCTCGCCATCAGCTATCCGTTCACCAAGCGCTTCTTCGCGATTCCGCAGGCATATCTGGGCGTCGCGTTCGGCTTCGGCATCCCGATGGCTTTCGCGGCCGTGCAGGGCACCGTGCCGCCGCTCGGCTGGACGATGCTCGCCGCCAACATCGCCTGGGCCATCGCCTACGACACCGAGTACGCGATGGTCGACCGCAACGACGACATCCGGATCGGCATCAAGACGTCCGCCATTACCTTCGGCCGCTTCGACGTCGCGGCGGTGATGCTCTGCTACGGGATTGCGCTGGCGCTCCTGGGCTGGATCGGCACGCAACTGCACTATGGCGTCTTCTACTTTGCCGGCCTCGGCGTTGCCACCGCCATCGCCCTCTATCACTGGACGCTGATCCGCGATCGCGAGCGCATGGCCTGCTTCAAGGCCTTCCTGCACAACAACTGGCTGGGCGCGGCGATCTTCGCCGGCATTGTCGCCGAGCTGAACCTGAAGCCACTCTTATGACCTACCACGACCTGCGCGATTTCCTGTCGCAACTCGAAAAGCTCGGCGAACTGAAGCGCGTCGGGGTCGAGGTCGATCCGAAGCTCGAGATGACCGAGATCTGCGACCGCGTGCTGAAGGGCGGCGGACCGGCGATCCTGTTCGAGAAGCCGAAGGGGTCGGCCATCCCGGTGCTGGGCAACCTGTTCGGCACGCCGCGCCGCGTCGCGCTCGGCATGGGGCAGGACAGCGTCATGGCACTGCGCGAGGTCGGCCAGCTGCTCGCCTACCTCAAGGAGCCCGAGCCGCCCAAGGGCCTGCGCGACGCCTGGGAGAAGCTGCCGGTGCTGAAGCAGGTGCTGCACATGGCGCCCAAGGTGTTGTCCTCCGCGCCGTGTCAGGAGGTGGTGTGGGAAGGGCAGGACGTCGACCTGTCGCGCCTGCCGATCCAGACCTGCTGGCCGGGTGACGTGGCACCGCTGATCACCTGGGGCCTCGTCGTGACGCGCGGGCCGCAGGGGTTTCCGGATTCGAAGACGCGGCAGAACCTCGGCATCTACCGCCAGCAGGTGATCGGGGCCAGCAAGGTGATCATGCGCTGGCTGCCGCATCGCGGCGGTGCGCTCGATTTTCGCGACCATTGCCGGAAGAATCCGGGTACGCCCTTCCCGGTGGCCGTGGTGATCGGCGCCGATCCGGCGACCATCCTCGGTGCAGTGACGCCCGTGCCGGACACGTTGTCCGAGTACCAGTTCGCGGGCCTCTTGCGCGGCGCGAAGACCGAACTCGTGAAGTGCATCGGCTCGGACTTGCAGGTGCCGGCCTCCGCGGAGATCGTGCTCGAAGGCGTGATCCATCCGGGCGAGACGGCCGTGGAAGGCCCGTATGGCGACCACACCGGTTACTACAACGAGCAGGCCGAGTTCCCGGTGTTCACCATCGAGCGCATCACGATGCGCCGCGACCCGATCTATCACAGCACGTACACCGGCAAGCCGCCCGACGAGCCGGCGATGCTCGGCGTGGCGCTCAACGAGGTGTTCGTGCCGCTGCTGCAGAAGCAGTTTCCGGAGATCACCGATTTCTACCTGCCGCCGGAGGGCTGTTCCTATCGCCTCGCGGTCGTGAGCATGAAGAAGCAGTACCCGGGCCATGCGAAGCGCGTGATGTTCGGCATCTGGAGCTTCCTGCGCCAGTTCATGTACACCAAGTTCATCATCGTAGTGGACGACGATGTGGACATCCGCGAGTGGAAGGACGTGGTGTGGGCGCTGACCACGCGCGTCGATGCGGCGCGCGACACCTTGATTGCCGAGAATACGCCCATAGATTATCTGGACTTCGCGTCGCCGGTCGCCGGGCTCGGCAGCAAGATGGGCATCGATGCCACGAACAAGTGGCCGGGCGAAACGAGCCGCGAGTGGGGTCGGCCCATCGTCATGGACGAGGATGTGAAGCGGCGCGTCGACGCGCTTTGGCAGCAGCTTGGACTCTAGGGAGGCTCGAATGGCGGACTACGAACAGAACGGCGAA
>DATJQH010000096.1:0-13653 GCA_035505955.1 Rhodocyclaceae bacterium
GCGGGGGCTTTTTTCTTGCAACGTCTTGGCGGGCGCGCGGAATTCGCTATAATCGCGCCCTCCCCGGCCAGGTAGCTCAGTTGGTAGAGCAGCGGATTGAAAATCCGCGTGTCGACGGTTCGATTCCGCCCCTGGCCACCAAGAATACTTTCAGGAGGTGCCGGCCCTGACGATGTCTTGTGCTTCCAGCATGGACAACGGCCGGTTGCCTGCGTAAAGCCCCGCGGCCAAGCGTACGCGAGCAGCGTGCTCAAGACATTGTCCAAGCCGACCGTGTGCCGATGCCCAGACTTTCAGAGCTAATCTCTGGCCGAAGCAACAATTACAACCTCATCCGCATCACCGCGGCTGTTGGGGTGCTGGTTTCACACAGCGTTGTCCTCGCAATAGGCGCTGGAGCCATTGAGCCGCTTGGACCGACGCTTGGCATGTCCGTCGGGTCGATTGCGGTAGACATCTTCTTCGTCGCGAGTGGCTTTCTCGTTACCGGTAGCCTGCTTACGAGGCAGAGCGCCGTGGAGTTCGTCCGAGCCAGGGTCCTGCGGATATATCCGGCGCTGTTGGTCATGGTGCTCCTTACCGTATTCGGTCTCGGCGTGTTCTTTACGACCTTGCCATTGCCGGACTACTTGTCGAATTCGGGAACCTATCGGTACCTGTGGCGATGTGCGGTCCTCGTCAAGGACGTCGTGTATGAACTGCCCGGAGTCTTTGCCGACAATCCTTACAAGGGCGCGGTCAATGGATCATTGTGGACGCTACCTTATGAAATCAAGATGTACGCGATCCTGGCGATCCTGTGGGTAATCCTGCGCGTGGGCGGCAAGCGCCGACTGGCGGTGTTCAAGGTGGCGCTCGTTGCCCTGGCCGGCATCGCCGGTTTCTTGCATGTGACCGGGCATTTCATCGAGCCGGATGGTCATCATGAATTCGGCCGGCTCCTCTACATGTTCTTCGCAGGCGCTGCCTTCTACGTGTTGCGAGACAAGATCAGTCTTTCGCGACCAGTCTTCTGGTGTTGCGCGGGTGGTCTGCTCGTCGCAGCCATTGTCGACAAGCAGTTGTTCTTCGTGGCCTATTCCGTGAGCATCAGCTACATCGTGCTCTACCTGGCGTATATCCCTGCCGGGGCAGTCCGTGCGTACAACAGGCTGGGTGACTACTCCTACGGGATGTACATCTACGCGTTCCCTGTCCAGCAATCCGTGGCGGCCCTTGTTCCGAATGTATCGGCAATGTCGATGTTCTGGATTTCCATGCCGGTGACGGCCACGCTGGCAGTACTGTCGTGGCATCTCCTGGAAAGGCGTGCCCTGGCACTGAAGGACTACCATCGTGATCGTCCGGGCAAGTTGGTTGTGGCGGGGAAATAGCTTTCGTCGAATCGGCTTTGGCGCAGTTCGTTCGTCTTGGTCGAAACGCACCAGGGACTCCCTACTGTTTTTTGCACCGGCTTCCGATATCAGGTACTCTGTATCCCATAGCTTCGTTATGGTTTTCTTGGCCAGCCTTGGAATCAATGCAGTTCCATTTGCCATGGGGAAAATCATGGATATAGGCACAATGCGGTTCGTAGCAAGTCATGGCCGCCACGCGATGGTCGCGGCGGCATTCAGCGTGTTCGCGGCGACGGCCGCCTGGGCCGACCCGCCGGCCCTGTACGGCGATCTCGATCCGCTCAAGCCCGAGAAGTTGTCGAAGGCGCAGCTCGAACAGTTGCTTCCGGGCGCGAAGATGAGTCGCGTAGTTGCGACGGGAAGCACGCATATCTGGACAAACGGCACTGACGGAACGTTTGTCATTTCGAGCGACAACAAGTCCGGCATTGGGGGCGCATCCTTGGCCCGGCGTGCTGCCGGCGTTACTGCGCCGGGCACCTGGCACGTTTCGCCCGACGGTCGATATTGCGTGACCGTGGAGTGGAAGACGATTCCTACCGAGGACTGGTGCCGCTACGTGTTCAAGACCACGGACGGCTATTTCTCCTCGATCACGGACAAGGATCGTTCCGCCAAGGTCTACCGTCTCGTGATCAACGGCAACTGAGCTGCCGTGGCGTCGAATCAAGCCGTTTCGGATCGCTGGTGCGGCTGTGCAGGAATAAGCGAGGATTGGGCCTTATTCGAAGGCTTTACGGCCGGATCACGGGAATTCCAGTAGGATAAATTCCACCTGTTTCAACAGCCTGCCGGCGTCTGCCGGAGCGCAATTGCAACAGGTTCCCGACTCGATCGTCGACGCCCTCGAAGCGCTGCACCTGCCCTCGATGCCGCAGGTGCTGCTGCGCTTTCTTCGTTTGGCCGAAGACGAGCGCATATCGATCGAAGAACTGGCCGAGGTGGTCGGGCGGGACCCGGCGCTGGCCGCCCACGTGATGATCGCCGCGAACTCGGCAGCCTTGCGGCGCGGCCAGGAAGCAAAAACCCTAGGCCAGTGCCTGGCGGCCCTCGGCGGCCGCCTTGTGCGCATCATGGCGGCCTGCCTTGCCGTGCAAAGCGTCTTCGCAGGTACAGCGGGCGATCGCAACCACGACCTCGGTGGATTCTGGCTGCACTCCCTGCAGGTGGCGGAACTCGCGCGCCTGTTAGCACTGCGCCTGGGGCGCCCCGACGTCGAGGAAATCTACCTGGCGGGCCTGCTGCACGACGTGGGAGAGCTCCTGCTGCTGGGCGGCATGAACGGGCGCTACGGCGCGCTGCTGGCATGGAGCCGCGACGAGGAAGCGTTGCTGGCGCTCGAAAACGCGGAGTTCGGCATCGATCACGCGGCTGCGGGGGCGTGGCTGGTCGACCAATGGCGGCTGTCGTCCTTCATGGCCGACGCGGTGCTGTTTCACCACAGTGCGCCGAGCGAAATCGGTGCGGCCGATCCCGCGAGCCGGATCGTCTGGGCCGCACATGCCGTTGCCCGCTGGGCGGCGAATGACGACGGCCGGCTGTCCAGCGGCCAGCAATTCGAGGCTGGCGCGATCGAATCCATGCTCGAACTGCCGGCAAGCAGCCTGGCAACGCTTCGGGATCAGGCAGCGGAGCGGGTGGCGCGCACGGCTGCGGAGTTTGGCATCGATGTGCCCGGCAACGCCTCCACGCTGCCACGCTCGGCGCGCGCGGCGTTCGAGGGCGCATGGCCCGAACAACCGGCCACGCAGGATCAGGTAGGCGCACTGGTGCGCGACATGGCGATCATGCAGCCGCTTCAGGAGGGTCTGTTTTCGATCGAGAGCGAGGCGGAACTGCTGCTGGGCGTGCGCGAGTCGGCACGCATCCTTTTTGGGGCAGGCCGCATGGCCTTCCTTCTGACGGACAACGATGATGGGTTGACACTGGCCGGGGCCGACATCGGCAGCCAGCCGGCACTGCTGCAGCGGCTCGTGATTCCGATCAAGGCGGGCGCCAGCCTCGCGGCGGCCGCCGCGCTCGGCGACGGCCACCCGTCGACCTTCGAACAAGGAACACCGTTGTCCCTGGTCGACGTGCAGGTAGCGCGTGCCTTGGGGACGGCGGGTGTGCTCTACCTGCCGATGCGCACGCGCGACCGGTTGATCGGCGTCATCGCCTGCGGCTTCAGCGAAGCGCAGTACGCACGCTGCAAGCCGCGCCTGCCGTGGATGGCAAGCCTCGCGCGCGTCGCGGCCGTCAGTCTGCAGTCGCGGCGCGACCTGCGCGCGCGGGCTCTTGCGACAGAGGCCGACATGACCAGCCGCTTCGCGCGGCAGGCGCGCCGCGTGGTGCATGAAGCCGGCAATCCGCTGGCGATCATCACCAACTACCTCAAGATCGTGTCCGAGCGGATCCCTTCCGCCAGCGGGGTCCGGCAGGAACTCGACATCCTGAAGGAGGAAATCGACCGCGTGGCGCAGATCGTGCAGCAGCTGGGCGACGTGCCGGCCTTGATCGGCACAGCGGAGAAGGTCGACATCAATGCCGTGATCGACGGCATGGCCGCGCTTTACCGCGAGTCGATCTTTTCGAGCTGTGGCGTGACGCTCGACCTCGACCTCGACCGCAGCTTGCCGTCCGTCCCCGGCAACCGCGACCAGATCAAGCAGGTCATCCTCAATCTGTGGCGCAACGCCGCCGATGCGATGCACGATGGAGGGCGCCTGTCGGTGGCGACGACCGAGCATGTCGCAGCGGACGGGCAGTCCTTTGTCGAACTCAGGATCTCCGACACCGGCCCCGGGCTGCCAGCGGATGTCGTGGCCAACATCTTTCAGCCGCTCGATGTTCACCGTCGGCCGGGCCATGCCGGGATCGGCCTGTCCATCGTGGCGGCACTGGTTCGGGAACTGGGTGGGCGGATTTCATTCCAGAGCCGGACGGGACAGGGAACGACCTTCGGCATTCTGCTGCCGAACGGCGAAAGGATGCGATCGTGAACAATTTCCCCATTTCCGGCTTCCGGCGAGATGCCGAACCGGAACCGGTGATCGACCGAATCCTGATCGCCGACGAGCAGCCGCGTATGTGCGCGAGCCTGCGCACGCTGCTTGCGCGCGGGGACCGCGAGATCGTGGCCTGCGGCACCGGTACCGAGGCGCTGTCCCTGCTCGGCCGCGGCGACTTCGCCCTTGCCCTGGTGCACCTCCATCTGCCGGACGTCTCGGGGCTGGAGATCCTGCGCTGGATTTCCGACAATCGCGTCTCCACCACCATCATGGTCGTCAGCGGCGATGACAGTTTCGATGCCGCCATCCAGGCCATGCGCTGCGGCGCCGTGGACTTCGTGCGCAAGCCGGGCGACATGCGCCAGATCGAGCACAAGGTCGACAGTGCGCTGCGGCGGCGCCACCTCGAACGCCGTCATGCGGTGATGCAGGCGCGCGTCGAGCAGTCCGAGCGCCTGCACCGCTTCCTGGTCGAAAATTCGCCCGACCTGATCTACGCGCTCGACGACAAGGGGTGTTTCCTGTTCGTCAACAATCGCTTCGAGTCGCTGCTTGGGTTCAGCCGCGACGACGTGCTGGGCAGGCACTACTCGATCGTCGTGGACGAGAGCGCGCAGGAGCTGATGCGCCACGTCTTCGACGAGCGGCGCAGCGACAAGCGCGCCACCGCCAATGTCGAAGTGCGGCTGCGCACGCGCTACGGCCCGGGGCCGCGGCGCTACGAGAATCGCTGCGTCGTGGCGATGCTGAGTGCGGTCGGCATCTATGGAGAGGACACGCGCGCCGGGGGGCAGGCGGCGCCTTTCCTCGGCACCTACGGTGTCGCCCGGGATATCACGGAGCGCAAAGTCGCCGAGGAGACCATCAATTTCCAGGCCTTCCACGACCACCTGACGCAGTTGCCGAACCGGCGCCTGTTCAAGGACCGCCTCGAGCTGGCGATTACTCAGGCGTACCGCCAGGGCAACATGGTCGGCGTGATGTTCGTCGATCTCGACCGGTTCAAGGTGGTGAACGACACTTACGGCCATTCGGAAGGCGACGAACTGTTGAAGGGCGTGGCCGCGACGTTGAGGCGCTGCGTGCGTGCGGGCGATACGCTGGCGCGCCAGGGTGGCGACGAGTTCACCATCCTGCTGCCCGACCTGTCGCATGCGGATGATGCGTCCGTGATCGGCGCCAAGATCGTCGAGGAGCTGAAGACGCCCTTCCGCGTTTCGGGCCAGGAGTTCCGCGCCACTGCCAGCATCGGCATTGCCGTGTTCCCGCGTGACGGCGACAACGCCGACCTGCTGCTCAGGAACGCTGACATCGCCATGTACCAGGTGAAGGCCGGAGGCAAGAACGCCTACCGTTTCTTCAGTGCCGAGATGAACGCGGCCTACCGCGACCGTCTGCGGCTCGAGAACGACCTGCGGCGTGCAATCCAGCGTTGCGAATTCGAGATCCACTTCCAGCCCCAGTACAGCGTCGCGCGCGGGCGCATCGTCGGCATGGAGGCGCTGGTGCGCTGGCAGCATCCGGAGCACGGCCTGCTGCATCCGGACGGCTTCATCGACCTGGCCGAGGAGACCGGATTGATCCGGTCGATCACGGACACGGTGCTGGCGCAGGCCTGCGCACAACTGGCGCAATGGCATGCCGCCGGCCACGCCGAACTGCGCCTCGCGGTCAATGTCTCGCCACAGGAATTCGATCGTGGCGACGTCGTCGATCGCATCGTCAGTCAGGTCAACCACCACCGGCTGCCGGCCGATGCGCTCGAGATCGAGATCACCGAGAACGTACTGCTGCGCGACGCGACCGCCGTGATCGAGAAGATGCGCCACCTGCGCGAGCGCGGGGTGCGCATCGCGATCGACGATTTCGGCACCGGCTATTCGTCGCTGAACTACCTGCGGCGCTTTCCCATCAACAGTATCAAGCTCGACCAGTCGTTCGTGCGCGACCTCGACGAGCGCCACCGCACGTCGCCCATCGTCAATGCCATCGTCGGCATCGCCGACGGCTTCGACCTCAAGCTGCTGGCCGAAGGCGTGGAGACGGACTTCCAGCGCCAGTTGCTGCAGGAACTGGGCTGTGACGAGATGCAAGGTTACCTGTTCAGCCAGCCGGTGCCCGCGGCCGAGGCGGCGCGCCTGCTCGATGCGTAAGCGTCTTGTTCGTAGGCTTGCCGCGCTGGCGCTGCTGCCCGGCATTGCCGCGGCAGCGGCCGAGAGTCCGGACATCGAGGTGAAGGTGCAGGTCGATGGCGGCGACGTGCATATCGAGAGTTCGGTTCTTGTGGATGCGACGCCACAGGAGGTCTGGGCCGTGCTTACGGATTTCGAGCACATGCCGCAGTTCATCTCCAACCTGCGTTCGAGCAAGGTCGTGGCGCGCTCGGGAGATATGGTGACGATCGCACAGTCGTGGGAAGCATCGTTCGGGCCGCTTGGATTCATTTCCGAGTCGACCCGCGAACTGCGCCTGGCGCCCTACGAACTGATCCGCTCGCGCCTGGTCAGCGGCAACATCAAGCGCTTCGAGAGCGTCACGCGGCTGCGCGCGGAGGATGGCGGCACGCGCATCACCTATGTGTCCGATACCGACCCCGGCCGGTGGATTCCGCCGGTCGTCGGCCCGCACTTCATCGAGCACGAGGCGCGCGAACAGTTCGCCGAGACGCGGCGAGAGATCCTGCGGCGCAAGGCTGCGGCGGCGTCCCCGCCGCTGTAACCTTTTGTTACGCTTCCCCGGCCTGCCGACGTATCTGTGCGGCGACGCTGCGTATATATTTGGGTTGAAGGCGCGCAGGCGAAGCGCATGCCGTCGCAAGGAGAGCACCATGACGAATCGAAGCATACTGGCGCTGTTGACCGCAGCAGGCCTCGCCGGTTGCGCCACTGCGCCGCTGGCGCCGCGCGTGGCCGTAATGCCCGCACCCAACAAACCGTTTGAAGTCTTTGCTGCGGAAGAGCAGCAGTGCCGCGCCTATGCCGAGCAGTCGGTCGGCGGCGCTGGTGCGGCGGCCGACGAGGCCAATCGCAGCGCGGTGAACAGCGCTGCGGTCGGCACGGTGGTCGGCGCCGCGGTGGGTGCCGCGGTGGGTGGTCGCCAGGGCGCCGCGGTGGGTGCGGGCGGCGGCTTGCTCGTTGGCAGCACCTCGGGCGCCGGCAGGGCGTATTCGGGCGAACGCGACGTCCAGCATCGTTACGACATCGCGTACCTGCAGTGCATGTACGCGAAGGGCAATCAGGTGCCGGGCAGCTACGTGCGGCAGACCGCACCGCCGCCGCCCCCCGCGCCGCCCCCGCCGCCGCCGCCACCACCTCCCACGCGCTAGACTGCGCCGCTTCGGCGTCAGCGGCGACGCCTGCGGCGGCAGGCGGCAAGCCCGTATAATGGCCCGCTGGTCATTCGCCGACGTGCCGCCGCATGCAGCTTTTCGCCTTGGGGATCAACCACCATACCGCGCCGCTTTCCGTGCGCGAGCAGGTGGCGTTCGATCTTGCCCGCCTGCCGCAAGCGCTGCATGACCTCCTGCGCGCAAAGCCGGTGCGCGAGGCGGCGATCCTTTCGACCTGCAACCGCACCGAACTCTACTGCGCAGCCGATGAGCCGCAGACGGCGGTCGAGTGGCTGGCGGAATACCATGCACTGACGCTGGGCAAGCTCCAGCCCTACGTCTACACCCATCCGCACCGCAATGCTGTCCGGCACATGTTCCGCGTTGCCGCGGGACTCGACTCCATGGTGCTGGGCGAGCCGCAGATCCTCGGCCAGATGAAGCAGGCGGCGCGCATGGCCGAGGAGGCCGGCACGCTCGGCACGCTGCTCAACAAGCTCTTCCAGCGTACCTTCGCGGTCGCCAAGGAAGTGCGCTCGACGACCGCCATCGGCGCCAACATCGTCTCGATGGCGGCCGCGTCGGTGCACCTGTCGATGCGCGTGTTCGGCGATCTTTCGGAGCGCAAAGTGCTGTTCGTGGGCGCGGGCGAGATGATCGAGCTGTGCGCCGCGCATTTTGCCGGCGCGAAGCCGAAGCGGCTCACGGTCGCCAATCGCACGCCGGAGCGCGCCGAAGCACTGGCTGCGCGCTTCGACGGCGACGCCATGCGCATGAGCGAGATCGGCGAGCGCATGGCCGAATACGACGTCGTCGTGGCTTGCACCGCGAGCCCGCTGCCGATCATCGGCCTGGGCATGGTCGAGCGGGCGCTGAAGGCGCGCCGGCACCGGCCGATGGTGATGGTCGACCTGGCAGTGCCGCGCGACATCGAGTCGGAAGTCGACCGGCTCGACGACGTCTTCCTGTACACCATCGACGACCTGGGCCAGATCATCGAGCAGGGCCTCGAATCGCGGCAGGCAGCCGTGGTGGAGGCGGAAGCGATTATCGACGGCCAGGTGCACGATTTCCTGCAGTGGGTGGATGCGCGCGAAGTCGTGCCGACCATCCGCGCGCTGCGCGACACCGCCGAGCGGGCGCGCCGCCACGAGGTCGACCACGCGCTGAAGCTCCTGCGCCGCGGCGACGATCCGACGCAGGTGCTGGAGGCGCTGTCGCGCGGCCTCACCAACAAGCTGATGCACGGCCCGACGCAGGCGCTCAACCAGGCGGAAGGCGACGAGCGCAACCGCCTGGCCGATTTCGTCTCCCGCATCTTCCATCTCCATCCCGGCGAGTAGCTGCGGTGGGCGCCGCAAGGCGTACCACCGAGGCTGACTCTTGCCATCCATTCCCGCCATGAAATCCAGTATCCGCGACAAGCTCGAACAACTGACCCGACGCAAGGAGGAACTCGACGCCATGCTCGGCGACGAACTGGCGACGCGCGACATGGACAGCTATCGCAAGCTGACCCGCGAGCATGCCGAGATCGAACCGGTCGTTGCGCTCTATGCGGCCTACCAGGCGACGGAGGCGAACATCGCGGCGGCGCGCGGGATGCTCGGCGATCCCGAGATGAAGGAGATGGCGGCGGAGGAGATCGTCGCCGGCGAGGCCGAGACGGCGCGCCTCGACGACGAACTGCAGAAGGCGCTGCTGCCGAAGGACCCCAACGACGAGCGCAACCTGTTCCTGGAAATCCGCGCCGGCACCGGCGGCGAAGAGTCGGCGCTGTTCGCCGGCGACCTGTATCGGATGTACACGCGCTACGCCGAGCGGCAGGGCTGGAAAGTCGAGCAGGTCTCGGCCAGCGAATCCGACCTCGGCGGTTTCAAGGAAGTGATCGTGCGCATTGCCGGCAACGGCGCCTACTCCAAGCTCAAGTTCGAGTCGGGCGGCCACCGCGTCCAGCGCGTCCCCGAGACCGAGGCGCAGGGCCGCATCCACACCTCCGCCTGTACCGTCGCCGTGCTGCCCGAAGTCGACGCGGTCGGCGACGTGAACATCAATCCGTCCGACCTCAGGATCGACACGTTCCGCGCCAGCGGCGCCGGCGGCCAGCACATCAACAAGACCGACTCGGCGGTACGCATCACGCACATCCCCACCGGCATCGTCGTCGAATGCCAGGACGACCGCTCGCAGCACCGCAACAAGGCGCAGGCGATGTCGGTGCTGGCGGCGCGCATCAAGGACGCGCAGGTACGCGAGCAGCAGACGAAGATCGCCAGCGAGCGCAAGTCGCTGATCGGCAGCGGCGACCGCTCAGAACGCATCCGCACCTACAACTTCCCGCAGGGACGCGTCACCGACCACCGCATCAACCTCACGCTCTACAAGCTGCAGTTCGTGATGGACGGCGACCTGGACGAAATCGTTGCCGCGCTGACCGCCGAACATCAGGCGGAGCTGCTCGCCGCCCTCGCAGAGTGAAGCTCGGCGAAGCGTTTACCGGCGCGAAGAAACTGTTGCCGCCGCTGGAGGCGCGCATGCTTGTCATGCATGCCGCGTCGGTGACGGCGACGGATATCGCCGCACACCCGGAGCGCGACTTCCCGGCCATCCGTATCCGCGAGTTCATGTCGCTGGTGGAGCGGCGCCTCGCGGGAGAGCCGATGGCCTATCTGGTCGGCAAGCGCGAGTTCTACGGCCGCGAATTCAGGGTCACGCCGGCAGTTCTGATCCCCCGCCCCGAGACCGAATCGCTGGTGGAAGTGGCGCTGAAGAAAGTCAGCCGCGATGGGACGCCGCGCATCCTTGATCTCGGCGCCGGCAGCGGTTGTGTGGCGATCACGCTGGCGCTGGAACTCGGCAGCGAGGTTACCGCCGTGGACGTTTCACCCGAGGCGCTCGCCGTTGCGCGCGACAACGCGGCGCGACTCGGTGCGCACGTGAAGCTGATCGAAAGCGATTGGTTCTCGGCCGTGGAAGGGCAGTTCGAGCTCATCGTCGGCAATCCGCCCTACGTCGCCGAAGGCGACCCGCATCTCGCGCAGGGCGACCTGCGCTTCGAGCCGATGACGGCGCTGGCCTGCGGTGCCGATGGGCTGTCGGCCATCCGGCGCATCGTCGCGGATGCGCCGCATTACCTGGCGCCGGGCGGCTGGCTGTTCGTGGAGCACGGCTACGATCAGGCCGACGCCGTGCGCGGCCTGCTGGAACAGTCCGGATTCGGCGCCATCGAACAGCACCGGGATCTGGCGGACATCATCCGCGTCTCGGGCGGGGCATTGACAGCGGGCAATACCTGACTAAAATAGTCAGCAAAAGACCCCAACCCCAACAGAGAGAAAACAACGATGATCGCCATCAACGGCAGAGAAATCGAAACCGATGCGGAAGGCTATCTGGCGCACCTGGAGGACTGGTCGGAAGACGTGGCCGAATTCCTATCGCGCCGCGACAGCCTCGAATTGACGGATCGCCACTGGCGGTTGCTCACCTGGATCCGCGACTACTACCAGGAAAATGGCACGGCGCCGAACCTGCGCGTCATGACCAAGCGGATCGGCGGCGACCTGGGCGAGGAGTGGGCCGACAAGAAATTCCTGTTCGACCTGTTCCCGTACGGCCCCGCCAAGCAGGCGGCGCGTTACGCGGGGATGCCCAAGCCCACCGGCTGCGTCTAGCCGTCACTGAAGGCGTCGGCCGCTCAGGCCGTCGGCGTCGTATGGGCGATGGTCTCGTCGTTGATCGATTTGGCGCTGCGCTGGAAGAAGCAGGTGGCGTAGCTCGATAGCCCGCACATGATCCAGAAGCAGAAGAAGCCGATCGAGTAGGTGGCGATCGCCGAGAGCGTCAGCGGATGCCCAAATAGAAACAGATCCTGGGGCGAAAAGAACGTGAAGAACACTGCCTCGGCAATGCCTGCGACGACGAACGACGGCCAAAGGACGAAAAATATCTTGCTCATCGGGGTCTCCAGTAGTTATCGAATTCTCACTGCTTGCCATCATCATAGACGGCAAACATTAAGGCCGGATTATGTCGGCCGTTGACGTCGCGGCCCGATTCCGGCCGGCTGCCACGCAGGCACGAGGTGCCGCTTGCCATTGCCGATGAGATCCGCGCGACCCATGCGCTTGAGCGCTTCGCGCAGCAACGGCCAGTTCTCCGCGTCGTGGTAGCGCAGGAAGGCCTTGTGCAATTTACGTTGCCGCCCGCCGCGCGCCACTGCCACCAACTCCGATTCGGTTGAGACGCGTTTGAGCGGATTTCGTTCCGTGTGCCACATGGCAGTGGCGATCGCCAGCGGCGTGGGCAGGAAGGTCTGCACCTGATCGAGCCGGAAGCCGTTGCGCTTGAGCCAGAGCGCGAGTTCGAGCATGTCCTCGTCCGTGGTGCCCGGATGCGCGGCGATGAAATAGGGGATCAGGTATTGTTCCTTGTCCGCCGCCTTCGATGCCGCGTCGAACATGCGCTTGAACTTCTCGTAGCTCTCCATGCCGGGCTTCATCATCTTCGACAGCGGTCCGGCCTCGGTGTGCTCGGGCGCGATCTTGAGGTAGCCGCCGACGTGGTGCGTCACGAGTTCCTTCACGTATTCCGGCGAGCGCACCGCAAGGTCGTAGCGCAGGCCGGAACCGATCAGCACTTTTTTGACGCCGCGAATCTGGCGCGCCTCGCGGTAGAGGTGCACCAGCGCCGAGTGGTCGGTGTCGAGGTTCTCGCAGATGCCCGGGTAGACGCAGGAGAGGCGCCGGCAGGCCGCCTCGATCTTCGGATCCTTGCAGGCCATGCGGTACATGTTCGCAGTTGGTCCGCCGAGGTCGGAGATGATGCCGGTGAAGCCGGGCGTCTTGTCGCGGATGTCCTCGATCTCGCGCAGGATCGAATCCTCGGAGCGGCTCTGGATGATGCGGCCCTCGTGCTCGGTGATCGAACAGAAAGTGCAGCCGCCGAAGCAGCCGCGCATGATGCTGATCGAGTAGCGGATCATCTCCCAGGCCGGAATCCTGGCCGCGCCATAGCCCGGGTGCGGTGCACGCGCATAGGGCAGGCCATAGACGTGGTCCATCTCGGCGGTGGTGAGCGGAATCGACGACGGGTTGAACCACACATCGCGATCGCCGTGCTGCTGGACGATACAGCGCGCGTTGCCAGGATTCGATTCGAGATGGAAGGCACGCGAAGCTTCGGCATAGCGCACCGGGTCGTCCTTCACTTCTTCGTAGGCGGGCAGGCGCACGGACGAATCCGCGCGCGCCAACGGCGTGCCATCGGGACTGACTCTTGTCCAACCCTTCGTCACCATGAAGCCCGAGCCGCGCAGGTCGCGGATGTCGCCGATCTGCTCGCCTTTCGCCAGCCGGTGCGCAAGTTCCACCAGGGCGCGCTCGGCGTTACCGAACAGCAGCAGGTCGGCCTTGCTGTCGGGGAGGACGGAGCGGCGCACCTTGTCCGACCAGTAGTCGTAATGCGCGATGCGGCGCAAGGAGGCTTCGATGCCGCCGATGACCAGCGGCACGTCGGGAAATGCCTCGCGGCAGCGCTGCGCGTACACGACAGTCGCGCGATCGGGCCGCCGGTTCGCTTCGCCGTTCGGCGTGTAGGCGTCGTCGGAGCGGATCTTGCGGTCGGCCGTGTAGCGGTTGACCATCGAATCCATGTTGCCGGCCGTGACGCCGAAGAAGAGGTTGGGGCGGCCGAGGCGGCGGAAATCGCCTGCCGACTGCCAGTCCGGCTGCGCGATGATGCCGACGCGAAAGCCCTGCGCTTCGAGCAGGCGGCCGACCAGCGCCATGCCGAAGCTCGGATGGTCGATGTAGGCGTCACCGGTGACGAGCACGACGTCGCAGGAATCCCAGCCCAGCGCGTCCATTTCCGCGCGCGACATCGGCAGGAAGGGCGCGGTGCCGAATCGCTGCGCCCAGAACTTGCGGTAGGAAGTAAG
>DATJQH010000097.1:0-23482 GCA_035505955.1 Rhodocyclaceae bacterium
GCATGGTGCCGGTACGCCTGCCCCATCGGCCTGACCTACGGCGTCGTTGGCATCCTGTCGCCGTTACGGGTCAGGTACAAGCTGGACGGATGCTTCCACGAGGGCGATTGCCGCAAGGTCTGCCTCGTGCCGCATGTGCTCGATACAGTCATCAAGGGGCGTGCCCAGGACGTGGAAGTACCGATCGGACCGGATTGCACACGTTGCGGACTGTGTGTGGATGCCTGCCCGACGGGTTCCCTGAAGTTCGATGTCAAATGGCTTTCGAAGCATCTGTAAAAATGATCCATCTCGAGAATCTGGGCAAGACATTCCGGCGCACTCCGGTCCTCGACGACGTCAGCCTCGATATCGATCTCGGGGAGCGCGTTGCACTCATCGGCTCGAATGGCGCGGGCAAGACCACACTCATTCGCTGCCTGCTGGGCGAATACGTCTATGACGGCATCGTGCGCGTCGACGGCCATGACCCTCGGCAGGCGCGCGCGCAAATCCTGCGCAGCATAGGCTTCGTGCCGCAGCTGCCGCCACCATTGAAGATGCCGGTCCGCCAGTTGGTCGACTTTGCCGCCAGCTTGTGCGGCACGGACGCGCGGCGCATCGTCGAACTCGCAGCCCGGCTCGGACTCGACGCGAACGCCGTCGGCGACCGGCAGTTCATCCGTCTTTCGGGCGGGATGAAGCAGAAGCTGCTGATCGCGATCGCCCTTGGGCGCGAGGCCAGGGTGCTGATCATGGATGAACCAGCCGCCAACCTGGATCCGGAGGCCCGCAAGATCTTCTTCGAGATCCTCGCGGAACGGGCCAGCAGCGCCACGATGCTGATCTCCAGTCATCGCCTGAACGAGGTGGCGGCCCTCGTGAATCGCGTCGTCGAACTCGACCTGGGGCGTGTCGTGCTGGACGATCGCGTGGCGGACGACGTGTCGCTGTCGAGCCTGCTGGCCTGCAGAATCCTCGTGAAGCGCCCTGAGCCGGCTCTCGCCAAGGCTCTGGCCGGTTGGAACTTCGAAGACGCTGGAGAGGGACTGGAGTGGCGCGGCACGGTGGCGGGTCCGGACAAGCTGCGCTTTCTGGGTGTCACCTCGCGCTATGTCGGCGTGATCAGCCACATTTCGCTGACGGAGGCGGAATCATGATGTCGCGGCGGGCCTTTCTCAAGGCGGGGCTGGTGCTCACGCCGATAGCGGCAGGCCTGGCGGCGTGCGGGCGCGGCGGTAGCTGGCCGGAAGGGATGGTGCCGATCGTCTGGGACAGGGATACCTGCGTGCGCTGCCGGATGGTGATCTCCGAGAGACGCTTCGCCGTGGAAATGCGCGGCAGCGCGCAGGATGCGGCCTTCAAGTTCGACGACATCGGATGTGCAATCTTCTGGCAGCGGGACAAGGCGGCCGACCACCCGTGGATGGCCGACGCTGCGACACGGATCTGGGTTGCCGACGTCGGCAGCCGTGGCAACGAAGTGCACTGGCTCGATGCGCATGGTGCGCAGTACATCGGCAAGACATCGCCGATGGGTTATGGCTTCGGCGCCGTCGGACAGCCGCAGCCGGGGTCGTTCGATTACGAGACGATGCGCCAGCATGTGCTGGCGAGGGGGAAGTGAAAGTGCATCAGTGGTGGCTGACCGCTCGTCTGGATATCGTGGAATCGCTGCGCGCGCGCTGGTTCCTGGTGTACACGCTCGTGTTCGGGGGCATCGTCGCCGCACTGTTCCTGTTTGGCCTGACAGAGTCCCGTGTCCTCGGCTTCATTGGCCTGTCGCGGCTGCTCGTCACCTATATTCAGCTGACGATGGCAATCCTGCCAATTTTCGTGCTGATCACGACAGTCCGGTCCGTGGCCGGCGATCGCGAAGCGGGCGTGTTCGAGTACCTGCTCTCGCTGCCCGTGACCTTGTCGGCATGGTACTGGGGCAAGCTCGTCGGCCGCTACCTCGTGATCTTCCTGCCCGTCTTCGCGGCAATGGTGGTGGCCGTCCTGATCGCGCTGATCCGCGACATCGAGGTGCCATGGACCATGTTCGGTTACTACACGGGCCTGCTGGCCGTCATGTGTCTGTGCTTCCTCGGTATCGGCATGCTGATATCGTCCGTCGCACGCAGTACCGACATGGCGCAGGGCGCCGCATTCCTGGTCTGGCTGACATTGCTCCTGTTCCTGGACCTGATCCTGCTAGGCGTCATGATCCAGGGCAGGGTGGCGCCGGAAACCGCGGTAACCGTCGCGCTCGTGAATCCGTTGCAGGTATTTCGCACGGCGGCCCTGTCCATGTTCGACCCGCAACTGATCGTGCTCGGCCCGTCGGCCTACGTGATCCTCGACCTGTTCGGAGCGGGCGGTTATCGCATCTTCGCGATCGTTTATCCCGCTGTCGTCGGGCTGCTTTCGGCGGCTGTCGGCTACCACGTGTTCCGGCGCGGTGACTTGCCGTGAAAGTGCTGTCGGGCCTCGCCGCAGCCCTGGTCGCCGGGTTCGCGTGCGCCGCGGATCCCGCGGTGGACACGAACTCCCTGTGGGGCGCAAGGCTCTTCGATCTGGAAGAGAGGCCCGTCACGCTCGAGCCCCTTCGCGGACGTCCGCTCGTGGCAAACTTCTGGGCCCGCTGGTGCGATCCCTGCAGGCGTGAAATTCCGGAGCTCGTCAAGCAAAGGAACCGATTCAAGGATCGCGGCCTCGAAGTCGTCGGTATCGCCCTCGACGACAAGCCAGAATCCGTGCGCGACTTCGCCAGGGCCTACGACATCGATTACCCGGTACTCCTCGCAAAAGGCGATGGCATAGAGCTGCTCAAGGCACTGGGCAACCGCAGGGCCGTGCTGCCCTACACGCTTGTGCTGAACCGGAGGGGAGAGGTGGTCGCAGTGAAACTCGGCCCGATGTCGGAGTCGGAAATGGCCGATGCCCTCGACGCGGCAGCCAGGTGACCCGACGTCCACGGTGACCGGGGGAAGGGGCCCGTCGTGGCCGGCGGTGGGTCCGGCGCGTTCGGTTTGCCAGGTACTGTCAGCCAACCGCAGGATGCCGGTCTGGCTCCTTGCCGCAGGCATTCTCGCTCTCGCACCGGCTTTCGCTGCCACACCCCTGCAGCCGCTGATCGACCGGACGCCCTCGGCCGGGACGCTCGCGCTCGCTCCGGGTGAATACTCGGGTCCCGCGCGCATCGACCGGCCCATGCGCCTCGTCGGCGGCGGGCGTGCCACTCTGGCTGGGGATGGTACGGGCACGGTGCTGGAGGTGCGTACGAATTTTGCCGAGGTCAGGGAAATGCGCATCACCGGCAGCGGCGACTCGCACGACCGCATCGACGCCGGCATTCTCGTCGAAGGCGACGACAACGTGATCGAGGACAACGTGCTCGACGACGTGCTGTTCGGCATCCACGTGCGGCAGGGCAACGGCAACCGCATTGCCGGCAATCGAGTGCAGGGAAAGGATCGCGGGCTCGGCATGCGCGGCGACGGGCTGCGGCTTTGGAACGGTCGCCACAACACGATCGAAGGCAACCGATTCACGCGCGTGCGGGACCTCACTTTTGCCAACTCGGCAGACAACGTCATCGTCGGCAATGTGGTGCGCGATGGCAGATACGCGATGCAGTTCGTGTTTTCGCCACGCGCGCGCGTGGAGCGCAACGATATCGCCAACACCGGGACCGGCATCGTCGTGCTCTACTCGCAGGAGCTGGTCATTCGCGGCAACCGGATCGCCCATGCACTCGATGGAGGCGGCGCCGGCGTCGCCTTCAAGGAGAGCGGCGAGGCGCTCGTGGAGAACAACGAGATCGTGCATTGCGCCACGGGGCTCTTGGCCAATGCACCGCTCGATGATGCCGAAGTCATCACCGTGCGCGGCAACCGCTTTGCGCACAACGTCCTGGGCATGTACTTCTACGGCGAAAAGGGCGGGCACCGCATCGTGGACAACCGCTTCGAGCACAACCTGACGCAGGTCGCCGTGAGCGCGCGCGGCGCCGCCCGGGCCAACGTCTGGCGCGGCAACTACTGGAGCGACTACCAGGGGTTCGACCGCAACGACGACGGCGTCGGCGATACGCCCCATGAGGTCTACAGCTTCGCGGACCGCATCTGGCAGGACACGCCGATGGCGACGTTCTTCCGCAACGCGCCCTCGCTCGAACTGCTGGACTTCCTCGAACGGCTGGCGCCGTTTGCCTCGCCGGCGCTCATCCTGAGCGATCCGGCGCCGCGCATGCGCTGACTAGTGCTTCGCCGGCGGTGGCAAATCCGCGATGAGCTTTCGCAGGCGGGCGGCGACTTCGCCCGGGGGCGTCGAATAGGCGAAGCGCGTGACATAGCCCCCGTCGGGGCCGAGCACGAACATGCCCGCAGTGTGGTCGACCGCGTAGCGGTCGGCCGGCTTCCCGGGTTCGAGGAACTTCCGGTACGTGACGTGGAAATGATCGGCGGCTGCGTGCACGAGATCTGCCGATCCCGTCAGGCCAAGAATGCGCGAATCGAAAAACTCCGTGTAACGACCCAGGACAGGCAGCGTGTCGCGTTCCGGGTCGACCGTGATGAAGATCGGTTGCACGAACCTGGCCTGTTCTCCAAGTTCTTTCAGCGCCATGGTCATGGCGGCGAGCGTCGTGGGGCAGACATCGGGACAGAACGTATAGCCGAACGTGATGAGTTGGAAGCGTCCGGGAAAGTCGGAATCGGTGACGACTTGGCCGCCTGGCGCCTGCAGCAGGTAGCGCGGCGCCACGATGTCGTTGGCGGAAACCTCCTGCGCGGCCGCATGGCCGGCGATGGCTGCGGCCGCCAGCACCACGAACGCGCGCAATGCCGGCGCGGTCATCGCGCGCCCTCCGCCGGCGCTGGCAGCAGCTTCGCCATGCGTGCTGAGAGCTCGTCGAGATGCTGGTCAAGAGCGGATGCGGTGGGGCAGGCCTCTGGCGCCATCCGTGTCTGAGCGTTGAAAGCGGTGTTCGTACCGTCCTGAAACGCCTCGCCATAGGCATATGTGCGCGGCGCACGGTCCAGCATGAGCGCCTTGGCACGCGCGGCCGTGGCGCGGTGGCCGCAGGCGAGAGCCTGCCCATTGACCGCGCCCAGATCGCGGACGGCCGCAAGCGCGGCTGCCTCCGCATCGGCGAGGGCGAAAAGCGGCACCAGCAGAATCAGGGCAATTAGTTGTCTCACGTCAAGAGGTCCATCGCATGTGAATTGTGACTGAAGGGGCGACAGGGATGTCTGCCGATGGGAATGATGCAGAACTTGATTTGGTCACAAAATGATTTCGGTCAAGTTGCGTCGTATTGTGCGGTCGGTCATGCATTCGGCGCGTCGCGTGGCACGCAGCAGGTACCGAGTCGCATCAGCCACCCCACTTCCCCTCCGCGTCTTCGGTCAGCGGCCGGCTCTTGACCTGCTGCATGCAGTTGGTATGACTTTAGGTGTATTCTTGCGCTGTCCTCATGGATTGATCGGAAGCAGCCATGTTGCCTGCACCCATCCCTGCCAACGAAGACCAGCGCATCGAGTCCTTGAGACGGATGCTCCTGCTCGCCACACCCGATGAGGAAGCTTTCGATCGGGTGACGCGCATGGCCAGGCGCGTGTTCGGGGTTCCCATCGCGCTCGTGTCGCTGGTGGATGCGAACCGCCAGTGGTTCAAGTCCTGTTATGGCTTGCCCGTACGCGAGACAGGTCGCGATGTGTCGTTCTGCGGTCACGCCATCATGGGCGATGAACTGTTCGTCATTCCCGACGCGACGCAGGACGAGCGGTTCGCCGACAACCCGCTCGTCGTCGGCGGTCCCCGCGTGATCTTCTATGCGGGTCGCCCGCTCAAGAACTCCGAGGGCTACCGTGTTGGCACGCTCTGCGTCATCGACCACGCGCCACGCGACCTGAGCGACGACGAACTGGACGCGCTGGATGATCTCGGCCATTGGGTGGAACAGGTCTTCCTTACCCGCGATCTCAGCGAATCGCAACTGACCATCCTGCGGGAACTCGACGAGGTCAGGCGGAGCGCGATGCTCGATCCGATGCTCAACATCTGGCATCGGGGCGCAGCCACTGAGCTGATCACCAAGGAAGTTGACCGCCTTTTCCGCAACGAAGGCAAGCTTGCGATCATGATGATCGATGTGGACAACTTCAAGGAAATCAACGATTCCTACGGCCATCCGGTGGCGGACCAGGTGCTGATCCAGTTTGTCCACCGGATTCAGTCGGCGCTGCGCTCCTACGATATGCTGGGCAGATACGGCGGCGACGAGTTCGTCGTGGCCATGCCGAACATCACATCCGACGACGCAGCGACCAGGGCCCAGACGATCCTGAACAGCATTCAGTTCGCACCGGTCACGGTCGGCGATGCGGCAATTCCCGTCTCCGCCAGCATCGGATTGGCCGCGACGACGTGGGCCAACTTTACGTCCGACGCGAAAGCGATGATCGATCTGGCAGACCAGGCGCTCCTCAGGGCCAAACGGAACGGGCGCGGCCGGATCGAAGTTAGCTAGTTCGAGCGATCGGAACATGGCAAGCGACCGCTGCCGTTGGTACGCGAGCGCCACGGCGTACCACGGGGGCTGACTTTTGCGGCGTCAGTTTCGCTCGCGTCCCTTGCGGCAGGCACAGGCCGGTTGCACGCCCGAGGTCTGCGCCGCCTTGTGCGCAACCTCACCTTCCTGCGCCTGCGACGACAGATAAAGCCGATACGACACCTGGCACTGCGCATCCGCGGCGTCGTCGAGGCCGTAGGGAATTTCGACCAGCAGGTCGAGCCTGCCGTCCCAGTCCAGATCGCCTGCCCAGTGCACGAAAGGCGCGACGATGCCGTTCGCACCGGCGGCCTTGGGACCGCTGGTCGAGAAGATGAATTGCTTCGTCTTTCCGTCGCTCAGGTAGAAGCGGTACAGGTACTGGTCCGGCGCCTTCGGCTGCTCCATGCGCAGCCACAAGATGTCGAACGGCTTGCCGTTCAGTTTCACCTGCCATTGCCCGGCCCGCCGGAGATCGCCGTAGTGGCGCGAAGCGGCGGGCGCCTTGGTGGCCAGCAGCGACGTCGTCACCTTGCCGAGCGGCAGGTTCACGCCGTGGAAAAGCGCGACCGGGTTGTCGAAGGCATAGACGGATTCGGCGAAGTTCTGCTGCCCATCGCAGTTGGCGATGGTGCCGCCCATGACGGCCAGGTCGGCCTCACGCACTTCGCAGGCGGATTTTTCGCAGTAGAGGCCGAGCCAGCGGCCGGCCTGCGGGATCGTGTCCTTCGGAAAGCTCAAGAAGGACGGCCCGCTGGCAGCGCCGAGCTGGCGGCTGTGGTTGAGGTTGACGATGACGGCTGTCGGCGGTGGCTCGGCCGCGGCGCCGGCTGCGCACAGGGCGACGGCGAGCGCGGACAGGCGACGCGGCGGCATGGTCGCCGTCACGGAGCAGGCGGATTCGCCGCGTCGTCCTCGGCCGCCTGACCGCTCTGGCGCAGGCGCCGGTAGAGCGTGTTGCGGCTGATGCCGAGCCGGCGCGCCGCTTCGGACATGTTGCCGTGGCTCGCGTTGATGGCGCGGCTGATGGTCGCCTGCGATAGTTCGCGCAGGTTCTCGATCGGCTCGTCGGCGCCCGCCGGCCGCGGCGGCGACTGCCAGCGCAGTTCCTCGGCCAGGTCGTCGGGCAGGTGCTGCCAGCCGATGCGCGTTTCCCCCTCGTCGAGCAGCGCCGTGGCCGCACGCAATGCGTTGCGCAGCTGGCGCAGGTTGCCCGGCCAGCCGTAGTCCGCGAAGGCCTTGGCAACCGCGGGATCGAGGCTGACGCCCATGCCCGGCGCAATCTCCTCGATGAAGCGCGCGACCAGGGCAGGGAAGTCCCCGCGCTCGCGCAGTGGCGCGAGCTTGAGCGTCAGGCCGTTGATGCGGTAATAGAAGTCCGCATCGAAGCGTCCGGCCTCGATCTCGGCCTTGAGGTCGCCGTTCGTCGCGGTCACGAGAACGACGTCGACGGCCTCGGGCGTGCCGGCCAGCGGCGTCACCTGGCGATCGACCACGACCTCGAGCATGCGCGCCTGTACCGGCAACGGCATGGCCTGGATCTCGTCGATGAACAAGGTGCCGCCATGTGCCTGCCGGATGCGCCCGGGCTTCGCCGCGCGCCCGTCGCAGGCTGCGCAGCCGAACAGTTCGGATTCGATGAGGTCGGGCCGCAGCGCGGCGCAATTCACCGATACGAAGGGACCGTCGTGGCGCGGCCCCGAGGCGTGACAGGCGCGCGCGAAGTTTTCCTTGCCCACGCCCGGTTCCCCCTGCAGGAGCAGCGCGATCGGCTTGCCGACCAGTTTGTGCGCCTTCTCGATCGCTTCGGCCAGGCGCTCGTCGCCGGTGTCGAGAAGGTCGAGCGCATCGGCAGCGCGCGGTTGCGCGTCGCTCTTCGCGGGCGTGCCTGCCACGTGCGGCGCCGGGGGCGGATCGAGGCGCACGAACAGCCGTTCGCCATCGGTCAGCGTGACGTGCATCGACTCGCCGGGGCAGCGCCGGCACCAGTCGATCAGGTCCTGCATGCGCAGGGGCAGGATGCGCGAAATCGGCGTCAGCTTCAGGTCCGCGGCACGCAGGCCCAGATACACGAGTCCGGCCTGGTTGGCGCCGATGATCCAGCCATCCTCGGAAATTGCCGCGATGCCTTCGGCGAACGTGCCGATGCCTTCCGCCATCGGGTGGAAGCGCAGGCGCATGCTCCTGGCGTGGTAGGCCTCGAACAGGCGGTTTTCGACCATCTGGGCCGCGGCGCGTACCAGGCCGAAGGTGTGCGGATGGTGCTGGCGCTGATCGCCGGAGATGTCGAGCACGCCGAGCAGGCGGCCGTCGGGCGCCATCAGGGGCGCCGCCGCGCAGGAGAGGAAGCCGTTGCGTTCGAGGAAATGTTCTCCGCCGTGCACGACAAGGGGCCGTTGTTCGGCCAGCGCCGTGCCGATTCCGTTCGTGCCGCGGTAACGTTCGTTCCACGAAGAGCCGGGCGCCAGCGCGACCTTCTCGGCGCGGCTGAGGAAGTCCGGGTCGCCGAACGACTGCAGCAGCATGCCGCTGGCATCGGAGAGGATGACCATGCTGCCCGAGTCGCGCGTCTGCGCGTGCAGGTATTCCATCACGGGCCGGGCGTGCGCCATCAGCTCATGATTGCGCTCGCGCATCTGCGCGAGCTGGATCGCGTCGATCCGGCCCGCGTCGGCCAGGCGGCCTTCCGGCGCCAGGCCCGCGTCGACACTGCGCCGCCAGGAGCGCGCCAGTAGCGTGCTGACGAGATAGCCGAGCGGCAGTTCGCCGCGCTCGAGCATCAAGTCGCGGGCGCGGCGCAGGGCGGCACGGTCGGGTCGGGCAGTCGTGGACATGGCCATCCGGAATAGTTGGGGCCAAGTATAGGCGATCCGCCTGCCGTCAGCGACGGCGGCTTGCGGCGCCGATCATCCTGCCGCAGCAACCACGAAGGGCGCGCGGATTTGACTTGCGCCGGTGTTACGCCGCCACGCAGGCGTCGGTATTGCAGAGCTGGGCGCACATCGGGCTGTCGTAGGTGCCCTGGCACTCCTTGCACTTGTTCGCGTCGATCGTGTACTGCTTGCCGACGTGGCTGATGGCGCGGTTGGGGCACTCCGACTCGCAGGCGCCGCAGCCGTTGCACAATTCGGGAATGATCTTGTAAGCCATGTGTTACTCCTTCGATCTCGTTGGGTGCTGCTCCAGGTACTTGCCGTCGGGTTACGACCCCGACCTTCGGCGCGAAGTATTCGCCAGCGGGATGTCGGGCGCAATGCCATCCGGCGATTCGCCATGGCCCTGTGTCATTTTGTGACAGGATTCGGGAGGAAGTTCTCCCAGGCGCCGGGCTCGACTGCGGCGAGCGGGCGATACCCGGGCAGGGCGCGCAGGCGTTCTGAAAACGTGCGGCCCGAAAGGCGGCGCAGGAAGACCTTCGCGGCTTCGGATTCGAGGACCGTGCGCCGTAACGCGAAGCCGTAGCGTTCGTCGACCATCGGCACGAAGTCGAGGTCGTAGCGTGCGGCAGCGGCCCGTATGCCGAAGCCGACGTCGGCCGAACCGCCGGCCACCGTCGCGGCCACCGCGTCGTGCGTGAACTCCTCGTGAGCGTAGCCTTCGATGCGCGCCGAATCGATCCTGGCGGCAGCCAGCAGCTCGTCGATCAGCATGCGCGTGCCCGAGCCGCGCTGCCGATTGACAAGGCGGGCGCCGCGCTTGGCGACGTCGCCGAAACACTGCAGCTTGAGCGGGTTGCCGCGGGCGACGATCAAGCCCTGCTGCCGGCTCATCACGGGCAGGCAATAGTGCAGGTTCGGCTTGAGCCAGCGGCCGAGCCATTCGACGAGTTGCGCTGCGGACCAAGTTTCGGGGACGTGAAAGCCGGCAATGTCGCACTCGCCGCGGCCGAGGGCCGCCAAAGCCTGCTCGGTGCCTCGCCACGTCACCGTGACCGGCACCTGGCGGCCATGTTCCACCCAGTCGGCGAGGGCGAGGTCGTGGCTTGCATGCAAAGTCAGCTGCTGTGGTACGCCGAGCATCGGGGCCAGCAAACCATGCATGCGCGCCTCCCACACCGCGTGCACGTCGCCGAGCGCCGCGCGCGCCGCCGCGTCCATCTCCACCAGCGATTCGCCGAAGGCCGTGAGGCGCGTGCCGCGTCCGCGCTCCATGACCACGAGGTCGTGGCCGAGGCGCTGATGGCAGTCGCGCAGCAGACCCCACGCCGCGCGATAGGACATGCCGGCCTTCGTGGCCGCCTTGCCCAGCGCCGTCGTATCGAGCAACGCGGCCAGGAGCACGAGCAGCCGACGCGTGTCGATGTCGGCGAGCCCGATGCCCAGGTCCCAGTTCCAGCGCAGGCTGGGCGAGCGCGGCAGCTGCGGCGCAACTTCGGACCGGGTGGCGGGCTTTGACATATTTCGTTCTCTGGGCTCTACTTTAACCTGTTGCCCGCCAATAACCAGAAACAAGGAGAACCACCATGACAACCCCCGACAACGTGCGCCGCGCCCTCGTCGCCGCACTCGCCTGCTTCGCGATCGGCACCCACGCCGAGGAACGTTTCATCACCGTCGCGTCGACGACCTCCACCGAACAGTCCGGCCTTTTCGGTTATCTGCTGCCGATCTTCGAAAAGCTGACCGGCATCCAGGTGCGCGTGCTCGCGCTCGGCACCGGCCAGGCGCTCGACCTGGCGCGGCGCGGCGACGCCGATGTCGTGTTCGTGCACGACAAGCCCGCCGAGGAGAAATTCCTGGCCGAAGGCTACAGCACGAAGCGGCAGGACGTGATGTACAACGACTTCATCCTGGTCGGACCGAAGTCCGACCCGGCCAAGGCCGCGGGCCGCGACATCCTCGAGGGATTCCGGCGCATCGAGGCCGCGCAGGCACCCTTCGTTTCCCGTGGCGACAAGAGCGGCACGAACGCCGCCGAGTTGCGCTACTGGAAGATGGCCGGCATCGACATCGATGCGAAGCGGGGCTCCTGGTACCGCGACACGGGCTCGGGCATGGGTCCGGCGCTCAACACCGCGTCGGCGATGAACGCCTACATCCTCAGCGATCGCGGCACCTGGCTCAACTTCAAGAATCGCGGCGATCTGGGCATCGTCGTCGAAGGCGACTCGCGCCTCTTCAACCAGTACGGCGTCATGCTCGTCAATCCGGTCAGGTACCCGCAGGTGAAGCAGGCGGACGGCCAGAAGTTCGTCGACTGGCTGGTATCGCCGGGCGGTCAGCAGGCCATCGCCGGTTATAAGGTCGGCGGCGAGCAGTTGTTCTTCCCGAACGCCAAGTAGCGCTGCATGCAGGACGTTGCCGCGAGCCTGGCACTGGGGGCCCAGCTTGTCGCCGCCGGCGATGCGCGCCTGCTTGCGATCATCGCCCTGAGCCTCGAGGTCAGCGTCACGGCGACGCTGTTCTCCTGCTTCCTCGGCATGCCGATCGGCTCGGTGCTGTCGGTCGGCCGCTTTGCGGGACGCCGCACGCTGATCGTCCTCTTCAACGGTTTCATGGGACTGCCGCCGGTCGTCGTCGGCCTGATCGTCTACCTGCTGCTCTCGCGCGCCGGACCGCTCGGCCGTTTCGGCCTGCTGTTCACGCCAACCGCCATGGTGATCGCGCAGACCGTGCTCGTCACGCCCATCATCGCCGCGCTGACGCGACAGGTCATCGAAGGCGAATGGCGCGAGCACCGCGAACAATTGAGAAGCCTCGGCGCCAGCCGCCTGCGGGCCGGCCGCACGCTGCTCTGGAATGCGCGCTTCTCGCTTACGACGACGGCGCTGGCGGGCTTCGGCAGGGCAATCGCGGAAGTCGGCACCGTCATGATCGTCGGCGGCAACATCGACGGCGTCACGCGCGTCATGACGACGACCATCGCCCTCGAAACCAGCAAGGGCGACCTGCCGCTGGCGCTGGCGCTCGGGGCCATCCTGATCGCCATCGTGCTGGCAATCAATGCGGCCGCCTATGCCTTCAAGCAGTGGGCGGAACGGCGGTGGGGCTGATGGAGCACTGGCTGGAACTCGACGGGCTGGGATTGACCGAGGGCGATGTCCGCATCGTCGAGAACGTCACGCTGAAGATCGGCTGCAGCAGCACCGCGATTCTCGGCCCCAACGGCGCCGGCAAGAGCACGCTGCTGCGCCTGATGCACGGGTTGCTCCACTCGAGCGCCGGGCGGATCGCCTGGCCGCGGCCGCTGCGCCAGGCCATGGTGTTCCAGCGCCCGATCATGCTGCGCGCCACCGTGCTTGCCAACATCGAGTACGGCCTGCGCCTGCGCGGTCATCCGTCTGCCGAGCAGCGCCGGCGCGCGCTCGCGGCGCTCGATCGCGTCGGCCTGCCGGAGCTGGCGTTGCGTCAGGCGCGCCGCTGCTCGGGCGGTGAGCAACAGCGCATCGCGCTCGCCCGCGCCTGGGCGCTGGAGCCGCAGGTGCTCTTCCTCGACGAGCCGACCGCGAGCCTCGACCCCGCCAGCAGCCGCGAGGTCGAGCGCATCATCCACGAGATCGTGGCGGCCGGCACGAAGATCGTCATGACCACGCACAACCTCGGCCAGGCGCGGCGCCTCGCCGAGGAGGTCGTCTATCTGGAAGGCGGCCGCCTGCTGGAGCAGACACCGGTCGCCGATTTCTTCACCCTGCCGCAGACGCTGGCCGCGCGCGACTTCATCCGCGAGGAAGTAGGCTGATCAGACGAGTCCGGTCATCAGCTGCACCTGGACCGCTTCGCCTGCTGCGACGCTGCCCCGCTCGTCTTCGAGAACGATGAAGCAGTCGGCCTGGGCCATCGACGACAGTACGCCGGAACCCTGGTGGCCGGTCGGTCGCACACACCACTCGCCATTGTCCTGGAACAGGATGCCGCGCTGGAACTCGGTGCGGCCCTTGCCCTTCTTGATGGCCTCGACGCAACGTGCCGGGAAGGTCGGAAACTCCGGCAGCGGATCGAGACCCATCAGCTTCAAGAGGGCGGGGCGCGCGAACTGGTAGAACGTCACCATCACCGCCACCGGATTGCCCGGCAGGCCGAACAGCCAGGCGCCGGGGCCGTTGGCGCCCTCGGGATCGATGCGACCGACGGCCATGGGCCGCCCGGGCTTCATCGCGATCTTCCAGAAAGCAACCTGCCCGAGCTTCTGCATCACCTGTTTCGTGAAGTCGGCTTCGCCGACCGAGACGCCGCCGCTGGTGACGATGGCGTCGGCGCAGGTCACGGCTTCGCGCAGCGCCGCCTCCAGCGCTTCGGGGCTGTCCGTGACGACGCCCATGTCGATCACTTCGCAGCCCAGCCGGGCCAGCATGCCGTGGAGCGTGTAGCGGTTGCTGTCGTAGACCGCGCCCGGGAACAGTGGCGTCCCCAGAGAACACAGTTCGTCGCCGGTCGAGAACAGTGCCACGCGTACGCGCCGCCGCACCGACACCTCGGCGATGCCCAGCGAGGCGATGATGCCCAGTTCGGCGGGGCGCAACAGCTTGCCTGTCGCCAGGGCCGGTCGGCCGACGCGCAGGTCTTCGCCGGCGCGGCGCGTGTTCTGCTCCGCCCGCTGGCCCGCCGGCACGATCACCGTGTCGCCCTCGGTGCGCGCCACTTCGTCAACCACCACGCAGTCGACGCCGGCGGGCAGCACGGCGCCGGTCATGATGCGCACGGCCTCGCCGTGCCCCACCAAACCTTCGTAGGCGCGGCCGGCGAAGGCGCTGCCGACGTTTTTCAGCCGCGTATCGCCGACGGCGGCAAGGTCGGCGCTGCGCACCGCCCAGCCGTCCATCGCCGAGTTGTCGTGGGCCGGCACGTCGACCGGCGAGATCACGTCCTCGGCCAGCACCCGGCCGAGCGCCTCGCGCACGAAGACGCGCTCGCGGCCGCCTACGGCCGTCAGCATCGCCAGCAGGGTCGCGCGGGCGCGATCGACCGTCAGCGAGTGGGTATCACGGTCGTCGAGGCGCGAGGGGTTCGGGGTCATGGCTCGGAACATCCGGTTGAACAAACTGCCAATCTAGGCCAATTCCTCCGGCACGCCAAACGCTGCGCGTGAAAGTCAGCCCCGATGGTGCGCCGTGCGAACTCAGCCGCCGGCGATCGGCGGCCAGATGGCCAGCGTTTCGCCTTCCTTGAGCACGCGTCCGGCCCGTTCCGCCGGCGGAATGAAGAGCCCGTCGACCAGCACGAGATGGCACGACTTCATCGGCAGGCCGAACTGTTCGATCAGCTTGGCGATCGTCGTGCCCTCGGCGACGTCGAGGCGCAGCGCGTTGTTTACCCGTGCCTCGGCCGGAAGATAGTCCTGCAGCATGGCAAAGAGCTTGAACGTGACGCGCATCCGTGCCCGCTAGGCTGCCTTCTGCGCCGTGGCGAGATAGGCCGCCGCGAACGCGGTGGGATCGGCGAGCAGGCGATTCTTCCAGACGCCAAGTGGCGTCCGCGTCTGGATCAGGCCGCGCAGCATGCCGACGTGGTCGGTCCAGCCGATGCTGGTGGCGCCGATCATGACGTCGTCCTTGAATTGCAGCGACAGGTAGCGATGCGTGCCTTCGTCCGCCAGTTCGATGCCGCTGCCGCCTTCGTCGGGCTTGGCGCCCCACCACTGGCCGAACGACGAGGAGATCATGCCCAGCGAGTCGAGCACGTTGATGGCGAGGCTGCCCTGCGACGCCGTGGTGTCGCCGGCCATGTTGTGCGCGGCGATGCGTGCCTGGTCGGCGGCGTTGGGCTGGATGGCGTTGAGTTCCGGCTGACCCGAATGGAAACCGATGGCCTCGGTGACGTCGCCGGCGGCGTAGATGTCGGGTAATGACGTCCGCATGTGATTGTCCACGCGCACGCCGTAGCGCATTTCGATGCCGCTGCCGGCGAGGAAGCCGATGGTCGGCCGCACGCCCGCCGCGCAGATCACCAGGTCGGCCATCAGCGGCGTACCACCGGGGCTGACTTTCACCGCCAGCGCGCCGTCCTTCTGCTCGATCGCCGTGATGGCCGTGTTGACGTGTACCGCGACGCCCTTGCTTTCGACCCAGCGCCGGATCATGCCCCCGGCGGTCTCGGTCATCATGCGCGGCACCATGCGGTCGCCCATTTCGACCACGGTCAGCTTGACGCCGCGCGCCGACAGCGCCTCCATGATGATGCAGCCGATGAAGCCGGCGCCGAGTTGCAGCACCCGCGCGCCCGGCTTCGCCTTGGCGGCGATGGCGCGCGCGTCGTCGAGCGTCCAGCAGGTGTGCACGTTGGGCAGGTCCATGCCCGGCACCGGTGGCCGCACTGGCTGCGAGCCGGTGGCGATCAGCAGCCTGTCATAGACGATCCTGCGGCCGTCCTGGAAGTCGAGCTGCTTGATGCGCGGCTCGAGGCGCGTCACGCGTCCCCGCACGAGCTCGATGCGTTGCCGCGCGTAATGGTCGGCGGACTTGCGCAGATAGGTGCCTTCGATCGCGATGTTGCCCTGGAGAAAATAGGGAATCGCCATGCGCGAATAGGGCGGCTCCGCCTCGTCGCCGATCAGCGCGATGTCCGACTGCGGTTGCAGGCGGCGCAGCGTCTCGGCGGCGACGAGACCCGTCGGGCCGTTGCCGATGATGACGTGCTTCATGGCTACAACCCCAGGCGGTGCAAAGTCTCCTTGGTCGGCACGCCGTTGGCGTCCCAGCCCCGCGTCTTGTAGTACTCGGGCTTCATCTTGTCGATGCCGTTTACCAGGCCCTTGGCCGGACCGGTCTTCGCGGGTTCCGTCTTCAGGCGCGGCGGCAGGTCGTCGTCCTTGGCCGTGAAGCCGGCGGCGAGGTTGAACTGGCGCTCCAGGTTCCAGATGCGCTCGCCCACCTCGTTCAACTTCTCCATCGACCAGTCGCCTTCGCAGGCCGCTGCGATCTGCGGCTGCACGTCGGCCAGCGTCCACGCGAACGACGTGAAGATGCAGATGCCGGCCGAGTCGAACACCGCCGTGGCATCCTGGAACGCCTTGACCAGATCGGCCTTGCCGTCGGTCACCAGCGGATCGGTCTTGACCGGAATGCCCAGTACTTCGGACGCAACGGTATAGCTGCGCAAGTGGCAGGCACCGCGGTTCGACGTCGCGTAGGTGAGGCCCATGCCCTGGATGCCGCGCGAATCGTAAGCCGGGAACTCCTGCTTCTTCACGGACATCGAGAGTTCGGGCTTGCCGTACTTCGCGCACAGGCGCGCCGAACCCTGGCCGAGTTCCTTGCCGAAGCCTTCGCCCTTGGCCGTCATCACGGCGAGGTCGCACAGCGCCTTGGCCGAGCCGAACGGCGCATCCATGCCGATCTGCTCCCTGGTCAGGATGCCGAGGTCGTAGAGCTCCATTGCCGCGCCGACGGTAGCGCCGAACGAGATCGGATCGAAGCCGTCCTCGTTGCAGATCAGGTTGGCATATTGGAGCGCTTCCAGATCGCCGACGCCGTTGGCAGCACCCAGCGCCCAGGCGGCTTCGTATTCGAGACCGCCGGAGGCACCCCAATACTCGGGCTTGTTCACCACACTGAAGTGCGTCTGGTCGATCTTGGCCACCCGCCCGCAGGCGATGGTGCAACCGAAGCAGGCGGCGTTGGCCACGAGCTGCGCCTTGCCGTCGCTCGGCCGCTTTTCGCGCATCGCCTCGGCCGAGATCTTGCGCGCATCCTCGAACTGCACATCGCGGTGGTTGCGCGTCGGCAGCGCGCCCATTTCGTTGATCACGTTCATCAGCACCTGGGTGCCGTAAGTCGGCAAGCCCTGGCCCGTCACGGCGTTGCCGGCCAGCACCTTCTTGCCGGCCGCGACCGCGGCCATGAAAGCCTTCGGATCCTTGACGTTGCCCACGCCGACGGTGCCGCGCACCGCCACGGCCTTCAGGTTCTTCGACCCCATCACCGTGCCGACGCCCGAGCGGCCGGCGGCGCGGTGCAGATCGTTGATGACGCAGGCATAGAGTACGCCGTTTTCGCCGGCACGGCCGATGCTGCAGATGCGGGTCTGCGGGTCCTGGTGCGACTTCTTGATGATCTCCTCGGTCTGCCAGGTCGTCTTGCCCCACAGGTGGCTCGCGTCCTTGAGTTCGGCCCTGTCATTCTCGATCGAGAGATAGACCGGCTTCGCGCTCTTGCCCTCGAAGATGATCATGTCCCAGCCGGCCGACTTGAGTTCGGCGCCGAAGTAGCCGCCCGAGTTCGAGCAGGCGATCGCCCCTGTCAATGCGCCCTTGGTCACCACCGAATAGCGGCCGCCGGTGGAGGCCGGCGTGCCGGTCAGCGGCCCCGTGGTCATGATCAGCTTGTTCGCGGGCGATAGCGGATCGACCTTCGGATCGACTTCGCTGACGAAGTACTTGGTGGCCAGTCCGCGCTGGCCGAGGTATTGCTGCGCCCACTCCATGTTGAGCGGTTCGGATTTGCACGTGCCCTTGGTGAGGTCGACGCGCAGGATCTTGCGGGTCCATGCCATGATGGTCTTCTCCTTCGCTCAGGCGCTGGCGCGCGCCGCGTTATCGGTCTTGCCGGCCCAGGCGCGCATCTTGTCGAGCCCGGTCCAGTCGGCGTCGACGAAGGTGATGGCGGTGGTCGGGCAGGCTTCCGCGCACGCCGGTTCGCCGCCGCAGAGGTCGCACTTCTGCACCTTGCCGGTGTCGGCGACGTAATTGATCGTGCCGAACGGGCAGGCGATGGTGCACACCTTGCAGCCGACGCAGGTTGCTTCGTTCACCACCTTGGCGCCGGTGGCGAAATCAACGCGGATCGCATCGACCGGGCACGCCTGCAGGCACCAGGCTTCCGCGCACTGCGTGCAGGTGTAGGGCACTTTGCGGCCTTCATGCTCGAACTCGAAGACCTTGATGCGCGACTTGGCGGGGTTGAAGATGCCGTAGTTCTCGAACGAGCACGCCATCTCGCACTGCAGGCAGCCGGTGCACTTGTTGGCATCGATGTACAGCGATTTGTGCATCTCAGTCTCCTCTGTTGGGTTGTTGTTGTGACCAGCACCGACGATTCGCCGGTTATGTGAAAACTAGCATATTTGATCCAGATCAACAAACTGCACCGCAGCAATTGACATTACTGGTTTTGTGGGGATCGCCTGATCCGAATCACGACCGCGTGCCGGAAGCTCGCGGGGGCGTGCGCGAACACGCCAGAACCGATCACGACGATCCAGAACAGCACGGACCGACTCGCCGCGTCGACCGCCATCCAGCCGACCAGTACCAGCTTCACCATCAGCGCCACGCCGGAGGCTTCGCACAGGTGCGACGGCTTGCGCCAGGTATCGAGCGCCAGCATGGCGAGCCCGGTCAGCCACAACCCGTGCACGGCGCTGTCGGCCTGCACCGGTGCGCCGAGCAGCGCCGCGCCGAGCACGATCACGGCAACGAGGTGCAGGCCGCGCAAGGCCACGTTCAGCCAGCGCTGTCCAGGGAGGTTTCTTCGTTCCATAATCGGCCGACTCCGCATGCAAGCGAGCCACGTTCTAACATGACCGAGCCGCATGTCACCATCGAACGCGAAGTCTGGACCACGCCGGCGGAATTCCGGCGGGCGCTGGCCATGGCCTTCCCGGGCCGCGTTGCCGATCGCGCCGGCCGGCTCTGCGTCGAAGACGGGCAGGCCGCCATGGAGGTCAGCCTCGAACCCCTGCCGCCGCACGACATCGCGCTGCTGCGGATGCCGCGTCTGAAAGTCAGCCTGCGTGGTACGGCAGGAACGCCCGATCAGTTCAAGGCGATGGTCGCGCGCATGGACCGCGCGATGCAGCGCGGGGGTGGCTGAGTCCGGCTAGCCGCCGCCGATGGCGGGGAACACGGCCAGTTCGTCGCCCTCGTTCAGCCGGCGCGTCGGTGCGTCCGGCTTCAGCACGTGGCGGCCGTTGATGAGGATGATATGGGCGAGCGAGAGCGGCACGTCGAGCGCGGCCAGCGCCTCCGGAATGGTGGTGCTGGCCGGCAGGTCGAGCACGGCACCCTGCGTGTCCGTGCCCGGAGGCAGATGGTCGCGCAGGGTGGCGTAGAGGCGCAGGCGCACCTTCATCGCATCAGAAGTTCCAGTAAGCGTCCAGCTCTTCCGGCGTGAAGTCCCAGACCACGTTGTGCGGCGGCAGCTTTTCGAGCGAGAAGAACTCGGGCAGCCGGTCGTGTTCCCGCGTCAGGCCCGCCGCGACGTTGAACGCATGCTCGGTCTTGAGCACCGACTTGCCGAGCGCCGTGACGTCGTCGCCGGTGAGGTTGATGCCGAAGCGCGCATTGATCATGTCGATCAGGGAAGTCAGACAGGCCGGAATGTCGAGCGCCGGGAAGGCGATGAACAGGCACATGCCGGTGGAATCGATCGCGGCCGTGGCGATGTTCAGGTTGCGCGCCAGTTCCACCTGGCCTTCCTTCGCCAGCGGATCGACGTGGCCGCCGACGCTGAGGATGTTCGTCGCCACCGCATAGCCGGCGGTGTGGTCGGCGCCCATGGTCGACATCGCATAGGTGACGCCGATGCCCTTGACGGCGCGCGGATCGTAGGCCGGGATGCCCTGGTTCTTGACCACCGGCACGCGCGTGACGCCGAACGTGCGGCCGACCGCAGCCGCGCCGCCGCCGAGGATGCGGCCCAGCGGCGTGCCCTTGCCGATCTCGTCCTTCAGCATGCGTACCACTTCCTTGCCGTCGCCGAACTTCAGCACGCCGGCTTCCATGGCGACGCCGAACGTCACCGCCGCCTCGATGCTGTCGCAGCCGATGTCGTCCATGATGCGGTCGGCCATGGCGATGTCGTCGAGGTCCTCGATGCAGCAGTCGGCGCCCATGCCCCAGATGGTCTCGTACTCGAAACCGGAGGTGAGGTACTTGCCGTCCTTGTCGTTGTAGACCTGCGAACACTGGATCTGGCAGCCCGGGTGGCAGGCGTGCGTGGGCATGCCGCCGCGCGCGACGATCGTGTCGTGCATGGTCTCGCCGGAGATATTGTTATGGGCCGCGAACTGGCCGCTGGTGAAGTTGCGCGTCGGCAGGCCGCCGGCTTCGTGCAGGATGTTCACCAGCACGTCGGTGCCGTACTTGGGCAGGCCCTGGCCGCTGACCGGATGGTCGAGCAGCGTCTGGGCGAACACCTTGGAAGCTTCCTTGAACTTGGCCGCATCCTTCGCCATCACCGGCGGGACACCGGTTTCGTCGATCGAGATGAACTTCACCCGCTTCGAGCCCATGACGGCGCCGAGGCCGCCGCGGCCGATGCTGCGGATGTGCGATTCGGGGTCGGCCACCGAGATGTTGGCGGTGAGCATCTTCATCTCGCCCACCGGGCCGATCGAGATCACGCCGACCGGCAGGCCGTAGCGCGCCTGCACCTTGGCGACCAGGTCGTAGTTGCCCATCCCCGCGGTGTCCTTCTCTTCGCGAACCGTGACGGCGTCCTTCGTCACGTGCACGCTGTACCACTTGTCGTCCTTCGGCTGGCCTTCGAGCACCAGCGCCTTGATGCCGAGCTTGGCCAGCATGCGCGCGGCGGTGCCGCCGGCGTTCGATTCCTTGATGCCGCCCGTGAGCGGGCTCTTGGCGCCGGCCGAGATGCGGCCCGAGTTGGCTGCCGCCGTGCCCGAGAGCAGGCCGGGCGCGAACACCAGCTTGTTGCTGGGGCCCAGCGCATGGCAGGTCGGCGGCACTTCGGCGGCAACGATGGTGGAAGTGAGGGCCCGGCCGCCCAGGCCTGCCCAGGCCGAAGGCGCGGTCTCGACGCGGGTGGTGAGATCGGTCATGTTGACGCGGATGATCTTGTCCATGGATGCCTCCGATGAGGTGATTGGGATTTCGGTTTCGGTTGAACCGCCGACAGATCACGATCTGCGCTGTTCATATGCAAAGTATTGCATAATAAAAATGCGACTTCCTAGACAAAGATCAAACCGGCGCGATGAACTGTCACGGTTTGGCACAGATCTGACGAACAGAGAGAACCGAGACGCCCATGAACCCCAAATCGCCTGAGAGCTTCATCCGGCAGGCGGTCGATCGCTGCGCCAACTGCGACTGGTGCCGCGACAACCTGAAGGAATCATCGTGCCTGTTCATGCGGCGCCTGTTCCGCCTGCACGACCGCGAGCGCGCCGGTCGCCGCGCCATTTCCGACGTCGAACTCGCACGCCTGACCGACCTTTGCAACCTGTGCGGCATCTGCCCCTGCGTCGAGATCCGCACCTGGATTCGCCAGGCCAAGGACGGCTTCGTCGAGCAGAAGGGCCTGTCGCCGACCGTCCGGGTGCTGGAAGACGTGCGCCTGCTGTCGAAGCTCGGCGGCGCGGTGCCGAGCCTGACCAACGCGCTGCTTGGCGACCACGCCGTAGGCCGCGGCATCAAGCGCGTCACCGGCATTCACCCGGAACGCAAGCTGCCGCTGTTTCCGCGCCAGTCCTTCGATGTCTGGGCGAAACGGCGCGGGCTGCACGAGAAGCCCGTCGGCGACGGCCCGAAGGTCGCCTACTTCACGGGCTGCACCGCGCGCTACCTGTTCCCGGACGTCGCCAAGGCGACGGTCGAGGTGCTGGAGCGCAACGGCATCGCCGTGTATGTGCCGCCGCAGCAGTGCTGCGGCATGCCGACCATGCTCGAAGGCGACCGCGCGTTTACCCGCCGCACTGCCGGCTTCAACGTCGGCGAGCTGACGCGCGTGGTCGAGGACGGCTACGACATCGTCTGTTCCTGCCCGACCTGCGGCTACTTCTACAAGTCGGTGCTGCCGGCCGACGCCCTGAGTTCGCCCGAATACCGGGCGCGCGTCGACGCCGTGGCGCAGGAGGAGGGCGGCGACCTGCTGCGCATCGGCGAACGCTTGCGGCGCGAGGAATTCGCCTTCCACGGCCGCGCCGATCCGATGTTCGAGCGGGCGACGCAACCCTCGACGCTGCGCTTCGTCATGCATGGCCTCATGCGCGACCGCGGCTACTTCGGCATGTTCGACGGCGTGCAGCGCATGCGCATCGCCAGCCGCGTCTACGACCTCGGCGAATACCTGCTGCGGCTCGATGCCGAAGGCAGGCTCAATCGCAACTTCGGCGCCGTGCCCGGGCACATGGCCTACTTCGCGCCCTGCCACCAGCGCGAGCAGAACATCGGCCAGCCCTGGCTGAAATTGATGGCGCTGCTGCCGGGCGCGAACGCCGGGCGCGTCGGCGAGCCGCTCGACTGCTGCGGCCTGGGCGGCATCATGGGCTTCAAGAAGAAGTTCCATCCCACATCGGTCGCCATCGGCCGCCGGCTGATGCGCAAGGTGGAAAAGGCCGCGCCCGAAACGCTTCTCACCGACTGCCTGAGTTGTCGGCTACAGTTCAACCAGATGCTGCCGCAACCGGTGGCGCATCCGGTCGAGATCCTGAACGCCGCGTACCGGGCGGCCGAGAAATGATGTCATGAGCATGCCGATCGAACTGCACGCCTACATGGGCATGGCCGAGTACTTCCGCGAGCAGCAGTGGCCCAACCCGCGCGCGCTCGAAATCGCCGGCGAACTGACGGGGCCGCAGCTCCTGCAGCAACTCGGCGTCGCGCCCGAGCGCGTCGAAGTCATCTTCGTCAACCGCAAGGCCTACGCGGCCGACATCGCCCGCATCCGTCCCGGCGATCGCGTTGCCCTCGTGCCGCCCGGCGTGCCCGGGCCGCACCGCTTCCTGCTCGGGTTCAAGAACCGGAACTGAAAGTCAGCCCGCGTGGTACGCCGTGCGGGTGTGCCTACGCCGGTGCCGGCGGCTCGATCGGTTCGGCGATCGCCGGAGCCAGGTTGCACTTGAGGCAGCGCGATCCTTCGGCGCGCGCATCGGCCTCCGTGAAGGCGTGCTCCACCTCGTTCCAGTTCCTGCGCTCGGCCGGTGTGACCTTGAGCGGGTGCAGGCGGTGCAGGTGATTGAATCCGGTGTCGCAGCCGAGGAAGGGCGAGGTGTGCCAGCCGTCGGGCAGGAGCTTCTCCTCGATGTCGCCGTCGCCGCCCAGCTGGCGGTCCATGGCCGCCGCGGCGCG
>DATJQH010000098.1:0-6438 GCA_035505955.1 Rhodocyclaceae bacterium
TGCCATGAAGAGCGTCATGGTGGCCAACCCGAAGGGGGGCAGCGGCAAGAGCACGCTGGCGACCAACCTGGCCGGCTGGCTGGCGCGCCAGGGCCACCACGTCATGCTCGGCGACATCGATCGCCAGCAGTCGTCGCGCGAGTGGCTGCGCCTGCGGCCGCCAGCGCTGCCGCGCATCGACGGCTGGGAGATCGAGACCGACCGTCCGGCGCGGCCGCCCAACGGCACGACCCATGCAATCCTCGACACCCCGGCCGGACTGCACGGCAAGAAGCTCGCACATGTGCTTAAGATCGTCGATCACGTGCTGGTGCCGCTGCAGCCGTCGATCTTCGACATCCTGGCCACTCGCCATTTCCTCGACGCACTGGCTGAGGAAAAGGAAGTGCGGAGGCATGATGCATTCGTGGCCATTGTCGGCAATCGCGTTGACGCACGCACGCGCGCCGCCGGCGAACTGGAGCGTTTTCTCGGCGGTACCGGCCTGCCGGTGCTGACCTGTCTGCGCGACACACAGAACTACGTGCAGGCGGCGGCCCACGGCCTCACGATTTTTGATCTGCCCGCCTCGCGTGCCGCGCAGGACTGGCAGCAGTGGCAGCCGATTCTGGACTGGGTGGACGGCGCCTGAGCGGCGCCTAGCCGAGCCTCATCGGGCGAGCTTCCACGACCTGGTTGCGCCCGAGCGCCTTCGCCTGCAGCAGCGCCTGGTCGGCGGCCTCGATGAGGTCGCTGGCGCGCGAGAAATGCGGCACGGCAGCGATGCCGGCGCTGAACGTGACATGCAGGCTACCCGTCGCATGGACATGCGGCAGGTTGGAGAAATGGGCGCGAATGCTGTCGAGCACCACGTGCGCTTCGCTGATGTCGATGCCGGACATCGCGATCAGGAATTCCTCGCCACCGTAGCGGCCGATCACGTCCGTGCCGCGCAGCCAGCCCTTCAGCAGCCAGGCCAGGCTGCGTATCACCTGATCGCCGACCGGGTGGCCGAAGCTGTCGTTGACCGACTTGAAGTGATCGATGTCGATCATGGCCACGCTGAGGCGTCCATCCGGAGGCAGCGCGGCCAGGCGCATGTCCAGTTCGGCCTTGGCGGCGGTGTGGTTGAGCAAACCGGTAAGACCGTCGTGGCGGCTGGCGCGGCGCATTTCGCGGTGGCGCTCGATCGTGGTCTTCACCGTAGCGGCGAGCAGCACGGGGTTGAACGGCTTGGTCAGGAACTGGTCTCCGCCCAGGCGCAGCGCCTCGACCTGCAGGCCGACGTCGGTCTCGCTCGACAGGTAAACAATGGGTAGCGCCTGGTATGCGGAAAGCTGGCGCAGTGCGCGCGTGGCTTCAACGCCGTTGCAGGTGGGCATGTACATGTCCATCAGCACGAGGTCGGGGCGGTATTCCTCGATCGCCTCGAACAGCCGGCTCGGGTCGGGAATGGTGTGGCTGTCGATGCCGTGCTGCTTCAACGCGCGCTGGATCTGCGTCAGGGCGACGCGCGAGTCCTCGACGATCAGGATGCGATAGCGCTCGAGTTCGTGCGTCTGGACAAGGTTGAGAACGCTGGAAAGCAGCCCCGCCATCTGCTCGTCGCGCTGGATGGTGACGTCGATGCCGGCGCGCATCAGTTCGACCATGCGGTCGAGTGTGCTCGGCACGCCAACGAAGAAGAACTGGCTTGCCGGGCAGGCACCGCGTACGCGGCGGATGTCCTCGAGTTCCTGCGCGCTCGTCACCTTCTCGGCATCGCCCGGCACGAAGATGACGGCGAACGGCGAATCCTCGGCCGGGATCTCGTCGCACCAGGGCACCACGCGCACCTGGAAGCCGTAGAACGACAACTGGGCCGCGAGGCCCGGCGACCAGCCCGCCGTGGGGGCGGTGTACATCCAGATCGTACGCGGCTTGATCCACTCGTTGGGGCGCTTGTCGGTGACCGCGTCCTCGGCGCGCTTGTCGGACGGGCTGTCGAAGCGCCGCGCGCTCAGGATCGAGCCGAGCAGGGACTCAAGCTGGCGGTCTAGCGCCAAAACCGTCTGGGCCGCGATCGGGTGCGTGTCGGGGTCGCCGAACAGCGCCAGCGCTGCGTTCTCCAGTCCTTCGCACTGCCGAACCAAGCCGGGCAGCCGCAGGCGCGCCAGCCGCTCGGCGAGGCTGTTCAGCGCGAGCGTGAACTCGACGAACTGTTCGAAGCCGCCGCGGTCGCGGTAGTCCTGCCACCGTGCCCGCAGCGTGGCAACCTGAGTGTCGATACTGCCGTGCGACATCGAATCGGACCTTCGGAAAATTTGCCATTTTCACCCATACCTATGCCGGTGGCAAGGATGAAGGCTCGGGCCTGGCTGCGGCGGTAGAATCGCCGCATGTCCCAGCCTTCGTCGCCGCACTTCATCCACCTGCGGCTGCACAGCGAATACTCGATCACCGACGGCCTGACCCGTCTCGATGCTGCCATCGGCCGCGCGCGGGAGGATGGCATGCCGGCGCTGGCGCTGACCGACCTCGCCAACATGTTCGGCATGGTCAAGTTCTATTCCGGTGCGCGCTCGGCGGGCATCAAGCCGATCGTGGGGGTGGACGCCTGGATCGCCGAAGAAGATGCGCAGGATGCCGGACGCGACAGCGTGGCGCGTCTGCTGCTGCTGGCCCGGAACCGCGCCGGCTACCTGCGCCTGTGCGAACTGCTCACCACCGCCTACCTGGCGCCGCGCCGCCACGGCCGCGCCGAGATTGCGCGTGCCGCCATTGCCAACGGCGACAACTCCGGCCTGATTGCGCTGTCCGGCGCGCAGTTCGGCGACGTTGGCCAATGGCTCGCCGCCGGCAAGGCGGACAAGGCCAGGGCTTGCGCCACCGCCTGGGCGAAACTGTTTCCCGACAGCTACTACCTCGAGGTGCAGCGCCCGCATGGCAATCGCAGCCAGCCTCAGCAGGAATCGCACGTGGCACAGACGGTCGTGCTGGCCAGCGAACTCGGCCTGCCCATCGTGGCGACGCATCCGGTCCAGTTCCTGAAGCGCGAGGACTTCGACGCGCACGAAACGCGCGTCTGCATTGCCGAGGGCTACGTGCTCGCGGACCCGCGCCGGCCGCGTAATTTCACGCGCGAGCAGTACTTCAAGTCTCAGGCCGAGATGGCCGAACTGTTTGCCGACCTGCCCGAGGCGCTGGAGAATTCGGTGGAGATCGCCAAGCGCTGCAGCGTCTCCATCGAACTGGGCAAGAGCAGGCTGCCGATCTTCCCCACGCCCGAGGGCGTTTCGCTCGACGAGTACCTCGCGCAGCAGTCGCGCCTCGGCCTCGAACAGCGTCTGCTGCAGGTCTTCCCCGATCCCGCCCGACGCAATAGTCAGGCCCCGCGGTACGCCGAGCGTCTTGAGTTCGAGATCAGGACCATCCAGCAGATGGGCTTCGCGGGCTACTTCCTGATCGTTGCCGACTTCATCCAGTGGGCGAAGAAGAACGGCGTGCCCGTCGGCCCGGGGCGCGGTTCCGGCGCCGGTTCGCTGGTGGCGTATTCGTTGCTGATCACCGACCTCGATCCGATCCGCTACGAACTGCTGTTCGAGCGCTTCCTGAATCCGGAACGCGTTTCGATGCCCGACTTCGACATCGACTTCTGCCAGGAAGGGCGCGACCGCGTCATCCAGTACGTCAAGGAAAAGTACGGCGGCCACGCGGTGTCGCAGATCGCCACCTTCGGCACCATGGCGGCCAAGGCGGTGATCCGCGACGTCGGCCGCGTGCTCGACCTCGGCTTCAACTTCGTCGACCAGTTTGCCAAGCTGATCCCGAACGAACTCGGCATCACGCTCGAAAAGGCGATGGAGGTCGAACCGGCCATCCGCCAGCGCCTCGACGAGGAAGAAGGGCTGAAGACGCTCTGGGAACTGGCGCTGAAGCTGGAAGGACTCACGCGCAACGTCGGCATGCACGCCGGCGGCGTGCTGATCGCGCCGGGCAAGCTCACGGATTTCTGCCCGCTCTATTCGGCGGACGGCGGCGCCACGACGGTGAGTCAGTTCGACAAGGACGACGTCGAGAAGGCGGGCCTCGTCAAGTTCGACTTCCTTGGCCTGCGCACGCTGACGATACTGTCCGAGGCCGTGCATTTCGCGCGCACTGTCGACGGCGCCGACGTCGACCTCGACACTTTGCCGCTGGACGACAAGCCGACCTACGACAGCGTGTTCAAGAACGGCAACACCACGGCGGTGTTCCAGTTCGAATCCGGCGGCATGAAGGATGCGCTGGTGCAGGCGCGGCCCGACTGCATCGAAGACCTGATCGCGCTGAACGCGCTCTATCGGCCGGGGCCGATGGAGAACATCCCGAGCTTCATCGCGCGCAAGCACAAGCGCGAACGCGTCATCTACCCGCATCCCGACCTGGAGAAGGTGCTGGCCAACACCTACGGCATCATGATCTACCAGGAGCAGGTGATGCAGGCGGCGCAGGTGATCGCCGGCTACTCGCTCGGCGGTGCCGACCTCCTGCGCCGTGCCATGGGCAAGAAGAAGGTCGAGGAGATGGCCAAGGAGCGCACCAAGTTCGTTGCGGGCGCGGGCACGAACGGCATTGGCGCCGACCTCGCGAACGAAATCTTCGACACCATGGAGAAGTTCGCCGGCTACGGCTTCAACAAATCGCACGCCGCCGCCTATTCCGTGGTCGCCTTCCAGACCGCGTGGCTCAAGCACCACCATCCGTCGGCCTTCGTCGCCGCGACGCTGTCGTCGGAAATGGCGAACACCGACAAGGTGCAGTTCTTCTACAACGATGCCAAAGAAAACGGCATCGCCTTCCTGCCGCCCGACATCAACCTCGGCGACGTGCGCTTCCAGCCGACCGACGGCAGGACCATCCGCTACGGCCTCGGTGCCATCAAGGGCACGGGCGAATCGGCGTTGTCCGTTATCCTCAAGGCGCGTTCCGACGCCGGTCCTTTCATCGACCTCTTCGAGTTCTGCCGCCGTGTGGACAAGCGCGTGGTCAACCGCCGCGTCATCGAGGCGTTGATCCGCGCCGGCGCCTTCGACAGCCTCGACGACCACCGCCACAAGCTGCTCGCTTCGGTCGGCGTCGCGCTGGATGCCGCCGAGCAGGCCGAGCGTAACGCCCTCCAAGGCGGATTGTTCGACATGGGCGGGCCGAACGACGCACCGCAGACGCACTACGTCGACGTGCCGCGCTGGGGCGAGCGCGAACAGTTGCTCAACGAAAAGCAGGCGCTCGGCTTCTTCCTCTCCGGCCATCCGTACAACGAATACGCGCAGGAACTGAAGTCCTTCGTCAAGCGGCGACTGGGCGAACTGCAGGCGCAGCGCGACCCGGTGCTGATGGCCGGCGTCGTCATCAGCACGCGCACCCAGATGACCCGGCGCGGCAAGATGTGCATCGTCCTGCTCGACGACGCGACGAAGCAGATCGAAGTCTCCGTGTTCAACGAACTGTGGGAAGCCGAGCGCGGCAAGATCAGGGAAGACGAACTGCTGATGGTCGAAGGCAAGGTGCAGAACGACGACTACACGGGCGGCCTGCGCATCACCGCCGACCGCCTGCTGACGCTGGGCGAAGCGCGTGCCCGTTTCGCCAAGGTGCTGCGCTTGTCGATGAACGGCGGCACGCGCGCCGACGATGCGCGCAAGCTGCAAGCCATCCTGGCGCCCTACCGCAACGGCGCCTGTCCGGTGCGGCTCGCCTACCGCAACGGCGATGCCGAGGCCGAGATTCCACTGCCCGAGAACTGGCGCGTCAAACTCGACGATGCGCTGCTTGCCACGCTCGGCGAGTGGCTGACGCCCAGCAACGTGAAAGTGATCTACTCGTGATTCGACTCATCGACGACGCGCTGCTGAACGAAGTCAGCGCCGAAGCCAAGGCCAGTCCGCGCGGCCGCAAGAACCGCAACTTCCACACGAGTGACGATCAGCCCGGCCACCGGCTGCTCAACGCCATCGAACCCGGCTCCTACGTGATGCCGCACCGTCATCTCGATCCGAACAAGAGCGAGACCATGGTGGTGCTGCGCGGTGCGCTGGGCCTCGTCACGTTCGACGATGCCGGTCGGGTCGTGGAGGTCGCAAGAGTCAGCCGCGATGGTACGCCGTGCGGCGTCGATATTCCCCATGGAACCTGGCATACCGTGTTCGCGCTCGAACCCGGGACCATCTTTCTCGAAGCCAAGGCCGGCCCCTACGTCGCTCTGACTGCCGAAGAGAAGGCGCCCTGGGCGCCGGTGGAGGGTGACGCCGCTGCGGCGGCGTATCTCGAGAATCTTTCGCGGCTGTTCGGGTGACCGCCCGTGGCACGCCGCAGCTCGGCGTGCCACGAGGGCTGACTATCGGTCCTACTTGAGCGGCGACTGAATCGCGTACATGTCGGCGTAGCCCGTGGGCGAGCTGATGTTGTAGTTGCTGGTCCACAGGACGACGGAACCATCCC
>DATJQH010000099.1:0-14885 GCA_035505955.1 Rhodocyclaceae bacterium
GCCCAGCGCGTGGGTCAGGGTCAACTTCCCATTCAGCGGCATGATGTTGTAGAGGCCATCGCCTGTGTCGAGATTCTTGCCGTTCGTGTAGTTGAGCAGCCCCTTCAGGGCAAGGTCGCCGAATTCCGTCTTGGCGAGCGGCATGCGGCCGGCGTCGCCAGGGCCGTGCTGCCTACTGGCCAGTCGTACGATCAGCGCACGTCAGGCAATTGCGGCCGGCCACCTCACGGCATGATCTCCACGTACTCGTAGACTTCGTTGTCGACGAGGCGCTTCCTCACCGGCACGGGCAGGCGCGCGAACCACGCGTGCGGATCGTGGCGGTCGATCTCGCGGCCCATGAAGCGAATCAATTCGCAGATAGGCTCGACGACGTTTTCGCGGTAGCGGGCGTCCTTCTGCACGTAGCCGCGCCAGAGGTTCTTCATGCAGTTGCGTCGGCACCAGGAAAATGCCTCGCAGGACGCGCACGGCATTTCCGGCTGCGGTTGCAGCGGGCTTCTCTTCAGCCAATTGCCCTGAATCTCGCCCATCTGCATGGCCGGGTCGTACATCATGTCGGGGCACGGGAAGATCTCGCCGCTGGGCATGACGTTGATCAGGTGTGACGAGACGCGGCATTGCGTCAGGCCGGCGTAGAGTTCCTGCGCGCGGCCGGGCAGCAGCTTGTTGCGCACCATGCCCATCAGCGGAATGAGCGGATAGAGCGTGTCGGTCGGGGCGAAGAACTTGTCGATGAGTTTCACCAGCACGGCCTGACGCTTCGCCACCGAATCGCCGCCGTACATCTCGTCGGCGACGAACTGCCAATACAGGTAGTCGATGGCCTCGTGCGCCGAGGCCAGTTCGTCGAGCTCTTCGAAAGTGGTGTCGGGGTTGCCCCAGGTGACACGCGCGGTGATGGTGCCGCCGACGCGCTCATGCACTTTGTCGAGATTGCGGATCACCTGCCGCCAGATGCCGCGGCCGCGGTAGCGGTCGGTGATCGCCTCGCCGCCGTCGATGGAGACCAGGATGTTCGAGAAGCGAGCCAGCATCCAGTCGGGCAGGTCGTCGAGCAGCGTGCCGTTGGTCTGCAACTGGTACCGGAACTCGGGGAACCTCCGCATTACCGCTTCCATCATCGGCCGGTTAAGCGTGGGTTCGCCGCCGTAGAAGGTCACATAGACTTCCTTGTGCTCGAGGTGCCTGGCGACGAACGCTGCCAGCTGGTCGATGTCGTACTTCAATTCCGTTTGCGAACCCAGCACATCGCCAACGCCGAGCGAACAGTAGGTGCACTTGAGATTGCACCTGAGCGTCGTCAGCAGCTGGAGTTCGACGCGCCCGCCGATGATCGGCTCCGCGCCGGAGGCGGCTACGCCGAACGGCGTAACGTCGAGCGACCGAACATTCATCGTGGATAGTCCCGAAGTCGAGGGCAGGGAGTCTACCCATGTGCGAGCCTGGGTCAAGCCGCCATGAAATGTCGCGCCGCGTGCCATGCGGCTAAGTTGTTTGATTCCGGTGCTCACAATCGTCTTGCGGCCTTATTGACCCCGTTCTTGACGGTCGCGATAATGCCGGATGAATCGAGCTGTCATCGTTCTTGCATCACCGCCGAGAAGAAACGGGGAGGTGTCAGTGGAAGATAGCGTCGCTGTTTCGCGGCAATCAGGCGGCAGTTTGGCTGCTGTTCGCCGTCGAATGCTCGTGCTGCGCGACCCGCCCGTGTGGCCATTTGTCTGGCGCGGTCTGTTGCCGCTGCTGGTCTTTGCCGCGCTCGCCGCGTTCGCCCTTCTGCCTTTCGCCCGTGACTGGATCGAGGCCACCGTGCGCGGCGAGGTTCGCGTGGCACTCGATGCCCGGGGAATGCAGTGGGTGACCCTCGATGTGTCCGGACAAAATGTGCGGCTTGGCGGCACGGCGCCGAAGACCGATGCCGGTGATCACGCACTGGCCGTCGCGCGGGAAGCGACCTGCCCGACCTGGCTTGGCAGGAGGGTATGCGCGGTCGACGTTTCCGGCCAGTTCGGGGCTCCTGCTGTCGCTGCCGCGGCTCAGCCCGAGCCAGCCGAGGTCAAGGCCCAGGCGGCGGCCTGCGACAAGCGCTTCGCGGAAATCATGAGGAGTTCCAGGATCGAGTTCGCCACCAGCAGCGCGGTGATCAGTCCAACCAGCCGGGAGTTGCTCAGTCGGCTCGCCGAGGCCCAGAAGCACTGTCCGGGCGTCGTCGCGATCGAGGGTCATACCGATTCGATCGGTGACGCCGAACACAACCAGACACTAAGCGAGGCGCGTGCCGCTTCGGTACGCGAAGCCCTCATCGCGCTCGGGGTGCCGGGCGACCGGCTGGTTGCGCGTGGTTACGGCGCCCGGCATCCGCTGGCCGGCAACGAAACGCCGGCCAGCCGCGCGAAGAACCGGCGCATCGAATTCCGCACCGAAGTCGATGATTGATCTGATCGGGGGTATGCGATGAGTTATCTGCTTGCCAAGATTTTGTTCCTGCTGGTGCTAGCCGCGCTTTGCGGCGCCGCCCTTGCGTGGTGGCTGATGCGGAGGCGCTATCAGGACGTCACCGAGGAATACAGTCGCTGGCAGCAGGACTGGGCACAGTGGCGTCGGGGCATCGACGAACGACTCGGAAGGCCACTCGCCATCGATACGAGCTCACTCGAAGCGCGCATGGCATCCGTTGAAGCGTCGGTCCGCGGCATCCGGATTCCCGAGGCGCCGGCTACCGACCTGTCGCCTGTCCTGGGTGCAATTGCGGGCATCCACATCCCGACGCCGCCAGCGCTCGATCTGACGCCCGTGCTTGCCCGGCTCGGACAACTGGAAGAACGGATCAGGGCGATCCCCATACCCGAGTTCCCGCCGCCGACCGACATTGTGCCCGCGCTGAGCGCGCTCTCCACGATCGAGCGCAAGGTCGATGCGATCGTCATTCCGACGCTGAAGGAACCTGATTTGGCGCCACTCGCGGCAAAGCTTGCCCAGGTCGAAGAGGCCGTTCGGTCCTTCCGTGTTCCTCCGCCGCCCGCCCCCGTTGATCTCGGGCCGACGCTGCAGCGAATCGAGTCGCTCGAGCGGGCGATCAAGGCGATCGACTTCCCGCAACCGCGCGAGGTGGACCTGACGCCCACCCAAGCTCATCTGGCGCAAATCGACCAGGCCATCCGCAACATCCGCATCCCGGCCCCGGCAGCGGCGATTGATCTCGCACCGGTTCATCAGCGGATCGACGCACTGGAGCGCGCGATCAAGTCGATTGCAATTCCGCCGGCCAGAGAGATCGACCTCGGGCCGATCCAGACGCGCATCGACGAGTTGACCAAGGCGCAGCGCGCCATCGTGGTTCCGGCGCCGAAAGAACCGAATCTCGATGGCATCGTCCAACGGTTGGACACAATCGATCGCCGGATCGCAGGCATTCGCATCCCCGAGTTCCCGGCACAGGCGGCACCGGTCAATCTGAGCCCGGTCCTGGAGCGCCTGCAGGCCCTGGACAACCGGATGGCCCAGGAAGTCCAGAAGCAGGCAGCCGCCAAGGTTCGCCCCGGCAGCCGCAACCTGCTGCACCAACCCGATTACGGCAAGCCCGACGACCTCAAGCGCATCAAGGGTGTCGCGAAGGTCCTCGAGAAGATGCTGCACAAGATCGGTGTCTATTATTTTTGGCAGGTCGCGGAGTGGACGCCGAACGACGTCGCCCATGTAGACAGTCTTCTGACCTCGTTCAAGGGCCGCATCAACCGGGATCACTGGGTTGCCCAGTCCGTGGCATTTGCCCGCGAACCAACCGCGGCGCAGAAGCCGTAACCTCCTTGAGTCCGGCCGGCACGCCGGCCGGATCTCGATTCGCACAAAACCCACCAAGCCCCTCGGGAACTTTGCTACACTGTTAGCACTCTCACCGCCAGAGTGCTAAACTTGGCCCTGAAGGAGGATTGGACAGATGAGCCACGCCCTGACCGTTGCCCAGTTTCCCGTTCCATCGACCGCTGGCAGCATCGACGCCTATATCCAGGCGGCGAACCGCGTGCCCATGCTCGCCGAGGGCGAGGAATTCGAGCTGGCCCGGCGTTTCCGCGACGAGAACGACCTCGACGCCGCGCGGCGCTTGGTTCTGTCTCACTTGCGACTCGTGATTGCCGTCGCGCGCGGCTATCTCGGCTATGGCCTGCCCCATGCCGACCTGATCCAGGAAGGCAATATCGGCCTGATGAAAGCGGTGAAGCGTTTCGACCCGGAGCGCGGCGTACGGCTGGTTTCGTTTGCCATGCACTGGATCAAGGCCGAGATCCACGAGTACATCCTCAAGAACTGGCGGCTCGTCAAGATTGCGACGACCAAGGCCCAACGCAAGCTGTTCTTCAACCTGCGCAGCATGAAGCAGAGCTTTGCCACGCTCGGCCCGGACGAGGTCAACGCGGTCGCGAGGAAGCTCGGCGTCAAGCCGCAGGAAGTGGTCGAAATGGAGACGCGCCTGACTGGCGGCGATATCGCGCTGGAACCGACCGCTGACGACGATGAGGATCATTTCGCGCCGATCGCCTACCTGGCGGCCGAGAGTTCCGTTGAGCCTTCGGCCCAACTCGAACGCAAGCAGTACGACCGCCTGCAGGACGAGGGCCTGCGCAGCGCGCTGGCCAAGCTCGACGACCGCAGCCGCGCCATCGTCGAGCGCCGCTGGCTGGTCGAGGAAGGCGAAGAGGCCGCGACTTTGCACGAGCTGGCTGCGGAATACGGCGTGTCGGCTGAACGCATCCGGCAGATCGAAGCCAAAGCCATGCAGAAGATGAAGGGCTCGCTGCAGGCCGCGATGTAAGGCCGGCCTGCGCTCGCCACAACCAGGGGCGCAAGTGCGCCCCTTTTTACTTGCCCGCCAGCAACAGGCGGGCGTCGTCCGCAACCTGCTGTGCGTTCTCCTCTTGGGGAATGAGCAGCCGAATCCTGCCCGCCGGATCAAAGGCGTACCCTCCAGCGAAATGGTCGATGCTGTAGCCCATGGCCGAGCCTTCGTCGTGCCGCTGGTAGAAGACCTTAAACGTCTGTGCAGTCGCGCTGATCGTCGCGGCATCCGCCCATAGGCCGATGAATGAAGGATCGAACCAGCGCACGAAGGCGGACAACTGCTGCGGCGTATCCCGTTCCGGATCCAGGGTCACGAACACGACCTGTAACCGCCGGCCGTCGTCGCCAAGCAGCCGCTTGGCCTCGGCAAGGCGCGCCAGCGTCGTCGGGCAAACGTCCGGGCAACGCGTGTAGCCAAAGAACACGACCAGGACCTTGCCTGCGAAATCCTGAGGTTGATGCCACCTCCCGGCACCGTCCTGCAGCCGGAACTCCCCTCCCACTTGCGATCCCGTGATGTCGTTGGCGTGAAACACCGGCACCGTGCGGCCACACGCCACCAAGACCAGGGCAATCCAAGACAGCAAGCGGGACTTTGACATGGCTGACAAATTCTCCTTGCAATTCCCGATGCATAAGGGCTAGGATTAGTACTGTATCAGATTTGTCAAGTATTCGCTGTCGCCCTCCACAATCAAACCGCAAGACAGGAGCCCGACAATGCGCTTCGAAGCAAACCATCCAGCACTACCGGGCGCGAATTGCGCCACATTCGCCGGGGCGAGCCCGCATCGGCGGCAGGTGCTACGCCTTCTCGCGATCATCGCCGGCTCGATCCTGTTCACGATCGCACTGGTGCCGTTCTACAACGTGCTTTGCCGGGTAACGGGGCTGAACGGCCGAACCGGCGGCGATGACTACATCCGTGCGGAATCGAGTCTGGTTTCGGGCGAGCCCGCACTTAGGGTCGACTACGGCCGGGTGGTGCGGATCGAGTTCACCGGAACCGTGATGCCCGGCCTGCCGTGGCGGATGACCCCCCTGACCCCGGCGGTGAGCACTCATCCAGGCGAGTTGCAAGTCGTCAAATACCGCGTACGCAATATGAGTGATCGTCCGACCTCCGGTCAGGCAATTCCCGGAATTACGCCGGGCGAAGCTGCGCCCTTCTTTCACAAGATCGAGTGCTTCTGCTTTGCGCACCAGACGCTGGCGCCGTTCGAGGAACGCGACATGGCCGTCGTCTTCGTGATCAAACCCGACATGAATCCCGACGTCGGCGAACTGACGCTGGCCTACGCGTTCTTCCCCGTGGCTGCGGCACGAATTGCCCAGGTCACCCAGATCCCATCAGTCCGCTCTGCACTCCAATCATGAGGATCACGAACAGCAGGATTGAAAGCGCGATTCTTACTGTCAGCGCGCGCACGGTCCTGGCGCTGCTGCCGTCGCGGAACAGGAAATACAGCCCGGCGAACAGGCTGGCCACGATGGCCGCCAGCATTGCGATGATCGCGACTTTGAACACGCGGTTCCGGTCCTTTCGTTGCTCTTCCGGCGGTTCCATTATGGGCAAGGCGGCCCGATCTCGCCAGGGTGCGTGAACCGTGACCACGATTGCGGCCTCCAGTACCTCGAAACTGCGTGTCCTCGCATCGCTGTGCAAAGTACGCGTCAACAGCCTGATCGTCTTCACTGCCATGATCGGGATGATGCTGGCGCAGCCGGGCCTGCCGCCACCGGTGCGCTTCCTCGCGGCGTCCGCCGGCATCGGTCTGGTTGCCTTCGCCGCCGCCGCGATCAATTGCCTGATCGAACGCACGGTAGACGCGCGCATGATGCGCACGCAGGGCCGGCCGCTGCCTCGCGGGGAAATTGCACCCGCCGAGGCGCTTGGCTTCGCGATCCTGCTCGGTGCGCTCGGCCTCGCTCTGCTCCACGCATGGGTCAATGACCTTACTCTGTGGCTCACGCTCGCGACGTTCCTGGGCTATGCGGTGGTCTACACGGTGCTCCTGAAACCGGCAACGCCCATGAACATCGTCATCGGCGGCGCCGCGGGCGCGATGCCGCCCTTGCTGGGCTGGACGGCCATGACGGGTGCCGTGACGCCGCAGGCAATGGCACTCTTCCTCATCATCTTCCTGTGGACGCCGCCGCACTTCTGGTCGCTGTGCATGGCCCGGCGCGACGACTATGCCAAGGCAGGATTCCCGATGCTGCCCGTGACGCACGGCATCCGGCATACCTGCCTGCAGTCGCTCATCTACGTCGCCTTGCTTTGCGCGGCGAGCACCTTGCCCGTTGTGCTCGGCATGGCCGGACCGGCATACGCCCTGCCCGCGATCGCGCTCGATGCCATCTTCCTCCGTCACGCTTATGGGCTGTGGCGGCAGTACAACGACCATGCCTCGTTGCGCATGTTCCGGTACTCGATCAACTACCTGTGCCTGATCTTCGCATCCCTGTTCCTCGATCGCCTGTTGTCGCCATGGCTGACGGTCTGACGATTCGATCCGGATTTGGCGATCTGTACCGGCCACTGCTCGCCGCATCGACCGCGTTGACGATTTGCGTAATTGGACTCGGCGCCTACGTGCGGCTCACCGATGCCGGCCTGGGGTGTCCGGATTGGCCGGGCTGCTACGGTCATCTGGTTGTGCCCGAACACGCCGCCGACGTCGGTCGCGCCTGGCGAGAGATGATCCATCGCTACGCGGCGGGCAGCCTCGGCCTGCTGATCATCTGCTTGACGGGTGCCGCATGGTTGCGGAATGCGCGGCGGCTGGCGCCCCCGTGGCCCGCCATCGGCTTGTCGGGTCTCGTCGTCGTGCAGGCACTGCTGGGCATGTGGACCGTCACGGAACTCCTCAGGCCAATCGTCGTGACAGCCCATCTGTTGGGCGGCATGTTGCTGTGGACGCTGCTGGTGGCGCTCTGCCGAATCGAGTTCGGCACGGCCGCGCAGGCAAAGGTCACCCCACTTGGCGTTGTGGCGCTCGCCGCAGCCATGGTCCAAGTGGCGCTCGGCGGATGGGTATCCAGCCATTACGCGGGCCTGGCGTGTCCCGACTTTCCGGCCTGCCCGGGCGGCTGGATTCCCGACGACACACCGGCCGGCATTCAATGGCTGCACCGGCTGGGGGCACTGGTCGCGGTCGCTGCCGTCAGCAGTTATGCAGCAGTTCTGATCCGGTCGGCCGCAACGCGCCGCCTCGGCATCGCAATCGCAGCCGCGTTGGGCGTGCAGCTGACCCTGGGCATTGCCAATGTTCTTCTGCGCTTGCCCTTGCCGCTGGCGGTGGCGCACAACCTCGGCGCTGCGGCGCTGCTGGCAACACTGGCATGGGCCACGGCCGGAAAGGCAGGATGATGCGGCGGCTGGCGCTCACGGGACTGCTCCTCGCCCCCGCGCACGCGCTGGCCGAGATGGCCCTCAACCTTCCGGCACCAGCAACCGGAATTGCGCGAGACATCATCGCCCTGCACACGTTCGTGCTGTGGATCTGCTTCGGCATCTTCCTCGTCGTCTTCGGACCCATGTTCTACGCGCTGTGGCGGCACCGGAAAGCGACTGGCCACGTGGCGGCAACCTTCCACGACAACCGGCGGATCGAGGTCTTGTGGACGATCGTCCCCATATTCATTCTGGTCTCGATGGCATGGCCGGCGACTCAGCTCATTCTGGCCATGAAGAACGTCGGCGACTCGGACCTGACCATCAAGGTCACCGGCCACCAGTGGCAATGGGAATACGAGTACCTGGACGACGGCGTGCGCTTTGCCAGCTTGCTCGCAACGCCCCGCGCGGAGATCGACGGCGGCCATCCCGAATCCGCACACTATCTGCTGGAGGTCAACCGGCCGCTCGTGGTGCCGACCGGCAAGAAGGTCCGCCTGGTCGTCACCTCGACCGACGTGATCCACTCCTGGTGGGTGCCCGCCCTGGGCGTGAAGCAGGACGCCATTCCCGGCTTCATCAAGGAGGCCTGGTTCCGCGTAGACACGCCGGGCACGTTCCGCGGCCAGTGTGCGGAGCTTTGCGGCATCGGCCACGGATTCATGCCCATCGTGGTCGAGGCCATGGCGCCCGAGCAGTTCGCCGCCTGGCGCACCGAGCAGGAAGGAGCCGCAGCGAAGGCGAGTCTCAGCGCCCAGGCGGCCGCCAACGCAGTCCTGAGCCTGGATGAACTGAAATCGCGCGGCGAAAAGGTCTACGCAAACACCTGCGCACCCTGTCACCAGCCCACCGGTGCCGGCATTCCGGGCGCATTCCCGCCGCTCGACGGCTCACCCGTCGTCAATGGCGCCATGGAAGCGCACCTCAACCGCGTCTTCAACGGCAAGCCTGGAACCGCGATGCAGGCCTTCGGCAAGCTCAAGATCCTGTCCGACGAGGATATCGCCGCTGTAATCACCTACGAGCGGAACAGTTGGCACAACCATGTGGCCGCGCCCGGCAACATCGTCGAGCCGGCCGATGTCGCGGCCTTCGCCGCGCACCAGTAAGGGACCGAATCATGACGGATATCGCTGCCACGCATCCCACGCAGCACGGAAGCCATCCTGGCGGCCTCGCCCGGTGGCTCACCACCACCAACCACAAGGACATCGGCACGCTCTACCTGTGGTTCTCGCTTGTCATGTTCCTCGTCGCCGGCGCGCTGGCCATGCTGATCCGGGCCGAGTTGTTCAAGCCCGGCCTGCAGTTCTTCCAGCCGGCGTTCTTCAATCAGCTGACTGCCATGCATGGCCTGCTGATGATCTTCGGTGCGATCATGCCGGCCTTCGTCGGCTTCGCCAACTGGCAGGTACCGCTGATGATCGGCGCGCCCGACATGGCGTTCCCGCGCCTCAACAACTGGAGCTTCTGGCTGTTGCCCGCAGCTGCCTGCCTGATGCTCAGTTCGTTCTTCGTGCCCGGCGGTGCAGTCGCCGCCGGCTGGACGATGTATCCGCCGCTTTACATCCAGGGCGGCATTGCCTACGACATGATGATCTTCGCCGTGCACATCCTGGGGCTGTCGTCGATCCTCGGCGCCATCAACATCATCACGACGATCCTCAACCTGCGCGCTCCGGGCATGACGCTGATGAAGATGCCGATCTTCGTCTGGACCTGGCTCATCACGGCCTACCTGCTGGTCGCCGTGATGCCCGTGCTGGCGGGCGCGGTCACCATGCTGCTCATGGACAGGCATTTCGGCACCCATTTCTTCGACGCCTCGGGCGGCGGCGATCCGGTGATGTTCCAGCACCTGTTCTGGTTCTTCGGACACCCGGAGGTGTACATCATGATCCTGCCCGCTTTCGGCATCGTCTCGACCATCCTGCCGACGTTCGCGCGCAAGCCGCTGTTCGGCTATGTCTCGATGGTCTATGCCGTGGCATCGATCGCGATCCTTTCATTCGTGGTCTGGGCGCATCACATGTTCACCACCGGCATCCCAGCCGGCGCGCAGATCTTCTTCATGTACACGACGATGCTGATCGCGGTACCCACCGGGGTCAAGGTGTTCAATTGGGTGGCGACGCTCTGGCGCGGCTCGATCACCTTCGAGACGCCGATGCTGTTCGTGCTGGCCATCGTCTGCCTGTTCACCGTGGGTGGTTTCTCCGGGCTCGTCCTGTCGGTGGTGCCGGTGGATGTCCAACTGCAGGACACCTACTACGTCGTCGCACACTTCCACTACGTCCTGTTTGCCGGCGCGGCGATGAGCATCATGGGCGGCATCTACTACTGGCTGCCGAAATGGACCGGCCACATGTACGACGAGCGCCTCGGCAAACTCCACTTCTGGCTCACCGCGATTGCCTTCAACGTTACCTTCTTCCCGATGCACTTCCTCGGACTCGCCGGCATGCCGCGCCGCATCCCCGACTACGCACCGCAGTTCGCCGACTTCAACATGATGGCGAGCATCGGCGCCTTCGTCTTGGGCGCGAGCCAGTTGCTGTTCCTCTATACCGTGATCAAGTGCGTACGCGGCGGCAAGCCGGCGGGCGACAAGCCCTGGGAGGGTGCCACGACGCTCGAGTGGACCCTCTCTTCGCCGCCGCCCTATCACTCCTTTACCGAGCCACCGCAGATCTACCTGGAGGCGCCACATGGACACGCCTAGCCCCTACTACCAACCGCCGCCGTCGCACTGGCCGGTCGTCGGGTCACTCGCCCTGCTGGCATGCGCGGGCGGCTTCGTGCTGGTGCTGGACAAATCTCGCAGCGGCGGCGCCTACGTAATGGCTGCCGGCGGCGTACTGCTCGTCGTCATGCTGTTCGGCTGGTTCGGCACCATCGTGCGCGAGGGGCTGGCTGGCAAGCTCGAAGGCCAGGTCGACCGTTCGTTCCGCTGGGGCATGGTGTGGTTCATCTTCTCCGAAGTGATGTTCTTCGCCGGATTCTTCGGCGCCCTGTTCTATGCGCGCCAGATTTCCGTGCCCGATCTGGCCGCGACACCGCTCATCTGGCCCGGCTACGCCGGCGGCTGGCCCACGGCCGGCCCCGGAAACGCGGAAGCTTTCACGCCGATGGCGGCGTGGGGCCTACCGGCCGTGAATACCTTGATCCTGCTGAGCTCCGGCGCCACCGTGACTTGGGCGCACTGGGGCCTGCTGCGGGGCAACAGGGGACAGCTGACCATCGGCCTAACGCTCACGATCCTCCTCGGCGCCACGTTTCTTGCCTTGCAGGCGCACGAATACCTGCATGCCGCCTTCAGCCTGCACACCGGCATCTACGGCGCCACCTTCTACATGCTGACGGGATTCCACGGCGCGCACGTGACCCTCGGCGCGATCATGCTCAGCGTCATCCTGGCGCGGGTTCGTGCCGGTCATTTCACGGCAGACAGCCACTTCGGGTTCTCCGCAGCGTCGTGGTACTGGCACTTCGTGGATGTCGTCTGGTTGCTGCTGTTCGTCTTCGTGTACTGGCTGTAGGGGCTAAACCTCGCCGAGCGGCGGCGGTCCAATTACCGTCGGCAGTTGCGCCGAAAGGAGGAGATCATGAACGTGATGATGTTTCCGCGCATGCTCTCGTCACACGACGAAGGCTGGGCCTGGCTGATGCGCGTGAACCCGAAGGTCATCAGGATGTATTTGCTGTATGTCCTGCCGCTGTCGCTGCTGCCGCCCGCCATGCTGCTCTACACGGCCAGCCGCGAAGACGGATTGCTGCTCGGCGGAGTTTCCATGCGCGATGCGCGGATCCTGGCTGCGGAATTCTTCGTGGCCGAGATGGTCGTGGTGCCCCTGATGGCCGCCGTGATCAAGCGGCTGGGCGAAGTGGTGGAAGCGCGACCGACCTACCACGATGCCTTCATGCTCGCGGCCGTCGTGCCGACACCCCTTTGGCTCGTCTCGCTCGCCCTGTTCGTGCCCAGCCTCATGTTCAATTCGCTGGCCATGGCGATCGCGCTGTTCTTCAGCGGCTTGCTGATCTACGAGGGCACGTATCGCATCTTCCAGCTCGACGATGAGGGCAAGTCGATCGTGATGGCCGGCTCGATCCTGGCGGCGGGACTCGTTGCGTGGATCGCGCTGATGCTGATCGCTTTCGTCAGTTGGAGTCGCGCGATCTTCTAGTTCGGGCGGGCGAGCGCATCCAGCAGCTTGCCGTGGATGCCGCCGAAGCCGCCGTTGCTCATGACCAGCACATGGTCGCCGGCCCGCGCCTCGGCAACGATCGCGGCAATCAGCGCATCCAGGCTGTCGAAGGTGCCGGCCTTGTTGCCCATCGGCGCCAGTGCGTCGGCGGGTTTCCAGCCCAGGTTGGCAGCGTAGCAGAACACCTGATCGGCGCCAGCCAGGCTGCCAGGTAGCTGCGCCTTCATGATGCCGAGCTTCATGGTGTTGGAGCGCGGTTCGAGCACGGCGAGGATGCGGGCGCCGCCGACCTTGCTGCGCAGTCCCGCGATGGTGGCCTCGATCGCCGTTGGATGATGCGCGAAGTCGTCATAAACCGTCACGCCGCGTGCGCGGCCACGCACTTCCAGCCGCCGCTTGACGCCACGGAAGGTCGCGATCGCGCGCAGGCCGACTTTCACCGGAACGCCGGCGTGACGCGCCGCAGCCAGCGCCGCAAGGGCGTTGGCGCGATTGTGCGCACCGGGAAGATCGAGACTGGTCTCCCCGCACGGCGTACCACCGAGGCTGACTTTGAACACGCCGTTCGCATCGGGCTCCCCGGCCTGCCAGCCGTCGGCGACGTTGAAGCGCTCGAGCGGCGTCCAGCAGCCGCGCTCGAGCACGCGCTCCAGCGCCGGCTCGGCGCCGTTGGCGACGATCAGCCCGTTTCCGGGCAGGGTACGAACCAGGTGATGGAATTGCGTCTCGATCGCTGCGAGATCGGCGAAGATGTCCGCGTGATCGAATTCAAGGTTGTTCAGGATCGCGGTACGTGGCCGGTAATGGACGAACTTGGACCGCTTGTCGCAGAAGGCCGTGTCGTACTCGTCGGCTTCGATGACAAAGAACGGCGACTCCGTCAGACGCGCCGAGACGCCGAAGGCCTGAGGCACGCCGCCGATCAGGAACGACGGAGCAAGGCCGGCCTCCTCCAGGATCCAGGCCAGCATCGCCGTGGTCGTCGTTTTCCCGTGCGTACCTGCCACCCCGAGCACCCATCGCCCCTGCAGGACATGCTCCGCCAGCCACTGCGGCCCCGAGACGTAGGGCAGGTTGCGGTCGAGGATCTCCTCCAGCAACGGGTTGCCGCGAGAGATCGCGTTGCCGATGACGAACAGGTCCGGCCGCAGCCCGATCTGGCCCGCATCGTAGCCCTCGGTCAGCGCGATCCCCTGTTCCGCAAGCTGGGTACTCATCGGCGGATAGACGTTGGCATCGCAGCCGGTGACGGTATGGCCCGCAGCCCGTGCCAGAACGGCCACGCCCCCCATGAAGGTGCCGCAGACGCCAAGAATGTGAATGTGCATGTCGAAGGATTCCCGGGCAAGGAGGCCGTGCAATAATGGCCCGGCATTTTACCTGCGACACCGCCATGCCCCGACGCAAGCCTGCCCAGCCCGTCTCGTCCCACCTGCGTCAGTCGATCGCCAGCGCGGCCGCCCGCCTGATGGCAGAGGACGGAATCGGCGACTACGGCCAGGCCAAGCGCAAGGCCGCGCGAGCCCTCGGAGCGGGCGAGGGCGAAGCCCTGCCGAGCAACGAGGAAGTCGAGGCCGAACTGCGGACCTATCAGGCGCTGTTCCAGGACGAGGAGCAGGCCCAGCGCTTGCGTGAACTACGCTTGGCGGCGTTGGAAACGATGGAATTCCTGGCCGACTTCAGGCCCTATCTCACCGGCGCGGTCCTGGATGGCACGGCGGGCCGCTACGCGGAGATCGACATCGAGCTCTTCGCCGACAGCGCTAAAGATGTCGAGATTTTTCTGTTATCACACAACATCTCCTACGAAATAGCAGTCAATCGACAACATGGTCCGGATGCCCCGGAAACGCGCCTGCGCTTCTCGTGGGGCGACTCGGGTGTTTTGCTCTCGATCTACCCATTCCAGGCCGAAAGGCGCCAAAAAGCGGGCTCCCATTCGGCCCGGGCCAAGGCAGATGCCGTAGCCGCATTGCTGGCGGGCTAGACAAAATGAGGCGATTTGAGGCAAACTTGCGGCCATGTCCAAGCCAACTGGCACCAAATCCAAGCCTGGCAAGGGAGCGGGCGGCAGCGCCCAGCGCGCCAGAATCCTGGTTCTGCACGGCCCGAACCTGAATTTGCTGGGTCGCCGGGAACCCCAGATCTACGGTCGCGCCACCCTCGCCGACATCCACGCGGCAATGGAGATGCGCGCCCGTGCCCACGGCGTCCAGATCGAGAGCTTCCAGAGCAACTCGGAAGGGGAACTCATCGACCGCATCCAGGCGGCCGCCACCGAAGGCATCGAATTCATTCTGATCAATCCCGGCGCCTACAGCCACACCAGCATCGCCATCCCGGATGCCCTGCGCGGCGTAGGGATACCCTACATCGAAGTGCATATCTCGAACATCCACGCCCGCGAGGCGTTCCGCCATCATTCGCACTTTTCCGCCAGC
>DATJQH010000100.1:0-51473 GCA_035505955.1 Rhodocyclaceae bacterium
TTCCAGCGCGGCATGGAGCGCTACTGGTGCCTGCGCTGGTTGCGCCAGCAGCAGGAGTCAGCCGTCGTGGCACGCCATCTGCGCGAGAGCCTGGTGCGGCTCGAACGGCTGCCGCTGGTATTGCGCGTGCCCTCGCTGCCCACCCTTGAGCGCGGCACGCGCGTGCGCCTCGCGATCGAGGATATCGACCTGCTCGAGGCGGAATGTCGCGCCCGTTATGTCGAAACCCTGGCTGCCGAGGGTTCGGACGCCACGTTCGGCGAGGACGAGGACGCAGAGTAAGATTCGGGCATGGTCGTCGCGGAAATCGATCCACAGCGCAAGAGCCTCTCCTACGCCCTCGGCGTGTCGCTTGCACTGCACGCGATTGTTCTCTCAATCCACTTCAAGCTGCCCGAGGCCATCAACAAGGCCACCGAACACGCGCTCGACGTGATCCTGGTCAACAGCAAGAGCGCGACGCGGCCGGAAAACGTACAGGCGAAGGCGCAGGCCAATCTCGACGGCGGCGGCAACACGGACGAAGATCGACGCGCCAAGACGCCGCTGCCGGTGTCGCCGGCAGAGCACGAGGGCAGCGATCTCATCGAGGCGAAGAAGCGCGTCACGGAACTCGAGACGCAGCAGCAGCAGATGCTGACGCGCTTGCACGGCGACAAGGCGGTGGCGACGGACAACCGGCGCAGCGACCGCGCCCCGCCTGGCCCGCCCACGCCTTCCGGACTCGATCTGGCCACGGCGGCGCTGAACCTGACGCGACTGGAGGGCCAGATCGCGCGCAGCATCGAGGAATACAACAAGCGTCCGCGCAAGAAGTTCATCGGTGCGCGCGTCGAAGAATACCGCTTCGCGCAGTACGTCGAGGACTGGCGCCAAAAGGTCGAGCGCATCGGCAACCTGAACTATCCGGCGGCGGCCAAGGGGCGCGTCTATGGCAGCCTCGTGCTGACCGTCATCATCAAAAGCGACGGCAACCTGGAACGGGTGGAACTGAACCGGCCCTCGGGGCAGCGCATCCTCGACGACGCAGCGCGGCGCATCGTCGAGATGGCGGCGCCGTATGCGCCGTTCCCGGATTCCATCCGCCGCGACACGGACGTGGTCGAGATCACTCGCACGTGGTCCTTCACGACCGCCGACCGCCTGCAGTCTGAGTAAAAAGTGACAGACCGCTACGCCGTCTTCGGCAATCCGATCGCCCACAGCCTGTCGCCGCGCATCCATGCGCTGTTCGCGCAGCAAACGGGGCAGGACATGCGCTACGAGGCCATCCTGGCGCCGCCCGAGGGCTTTGCCGCCAGCGTGCGCGCGTTCATCGCCGCCGGCGGCCGCGGCGCGAACGTCACGCTGCCGTTCAAGGAAGACGCGTTTCGCTTGTCTGCGCGCGTGACCGAACGCGCGCGGGCAGCGGGCGCGGTCAACACGCTGACTTTCGCCGAAGACGGCATCATCGGCGACAACACCGACGGCGCCGGGCTCGCGCGCGACCTGCGCCAGAACCTCGGCTTCGCGATCGCCGGCCAACGCATCCTGCTGCTCGGCGCCGGCGGCGCCGCGCGCGGTGTGATCCAGCCCCTGCTGGCCGGGCGGCCGGCGGAAATCGTCATCGCCAACCGCACGCCCGCGAAGGCCGTGGCGCTTGCGGAAGCGTTTCCCGGCTGCACCGGTTGCGGACTCGACGCCGTGGCAGGCCGCAGCTTCGACCTCGTGATCAACGCGACGTCGGCGGCGCTCACGCACGGCGTACCACCGCGGCTGACTTTCACTTTCGCCCCCGACGCGGTCGCCTACGACATGGTCTACGGTCGCGACACGGATTTCCAGCGCCAGGCCCAGGCCGCCGGCGCCACGGTCTGCGACGGACTGGGCATGCTGGTCGAGCAGGCGGCCGAGGCATTCGCCCTCTGGCGCGGCGTCCGGCCCGACACGGCGCCGGTGCTGGCCGCCCTGCGCACCGCATGACGCGCGTCGCCTCCTGGCTGCGCCGCGTCCTCGTGGCGCTCGTGGTCGTCCTCCTGCTCTGGCAGGGCTGGTACGTCGCCTGGGTCGCGTGGTGGAAGTACGTCGATCCCGGTACGACGGCCTTCATGCGCCAGCGACTGGCCGAATTGCGCGAGAAGAACCCGCGTGCCGAACTGCGCCACCAGTGGCTCCCCTACGACCGCATTTCGCTGCAGCTCAAGCGCGCAGTCGTGGCGGCCGAGGACGACAAGTTCGTCGACCACGAAGGCTTCGACTGGGAAGGCATGCAGAAGGCGCTTGAGAAGAACCAGAAGAAAGGCAAGGTCGTCGCGGGCGGCTCGACCATTTCCCAGCAGTTGGCGAAGAACCTGTTCCTGTCCGCGGCGAAGACGCCCTGGCGCAAGGCGCAGGAAGCCATCATCACGGTCTGGCTGGAACTGCTCTGGGACAAGCGACGCATCCTCGAGGTCTACCTCAACTCCGTCGAGTGGGGCGAAGGCGTGTTCGGCGCGGAAGCGGCAGCACACCGGTATTACGGCATCAGCGCGACCGGCCTGTCGGCCGAACAGGCGGCGCGGCTGGCCGTGATGCTGCCGGCACCGCGCCGCTACGAGAGGAATCCGTATTCTCCGTTCGTCGAAGCCAGGACGCAGGTCATTCTCGCGCGCATGGCCGACGCCGAAACGCCCTAGGGCGTACAATCAACGGGCCTTGCCGCCACCCCCCTTATGGCCGACAACACGCCCGCCCGCGCAGAAAACCAGTTCGAGCTGCACCTGTCCGAGGTGCAACTCCTGCTTGCGCGCCACCGGCGTGTCGAGGACGTCGTCAGGCGCCAGGAAATGCAGCACCACGACGTGGTCGAAAACCTGGTGCACCGCCAGCACCTGGTCGAGCTGCAGAACCTCTTGCGGCGCCTGACGGCAATGGAGATCGCGCGGCTCCTGGAAGCCCTGGCCGAGGAGGACCGCATCACGGCCTGGAACCAGGTCGAGGAGCGACGCTGCGACCTGATCCTCGAGTACGTCTCCGACGAACTGCGCGAGGAACTGGTCGGAGTACGGCCGGCGCCAAGCGCGCGCAACATGCTCAACGCCTTCGAGCTGCGCAACGGGCGCCTGAACCAGGTGCAGGTGGACACCCGCGACGACCTTGCCAACATCAAGCCGATCTGGGTCGACCTGGTGGCGCCATCGCCCGCGGTACGCGCCTGGGTCGGCGAATTTTTCGGGGTCTATCTGCCGGACCCGGACGACCTGACCGACATCGAGACCAGTGCCCGCTTCTTCGTCGATGACAACGGCGAAGTGCACCTGCATTCGGACTTCCTGCTCGATGCGAAAGACGAATCGCGCAACGTTGCGGTCGCTTTCATCCTGCACCAGGACATCCTGTTTTCCGTGCGCAAGGAAGAACTGCCGGTCTTCCGCCTGCAGCGCCTGCGCGCGCGCACCCAGCCCGGCTACGTCGCCGACGGCAAGGACCTGCTGCTGGACCTCTACGCGGCGGACGTCGAGTACTCGGCCGATACGCTGGAGGACATCTACGCCGACTTCGAGGCCGTCAGCAAACGTGTCCTGCATCCGAAAGTCACCGACGAGGAGGCAGCGAGAATCCTGGCAGAGATCGCGCGCGGCGAAGACCTGAACGGCCGCATCCGCCGCAACGTGCTCGATACGCGGCGGGCGCTGTCCTTCCTGACGCGCGGCAAACTGCTGACGCCGGAGCAGCAGGAGGAGAGCCGGCAGATCCTGCGCGACATTGAATCGCTCGACGTGCACACCTCGTTCCTGTTCGGCAAGATCAACTTTCTGCTCGACGCCACGGTGGGCTTCATCAACATCAACCAGAACAAGCGGGTGTCGCGCCTGACCGCGATCAGCGTCGTATTCCTGCCCATCAACATCATCGCCGGCATCGGCGGCATGTCGGAGTTTTCCATGATGACGCAGGGCATCCCGTGGCCAGTGGCCTACGGCACATTTGTCGTTGTCATGAGTCTAATCGGCTGGGTGACCTACGTCGCCCTGCAGCGGTTCGACCGACGGAAGGTACGCGTCGGGCGAGAAGCGGCGTGATATTTGGAATTCTTTACGCTAAGATTCGGCGCATTGCCGCCTTGGGGCGGCCACAGCCATACAGGGAACGGAACATGATCCGCCTTTGCCGGCCTCGAGTTGCGCGCGTTGCGATGTTGTCTTGCCTGATGGTGCTGGCGAGCTTTACGGTCCGGGCCCAGTCCGCGGACAAGCTGAAAACCGTGCTGGCGGACCCCGGAACCAAGGCTGCCGCCGTCGATGCCGGCAAGAAGGCCTCCTTCTTCTGCGCCAACTGCCACGGCGTCGATGGCAACAGCAAGATGTCCGAAGTGCCGAATCTCGCCGGCCAGAACCCGATCTATCTGCTCAACCAGGTCAACAAGTTCTACACCGGGGAGCGCAAGGACCAGTGGATGGAGCCGGCCATCAAGCTCCTGAACGAATCGGAACGCCTCAACATCGTCGCCTATTTCTCGGCAATGCATGTCGTGCCCGCGAGTTCCGGCCCCGGCGGCGAGGCCGGGCGCGAAATCTTCCAGCGCGTCTGCGTGCGCTGCCACGGACCCCAGGCCCTCGGCGGCGAGCGCTTCCCGCGCCTCGCAGGCCAGCAGCAGACCTACATCGTCCGTTCCCTGACGCGCTACCGCGATCGCACGGGAAATCGCATGGAACCCGAGATGCTGGCGATGACGGCGGCGCTCAAGGACGGCGACATCAAGGCGCTGGCCGAGTACCTTTCGGCACTGAAGTACTAGGCCTTCATCCCCGCGAAGACCGACTCCGCCGCAGCCACGGTTGCGACGATGTCGGCGTCCGTGTGCGCCGCGGAGACAAAGCCGGCCTCGAAGGCGGACGGCGCCAAATAGACGCCCTTTTCAAGCATGGCGTGGAAGAAGCGGTTGAACGCAGCCTTGTCGCAAGCCATCGCTTCGGCATAAGTCGTCGGCGGTTCAGGGGCAAAGTACAAGCCGAACATGCCGCCGATCGACTGGGCCGAGAACGCCACTTTCTGCCGCCCTGCGGCGGCCACGAGTCCCGACACCAGGTCCTGCGTGCGCTTGCCCAGCAAATCGTAGAAGCCCGGTGCCTGCACCTTCCTGAGCGTCGCGAGCCCTGCCGCGACCGAGAGCGGATTGCCTGAAAGCGTGCCGGCCTGATATACGGGTCCAAGCGGCGCCACCTTGGCCATGATCTCGCGCCTGCCGCCGAAGGCGCCCAGCGGCATGCCGCCGCCGATAACCTTGCCGAAGGTCGAGAGGTCGGGGGTGATCCCGTACAGGCCTTGCGCGCTGCCCAGGGCAACGCGAAAGCCCGTCATCACCTCGTCGAATATCAGGACGCTGCCATACTGGTCGCAGAGCTTGCGCATCGCATCCAAGAATTCGCGGCGCGGCGCGATCAGGTTCATGTTGCCGGCGACCGGCTCCACGATCACGCAGGCGATGTCGCGGCCATGCTCGTGGAAGATGCGCGCCAGTTCATGTGGCGCATTGTAGTCCAGCACCAGCGTGTCGCGCGCGAGATCCGGCGGCACGCCTTCCGATGACGGATTGCCGAAGGTCAGCGCGCCCGAGCCCGCCTTGACCAGCAGGCTGTCGGCGTGCCCGTGGTAGCAGCCCTCGAACTTGACGATCTTGTCGCGGCCAGTGAACCCGCGCGCCAGCCGGATCGCACTCATGGTCGCCTCCGTGCCGGACGACACGAGGCGCACCATGTCCATGCTCGGCACGAGCTTCACCAGAAGTTCCGCGAGTTCGACCTCGCCTTCGGTCGGTGCGCCGAACGACAAGCCGCTGGCTGCAGCCCGCTGCACAGCCGCCACGACCTCCGGATCGGCATGGCCGAGGATCAGCGGCCCCCAGGAACCGACGTAATCGATGTAACGCTTGCCGTCCGCATCCCACACGCAGGCGCCCTCGCCGCGCACGAAGAAGCGCGGTGTGCCGCCGACGGAACGAAACGCGCGCACCGGCGAGTTGACACCGCCGGGAATGGTCTTCTGGGCACGGGTGAACAATTCTTCATTGCGTGTCATGGCAATCTCTATCTTTGATCGAACAGTAGCTGGAATTCCTCGGCCCTGCGGCTGATGTCCATGGCATCGAACAGGTCGCTGATCACCGCAACCATGTCTGCGCCGGCTGCAATCACGTCCGGCGCATTGCCGATCGTGATGCCGCCAATGGCAGCCACTGGGCCGGCGAACCGCCGGCGCGCCTCGGCCAGCAATTCCGGCGTCGCCAGCAAGGCGCCGGGTTTCGTGGCTGAAGGATACATGCTACCGACGCCGATGTAGTCGGCACCGGCTTTCGCAGCGACTTCGGCACGCGCGGGGTCGTTGTAACAGGACACACCGAGCAGGCGCTTGGGACCGAGGGCCTCGCGCGCCGTGGCCAGGTCGTGGCCCGGTAGGTCACCGCGCCCCACGTGAGCTCCGTCCGCCCCGATTTCGATCGCGAGCCAGAGGTCGTCGTTGACGATGAGCCTGGCGCCGTAGGCGCGACAGACCCGCAGCAATTCCGCCGCCTGGGCCCGTCGCAGCGGTGCCGGCGCCAGCTTGTTGCGATACTGTACGAGGCGCGCGCCACCATCCAGCGCGGCTGAAACCAGCGCGGACAATCTCGGCAGCAGGCGGTCGTCCGGCGTCACGGCATATAGGCCGCGCAGTCCAAGGGAGCGGCTATTCGTCACCGCCGCCCTCCTCGGAGCGCGCCCAGAAGAAACGGTCCGGAAGATATTGGCCCATGCCAGGACGAAATCCCGCTGCCAAGGCATGCCAGGTGTAGTCCTGGGCTTCGCGCACTGCCTCTTCCATGTCCAGACCGTTGGCGAGGTTGGCCGCAATGGCCGAAGCCAGGGTGCAGCCCGAGCCGTGATAGCTGCCAGGCAACCGCTCCCAGCTATCCTCGCGGACGCGGCCATGCGATCCGTACAGGCGGTTGGTGACTTTCTCGGTACCGTCGTGCGTGCCCGTGACCAGCACGTATTCCGCGCCCGCGGCGACCAAACGTCGCGCACATTCGGAGGACGAAGGATCGTCGCTTTCATCCTCGGCATCCAGTGCCAGCCTGCGCAACTCCAGCGTGTTGGGCGTGATGATGGTCGTACGCGGCAGGAGCAGGCCCAACATGGCGTCGACCATTTCTTCATCGGCGAACTCGTCGCCGCGCCCCGAGGCCAGTACCGGGTCGAAGACCAGCGGGATGTCGGGATAGTCGTTGACGATCTCCGCGATGACGGCGATCGCCTCGACGCTTCCCAGTACGCCGAGCTTGAAGGCGGCAACCGGAATGTCCTCGAGCAGCGCGCGCGCCTGGTCGGCCACCCAGCCAGCCTCGATGGCGAGGATGTCCTCGACTCCGGTCGTGTCCTGGATGGTCAGGGCGGTCACCACGGAAACCGGATGGCAACCCATGCTCGCCAGCGTCAGAAGATCGGCCTGCAGTCCGGCGCCGCCCGTGGGATCCGACGCCGCAAAGGTCATTACAATCGGTGGCAGTAGATCGGCTTGGTCGGGCATCGCGTGGGTCGTCGGCCCGGATGGCCGACGGATTGTCGGAACAGGGCGAATCTGGAATAAGATTCTAGCGGAAACGGGTCCGTCGACATTTGGAGACAGCGTATCTCGACTGCTCCTCAGATTCCGGCCGCAACCCATTGCCCAGTCAGTGTTTAGTATATAGTATGGATGATCGTGGGGCGGCGAGCCTAGTTCGGCCTTCGCTTCGCCTTGGGGAGGAGAAGAAGCGGCGTGGGTGAGATGGCCAATCCGAGCAGCGTCAAGGTAATGGTAATCGACGATTCGAACACCATTCGCAAGAGCGCCGAGATCTTCCTTGTTCAAGCCGGCTACCAGGTGTTGTTGGCCGAGGACGGCTTCGACGCGCTGGCAAAGATCGCCGACCATCAGCCCGATGTCATCTTCTGCGACATCCTGATGCCGCGCCTCGACGGCTACCAGACCTGTGCACTGATCAAGAAGAACAATCGCCTCGCCGCCACTCCAGTCATCATGCTGTCGTCGAAGGACGGTCTGTTCGATCGCGCGCGTGGCCGCATGGTCGGTTCCGACGAGTACCTGACGAAGCCGTTCACCAAAGACAGTCTTTTGAAGACGGTTGCGGCGCATGTCGCCCGCCGTCACCAGTCATAAGGAAGAAGCGATGCCTGTAAAGAAGATTCTCGTCGTGGACGATTCGCCGACCGAGCGCCATGTCCTGACCGAAATGCTGGTCAAGGCGGGTTATAACGTGGTCATCGCCGACAGCGGCGAGCAGGCCATCGAGGTCGCCAAGAGCGAATTGCCAGACCTCGTGCTCATGGACGTCGTCATGCCGGGCATGAACGGATACCAGGCAACGCGGACGATCACGCGCGAAGAGACCACGCGCCATATCCCGGTGATCATGTGCACCAGCAAGGGTCAGGAAACCGACCGTATCTGGGGCATGCGCCAGGGCGCCCACGACTACCTGGTCAAGCCGATCGACAGCGCCACCTTGCTGGCGAAGATCGCGGCTCTCGGCTGATCCCGATCGCCACTCATGGCCAAACGAATCAGCCTGCGGGAATTCCAGGCAAGCCTGTCCCAGCGTCTGACTTCGGCACACCGGGGCGAAGCGCGCCGTGCCCTGCTCGGCGTCGCCTCCGGCAGCGATTACTGGCTGCTGGACCTGACCGACTCCGGCGAAGTCGTTCCCATGCCTCCGCTGACTTCCGTGCCACTGACCAAGCCGTGGTTTGCCGGCATCGCCAATGTGCGCGGAACGCTTTATAGCGTGGTGGACTTTTCCGCATTCCGCGGTCATGAAGCCACCCGCCGCAACGCCAATGCGCGCCTGCTGCTTGTCGGCGCGCGCCATGGCAGCAACAGCGCCTTGCTGGTCGACCGCACGCTTGGCCTGCGCAGCGTCGACGATCTCGACCTGGTTCAGGGGGAAGGCAACCTGACCGCCTGGGCCGGAGACGTCCGTCAAGACAACCAAGGGCGCAAGTGGACGGTACTGAAATTGCGGGATCTATTGGCCGACCCGTCGTTCCTCGACGTCGGCTCTTGAATATGTCGCCAACATAGTTGGGAGAACCTTATGGCGTTCAAACTGCCCTTCAAACTACCCGCGTTCGGCAACAAGACGGGTTCGGGTAATCCGGCGTTCAGCACGGTGCTTGATCTGCCGGGGGCCGCCAAGGCTGGCGTGATGACCGGCAAGCGAAGCGGCCTGCCGTGGCTTGGCAACAAGACCACGGCCCAGCAGTTGCACGCCCTGAGTTGGATTTTCGGTCTGGCCCTCCTTGTTGCGGTGGTCACGACGCTGTGGGAGGTGAAACGCGAGCGCGATGGCGACGCCCTCATTGCCGCCGCGACGCAGGCTCGCACCTTGTCGCAACAGATCGCGAAGTCGACACCCTTGGCTCTGCAAGGCAGCGCTAGCGCCTTCAAGGAACTGCGCGAGGCAAAGGATCGTTTCTCGCTCCTGATCATGTCGCTCCAGAACAGCGGCGAAGTGGATGGCCTGTCGATCCCGATGACGCCAGACGCCTATCGCCCCGAACTGGACACAGCTGTCGCACTGTGGGAAAAGACATCCCAAAACGCTACCGACCTGATCGCGCAGGAAGGCAACCTCACCGCGCTGGGCAAGGCCGTCGCGCTACTCAACAGCCGCAATTCCGCTTTGCAGGATCTGGCCGACGACCTGCTCACGCACAAGCTCAATGGAGGCTCCAAGGACATCGGCGCCGCCAGCCGACTGGTGATGCTGACGCAGCGGATCGCCAAGAACGCTAATACTTTGCTGGCCGTCGAAGGCGTGCGGCCTGAAGTCGCGTTCCAGCTGGACCGCGACATCCACACGTTCCGCGACGACCTTGTCACCCTGAAGCAGGGAGCCGACGGCACCACGCAGGCGCGCATTGTGGCGCTGGAGAACGAGTTCAAGGTGCACCAGGATGCCTTGAGCGGCATTCTGGGCAGTCTGCAAAAACTCGTGGCAGCCAAGCAAGCCGGTGGCAAGATGCTTACGGATGGCCCTGCCCTGCTGAAGGCGATCGACGACCTCTCCGCGAGTTACGCCAATGAAGCAGGCGGCTCGCTGCTGGCGAAGCTCATCGGCTTGGTCTCGGCAATCATTGCCGCCGTGTCGCTGGTCATGATCGTCCGTGTGTTCAACGCCGACTCCCGCGAGCGCCGCGAACAGGCGGAGCGCCAGAGGCGGGAAGCCGAGGCGGCCAAGGACGCCACGCAGGAAGCGATTCTGCGTCTGATGAACGAGATGGGCGACCTGGCCGATGGCGACCTGACCGTGCGCGCAACCGTGACCGAAGACATCACTGGCGCCATCGCCGACTCGGTGAACTATACGATCGAGGAGCTGTCCGTGCTGGTCAAGCGCATCAACGATGCGGCCACGCGACTGACCTCGGCCTCCGAATCCGCCCAGGGCATCTCGACGGAACTGCTCGGTGCGAGCCGGCGTCAGTCCGGGGAAATTCAGGAGGCAGGTAGCCACGTCCGCGACATGGCGCGTTCCATGGAAGAGGTTTCCCAACGCGCGAACGAATCCGCGCTGGTCGCCCGACGTTCGCTGGATGCCGCGCAGAAGGGCGCGCAGGCCGTGTCCAACTCGATTACCGGTATGAACGACATCCGTGGCCAGATCCAGGAGACCGCGAAGCGAATCAAGCGGTTGGGCGAATCTTCGCAGGAGATCGGCGAAATCGTGGAGTTGATCTCCGACATTACCGAGCAGACGAACGTGCTGGCCCTGAACGCCGCCATCCAGGCCGCCTCGGCCGGTGAGGCGGGCCGCGGCTTTTCAGTCGTTGCCGAGGAAGTGCAGCGCCTCGCGGAACGCTCAGGCGAGGCCACGAAGCAGATCGCGGCCATCGTCAAGACGATTCAGGCAGACACGCACGATGCCGTTTCGGCTATGGAGAACTCCACGCAAGGTGTGGTCGAGGGGGCCAAGCTGTCCGACGCTGCCGGTCAGGCGCTGACCGAAATTTCGTCTGTGTCGAAAGACCTCGCCGGACTCATTGAGCGCATCTCGAGCGATACGCAGACGCAGGCCTCGATCGCCACGGGGGTGGCATCGCGAATGCAGGAGATTCTGAAGATCACCGAGCGCACCACAACCGGCACGCAACAGACCGCAGGCTCGGTCGGCGAACTTGCCGATCTGGCCGTGGAACTCAAAGGCTCCGTCGCCGGTTTCAAGGTCTGACGTACGCATCTCATGAACACTGCCGCCGAACTGGATATTGGCCCACTGACCTGGGTCAAGGGCGAAATCGATCTGGCCCTGGAGCGAGCACTTGATGCGCTGAACCGGCACAGTGCGAAGAGCCCGGATGCCACCGACCTCAAGGTGGCCCGCGCACACCTGCACCAGGCACATGGCGCACTCTCCATCGTCGGGTTCGATGGCATCACGCGCTTTTCCGAGGCGTTGGAGCAGTTGCTCGAAGCCGTCGAAGAAGGGCGGGTTGCATACCGGGATGACGTGGCCGACACGGCGAAGCAGGCTATCGGTGCCATCCGCAACTACCTTGGCGACTTGATTGCGGGAGTCCCGGATCAGCCGCTGCGCCTGCTGCCCATGTATCGGACGCTGTCTCTCGCGGCCGGACAAGGCGAGCCGCCGGCTTCCGACCTGTTCTTCCCCGACCTTGCGCTCAGGCCGCCCCAGCGCGCCGAAGAGCCCGCCAGCATGGTGCCCGCCGAGTTCGTGTCGCGCGCCAAGGCCGCTCGCCGCAACTTCGAGCGCGGCTTGCTCAAGTGGCTGAAGAAGGACCGGCGCGGCCTCAAGGAAATGCACAACTCGGTGGCGATCATCGAGTCCACGCAGACTCAGCCTGCGGCACGCGCGTTCTGGTGGATCGCCCTGGCCTTCCTCGATGCCCTGGAGGCCGACGCGGTCGAGTTCGATGTCGGCGCGCGACGCGTGTGTGCGCGCATCGACACGCAGATGAAGAAGCTGATCGAGGGGTCGCGGACCGTTGCCGAGCGACTGATGCGCAACGCCTTGTATTACGTGGCCGTTGCCGGTCCCGCCGGTAAGCATGCCGATTGCGTGCGTGCGGCCTATCGCCTCGACCAGCTGGTGCCCAAGGCTGCCGAGGGTACCGACATCGAGCCGCTGCGGCCGATCCTGCGTGCGTGCCGCGAACAACTGGCGCCAGCCATGGACGACTGGAACCGGTTCTGTGCCGGAACCGCTGCCGCCCTGCCGCAGTTCCACGATCACGTACGGCAACTTGCCGCGCACATCGAGGAATTGCACCTGCCCGACTTCTCCCGCCTGGCCAGGCTTATTGCCGAAACGGCCGACGAACTGCGCCTGACCCCCCTGAGCCACAACGAGGCACTCGGGTTGGAGATGGCCACGGCCCTGCTCCTGATGGACCACGCGCTGGAGAACGTGCAGCGCCTGGGGCACGAGTTGGGCGACCAGATCACGACGGTTGGCAGCCGCCTCGGAGCGGCACTGCGCGGAGAACCACTGGCGGCAAAGGAAATGCCGCATCTGGATGAAATGTCGCGCCTCGCGCAGGAGAGGCTGCTGCTCGGCCAGGTGGCCAAGGAAATCCTGGTCAATCTCGGCTTCGTGGAGCAATCGCTGGACGCGTTCTTCCGCGACCCCAACAAGAGCGAGGAACTTGGCGCGCTGGGCAAGCCCATCAAGCAGATCGAGGGCGCGCTGACCATTCTTGGGCAGGAGCGTGCCGTCGCCGTCCTTCGGGAATGCGAGCAAGCCATCAGGGGCTTCGGCGTCGCGACCGACGAGCCGCGGCAGGCGGAGTTCGAGGACGTGGCAAACAAGCTGTCGGCGCTCGGCTTCTTCGTCGAACAGCTCCAGCACGGCCCTGCCGATATCGATCGCTTCCTGCGTCCCCCCGCGCCCGAATTTCCCGCCGAACTTCTGGAACCCACGGCGGAAGCGGAACTGGAAAAGGCCCGCAGGCTCACCAAGACCCTTGTCGGCGCCTTGCGCAACCAGCCTGAGGACCAAACGCTGCGAGGCGAAATTCGCCAAAGCCTCGAGGCGATGCGAGACAACGCGGAATTGGTCGACGACACCGCGTTGGCCGAACAGGCCGCCGCCGCCATCGTCGCAATACAGAGCGAGCAGCCGTCGACGGACATCGCTGCGGCTGTGGCTCAGATCGCGCCCGCAGAAGAGCGCGCGCAGCCCTCCCCGGAAGCCGCTCGTCTGGCCGATGCCAGCCGCGAGGAGATCGATGCCGAGTTGCTCGGCATCTTCATCGAGGAAGCGCACGAAGTTCTGGCCACGGTCAGCAGCCAGTTGCCGGTACTCACCGAGCGGCCACACGACCGCGAAACGCTCACGACCGTCCGGCGCAGCTTCCATACGCTCAAGGGCAGCGGCCGCATGGTGGGCCTAAGCGAGCTGGGCGAAGCCGCCTGGGCCGTCGAGCAAGTGCTCAACCGCTGGCTGCAGGCCGAACGCGAATCCACGCCGCCGTTGGTCGTCATGCTGGGCCATGCCCACGCAGTGTTTGGCGACTGGGTGGGCCAGCTAGAGTCCGGCGGAAGCCTGCACCACGATGTCTCCGCGCTGACGCAGGAATGCAGTCAGCTGAAGGACGATTCCGCGCCGGTTGCAGCGCGGCCCGCACCCGCAGTCCCGGCGTCCGAACCGGACAAGGAGTCGTCGCCCGTCGAGTTGCCGATTGTCGATGTGGCTCCGGTAGTTGTGGAAGCCGTGGAAGTCGTTGCGCCCGAATCCGAACGCCCGCAGCAACCCGACCAGAAGCCCGAGCCGGCGCCGCAACCCACACCGGTGTTGCGACTGGTCACGTCGGAGCCGCCGCCCGAGCCCGACGTAATCGTTGGCGACGTTGCCCTGTCGCCAACCCTCTACGAACTTTATGTCAGCGAGGCGCGCGAATACATCGCGACGCTCCAGCGTGAACTCGCTACGGGTGGCGCACCGCATCCATCGCTGATTCGCGCTGCCCATACGCTGGCGGGCATTTCCGCGACGACGGAGATTGTGCCGGTGCATCGCCTGGCACACGCGCTGGAGATGGCCTTGAATCGGCTCGGCGCAGGCGATGGCACCATCGCCGACGATCAACGGCTGCTCCTCGCCCGCGCAGTCGGAGCGCTGGAAGGAATGCTCGGCGCCATTGCCGCCAAACGACTGCCCCAGACCGAAGAATCGCTGGCTGCGGATCTCGACGTACTCATGCCCGCCCCGGTCGAACTCCCCGTCGCAGAAGCGACGACGGCCGAGGAAGCGGCGCCTGAGATACTGGTGCAACCGCCGTTCGCATCAGCCGCCGAGGCGGCCCCGCTCATCGAGGCACTGGCGCCGGCCGAGCCCGTCGAGGAAGTCGAGCGGCGCCAGCTTCATCTTGCAGACGAACTGGATGAACAGTTGCTGCCGATCTTCCTCGAGGAGAGCGCTGACCTCATGCGCGAGATCGGCACCGGATTGCGCGCCTGGCGCGAACAGCCGGCGGATCGCGCGATCGCCGAGCGCATGAAGCGGGCGTTGCACACGCTCAAGGGCAGTGCGCGCATGGCTGGCGCCATGAGCGTCGGCGAACTGGTGCACAGCATGGAAACCCGGATTGAGCAGGCGGTGTCCGCCAACGCGATCGCTCCGGTATTCCTGGATACGCTCGACGCCTCCTTCGACCGCGCCTCGATGCTGATCGATCGCCTCCAGGGAGGTCCCGAAGTCGAGGCGGTCGTTCCGCAGCGGACCGCCGAGCAAGCGCCTGGGGCACCGCAGCCTACGCCGACGGCTGCCCACGCGGCGCCAGCAGTCGCCGAGACCCGGCCCGAGCACGGAGACATGGAAGCCGCCGGCCGTAACCTGCTCCGCGTGCGCGCCGACATCGTCGACAAGCTGGTGAACGAGGCAGGTGAAATCGCCATCGCGCGCGGCCGCGTCGAAGGCGAAATGCGCTCGCTGAAGGTGTCGCTGCTCGAACTGACCGAGAACGTGATTCGCCTGCGCAACCAGTTGCGGGAAATCGAGATTCAGGCCGAATCGCAGATGCAGTCGCGGCAGGCGCTCACCGCGGAACAGAACATGCAGTTCGACCCGCTGGAGTTCGACCGCTTCACGCGCTTCCAGGAACTGACCCGGATGATGGCGGAGAGCGTCAACGACGTCGCCACGTCCCAGCAGTCGCTACTGTTGAACCTCGATCAGGCCGACGCCGCGCTGCTGGCGCAGGCCCGCCTCAACCGGGAACATTCGCAGGCGCTGATGAGCGTGCGCATGGTGCCGTTCAACACGCTCGCGGATCGACTGTACCGGATCGTCCGCCAGACGGCGAAGGAGCTGGACAAGCGCGCGAACCTCGACATTCGCGGCGGCCAGACCGAACTCGACCGCTCGGTGTTGGAAAAGATGACCGGGCCGATCGAGCACCTGTTGCGCAACGCCGTCGCGCACGGCCTTGAGAGCATCGAGCGACGCCGGGCGGCGGGCAAGGCCGAGATCGGCGAAATCGCACTGCGCATCGGGCAGGACGGGAACGAGATCGCAATTGAACTCTCGGACGACGGTGGCGGCCTCGACTTCGAGCGTATCCGCGCTCGTGGCGTCGAATCGGGCCTGCTGAGCACCACGACCGAAGCGACCACGGACGAGTTGATCCAGCTGATCTTCCAGTCCGGCTTCTCCACCGCTGACGTCGTCACAAGCGTTGCCGGTCGCGGCGTCGGCATGGACGTCGTGAGGAACGAGACCGCCAATCTCGGCGGTCGCATCCGGGTCGATTCGACGTCGGGCAAGGGCACGCGCTTCCAGATCCACCTGCCGCTCACGCTGGCGGTAACCCAGGCCGTTCTGGTCAGGTCGGGCGGACGCCACTACGCAATCCCGTCGTCGATGGTGGCGCAGGTACGGGAACTGAAACCCGACGCCATCGCCGCCATCCGAGCCGAAGGGTTCGCCACCTGGCTGGGTGGCCAATACCCGTGGCATTACCTGCCGCGCCTGCTCGGCACCCCCGACGCGCGACCGGAACCCGCGCGTCGGCACTGGTTGCTGCTGCTGCGGGCCGGCGAGCAACTGGCGGCCATCGAAGTGGACGACTTGCTCGGCAACCACGAACTTGTCGTCAAGAACATTGGCGCACAGCTTGCCCGGGTCGTCGGAATCGCCGGCGCGACGGTGCTTGGCGATGGCGAAATCGTGCTCATCCTCAACCCGATCGCCCTGGCGGGCCGCGGGGCGCATGCCGTCGTTGCGGCCGTTCAGCCGCAGCCGACTGAAGCACCCGTGGCGCCCTCGGCCGCGCCTGCCGCCGCCGCGGGCGTGGTCATGGTCGTGGACGACTCGCTCACGGTGCGCAAGATTACCGGGCGCCTCCTGGCACGCGAGGGTTACCACGTATTGCAGGCACGTGACGGCGTCGACGCGCTCGAACAGCTGATCGACATGGTGCCCGACGTCATGCTGGTGGACATCGAGATGCCGCGCATGGATGGTTTCGACCTCACGCGCAACGTGCGCGCCGACGAGCGCCTGAAGAAGATCCCGATCATCATGATCACTTCGCGCATCGCCGACAAGCATCGCAACTATGCTAAGGAGATAGGCGTCGACCACTATCTCGGCAAGCCCTACGACGAGGACGAACTGCTCGGCCTGATCGCCGGCTACACCCGAAAGGACGCGTGACGCTGGTCGACGGATTACAATGTCGCCAGCGCCATGGACCACGTCAGCCTCGCCCATCACTTTCTGATCGCCATGCCAGCCATGGCGGATCCGAATTTTTCCCGCACCCTGACCTACATCTGCGAGCACAACGCCGAAGGCGCGCTCGGGGTCATCATCAATCGTCCGATGGAGATGAGCCTGGCGACGCTTTTCGAGCGCGTCAGCATTCCGTTGGAGACGAATGACGCCATGGCCCGCTACAGCGAGAAGCCGGTCTACTTCGGGGGCCCGGTGCAGACCGACCGTGGATTCGTCCTGCATCGTCCCGCCGGCGACTGGCAGTCGACGCTCAAAGTCACTTCCGGCATCGCCCTCACAAGCTCGCGCGACATCCTCCAGACGATGAGCGAAACCGGCGAGCCGCACGACGTGCTGGTCACGCTCGGCTATTCGGGCTGGGCTGCCGGCCAGCTGGAATGGGAGCTGTCGCAGAATGCCTGGCTCACCGTGGGCGCGGAGCCACACATCATCTTCGACATGGCGGCCGAGGAGCGCCTGCCCGGCGCCATGAAGCTGCTCGGCATCGACTTTGCCAATCTTTCCGACACCGCGGGACATGCATGAGGGCGGCACTGTCCTGGCCTTCGACTTCGGCACCCGGCGCATCGGCGTCGCCGTCGGCGAAATGATGCTGGGCACGGCCAGGCCGCTTACGACGATCTCGGCAGAAGCCAACGAAGCGCGTTTTCGCGCCATCGGCCAAATCATCGACGAATGGCATCCGACCCGGCTCGTGGTCGGCCTGCCCTTGTCTCTGGACGGACAGCCGACCGAGATGACCGACCGCTGCCGCAGGTTCGCGCACCAGCTCGAAGGCCGTTTCGGCCTTCCCGTGACCCTGGCCGACGAACGTCTCACCTCGACCGCCGCCGACGAACAACTGCGCGAACGGGGTCGCGACTGGCGCAGCCGCAAGGCGACGCTCGACGCCGAAGCGGCCGCCATCTTGCTGCAGGCCCATTTCCAGGAGTGCCGCACCGGGGAGTGCCATGACAACGCCGACATCCGCAAGTGAATTGCTCAAGCGCCTGGCCGATGCCATGCGCCCGCAAGTGACCGCCGCCACCGTACTGGTCGGCATCCACACCGGCGGCGTGTGGATCGCCGAGCGACTGCACCAGATGCTGCGCCTGGAGGCGCGCATGGGCAGCATCGACGTCTCGTATCATCGCGACGACCACCACTTGGGCGGCGGCAAGAGTGGCGGCCGCGCCTCGCAGCTGCCTTTCGACGTGGAGGGCGCGCACGTGGTCATCGTCGACGACGTGCTGGCCACGGGCCGCACGATCCGGGCCGCAATGAACGAGCTGTTCGACTACGGTCGCCCGGCCAGGATCGACCTGGCCGTACTGATAGACCGCGGCGGCCGCGAACTGCCGATCGCCGCCACCTGGTGCGGCGAAACAGTCAGGCTGCCCGCCAGCCAGACGCTGGAACTGGCCAGGAACGACAAGGGCGAGCTGGACTTCCGGGTGATCGAGAAATGAGCGCGAGGAATCCGCAACTCAACGCCAACGGCGAACTGATACATCTCATCACGCTCGAAGGACTGCCGAGGGAAATCATCATCGGCATTCTCGACCGCGCAGCGCCCTTCACCGAGATCGCCGAGCGGGAAGTGAAGAAGGTGCCGCTGTTGCGCGGCAAGAGCGTCTTCAACCTCTTCTTCGAAAACTCGACGCGGACGCGCACAACGTTCGAGATTGCCGCCAAGCGACTCTCCGCCGACGTCATCAATCTCAATATCAACACGTCGAGCACGACGAAGGGTGAAACGCTGCTCGACACCGTCGACAACCTGGCCGCAATGCAGGCCGACATGTTTGTCGTGCGCCATGCCTCCAGCGGCGCGCCCTACCTGATCGCCCAGCACCTGGCGGCCACGGGCCGCGAGCACATCCACGTCGTCAATGCCGGCGATGGGCGCCATGCGCATCCGACCCAGGGGCTGCTCGACATGTACACGGTGCGCCACTACAAGCGCGATTTCACCAGGCTCACCGTCGCCGTCGTCGGCGATGTGCTGCACTCGCGCGTGGCCCGCTCGCAGTTGCATGCCCTGGCCACGCTCGGCGTGCCGGAAATTCGCGTCGTCGGGCCGAAGACGCTCCTGCCCACCGGCGTCGAGCAGATGGTCAACCATGACCGCCTGCGCGTCTGCCACGATCTGCGCGACGGCCTCAAGGGCGCCGACGTGGTGATGATGTTGAGGCTGCAGAACGAAAGGATGAACGGCGCGCTGCTGCCGAGCCCCCAGGAGTACTTCAAGTCCTACGGACTCACGCCGGCCATGCTGGCGCTGGCCAAGCCGGACGCCATCGTCATGCACCCGGGGCCGATGAATCGCGGCGTCGAAATCGATTCCGCCGTCGCCGACGGCCGCCAGGCCGTGATCCTGCCGCAGGTGACTTTCGGTATCGCCGTGCGGATGGCGGTCATGTCGATGCTCGCGGGGAACTGATCATGCGCATACACATCAAGAACGGGCGTGTCGTCGATCCCGCCAATGGCATCGACCGGCCCGAGGACCTCTTCATCGCCGACGGCGCCATAGTCAGCCACCGTGGTACGCCACCAGCAGGCTTCGTCGCGGAGGGCACTGTCGATGCAACCGGCTGCATCGTGTGTCCGGGCCTGGTCGATCTGTCGGCCCGGTTGCGCGAACCCGGCTTCGAATACAAGGCAACGCTCGAATCGGAAATGGCGGCAGCCGCTGCGGGGGGCATCACCAGCCTCGCCTGCCCGCCGGACACCGATCCGCCGCTCGATGAACCTGGGCTGGTCGAGATGCTCACCCACCGCGCCCGCCTGCCCGAGTTCGCCCATGTCTATCCCGTCGGTGCGCTCACCGTCAAGCTCGGCGGCCAGCGCCTCACGGAAATGGCGGAGCTGGCCGAAGCCGGTTGCGTCGCGTTCGGCCAGGCCAACACGGCCGTCCTCGACACGCAGGTGCTGTTGCGCGCAATGCAGTACGCCGCCACGTTCGGCTTCTCGGTCTGGCTGCAGGCCCAGGACCCCTATCTCGCCAAGGCCGGCGTCGCCCATGACGGCGCAGTCGCGGCGCGCCTTGGCCTGACCGGCATTCCGGTGGTGGCCGAAACCATCGCCCTGGCAACGGTGCTGCATCTCGCGCAGGAGACCGGCGCGCGCCTGCATGTAACTCGTCTGTCGTCCTCGGCCGGCCTCGAGATGGTGCGCGCCGCCCGTAGTGCCGGCGTTGCCGTCAGTTGCGACGTCGCCGCCCACCACCTGCACCTGTCCGAGAACGACATCGGCTGGTTCGATCCGCATTGCCGGCTCGACCCGCCGCTGCGCGCCGATACGGACCGTGATGCGCTGCGCGCGGGCCTTGCCGATGGCAGCATCGATGCCATCTGTTCCGACCACACGCCGGTCGACGACGACGCCAAGCAGGCGCCCTTTGCCGATGCCGAACCCGGCGCCACCGGACTCGAACTGTTGTTGCCGCTGACGCTCAAGTGGGGCGCGGAAATGAAGCTGCCGCTCGTGAAGGCGCTCGCGCGCGTCACCTCGGAGCCCGCGCGCGTCATGGGCATCCCGGCCGGGAACCTCGCACGTGGTAGTGCGGCCGACATCTGCGTCTTCGACCCTGACGCATCATTTGTGGTCGATCGCGACGCCCTGAAGAGCCAAGGCAAGAACACGCCCTTCCTCGGCCGGACGTTCAAGGGCCGCGTCCGCTGCACGCTGATCGAGGGGCACCTCGCCTACCACGACGAGATCGCCTAGCGATGCCGGTCTCCTTCAGGTCGCCTCGCCCGCTCGTCTGGGTGGGTATCACCGTCGTTCTGGTCGTGGCTGTCGCGTGGCTGCTCGTCGGTCGCGCGTCGAACTCCGGCCCCGACGCGAAGTCGGCGCCGCGTCCCGCACTCACAGTCAGTCTTACGGCGCCGCAAACCGCCGACTGGCCGCGCACATTGACCGCCAACGGCAACGTCGCCGCCTGGCAGGAGGCCGTGATCGGCGCCGAAATCAGCAACTACCGTCTGAACTCGGTCCTCGTCAATGTCGGGGACAAGGTGACCAAGGGGCAACTGCTGGCGCAGATCGCGTCGGACAACGTTGCGGCCGACCTTGCGCAATCGACTGCCGCGGTGGCCGAGGCGGAAGCCAACGCCGCCGAAGCCAAGTTCAATGCCGAACGTGCGCGCCAGTTGCGCGCCGCCGGGTTCTACAGCCCGCAGCAGGCGCAGCAGTCACTTACCAACGAGCAGACGGCAGAGGCGCGGCTCGCCGCTGCGCGCGCCCGCAAGCAGGCCGACGAACTGCGCATGGCGCAAACGCAAGTGCGGGCGCCCGATGGCGGCATCATTTCCGCTCGCACCGCCACGGTCGGGTCGCTGACCCAGCCGGGTCAGGAATTGTTCCGCCTGATCCGCGGCGGCCGGCTCGAATGGCGCGCGGAAGTCACGGCAGCCGAACTCGCCACGCTCGGGCCGGGCCTCGCGGTCGCGCTCGCGGCGCCGTCGGGAGCCATCGTGCGCGGCAAGGTACGCATGCTCGGACCGACGCTGGATGCCACGACGCGCAACGCCCTGGTGTACGTCGACCTGCCGGCGACAGCTGCGGACGCCGGCTTGCGCGCCGGCATGTTTGCCCGCGGCCAGATCGAACTGGGCCGCGCGCCATCGCTGACGCTGCCCCAGGCTGCCGTCGTCTCGCGCGATGGCTTTTCCTACGTGTTCCTGCTTGCCGACGGCGATCGCGTCGCCCAGACCAAGGTTTCCGTCGGTCGTCGCGTCGGTGATCGCGTCGAGATCACCGGCGGCCTCGCCAGCGACGCCCGCGTGGTGGCGAGCGGCGGCGGCTTCCTCGCCGACGGCGACACCGTGCGCGTGGTCGCCGCCAACGCCCAGCAGTAGCGCGTGGCCAAGATCAACGTTTCCGCCTGGTCGATCAGGAATCCGATCCCGGCCATCCTGCTGTTCGCCATGCTGACCGTGTTGGGCGTGCTGGCTTTCCGCGCCATGCGCATCCAGCAGTTCATGGACATCGACCTGCCGATGGTGATCGTGACGGCGACGCTCCCGGGCGCTTCGCCGGGCCAGATGGAAACGGACGTGGCGCGCAAGATCGAGAGCTCGATCGCGACGATCCAGGGCGTCAAGCACCTCTACGCGCACACGCAGGATGGCATCGCAATCATCACGACGGAATTTCGCCTCGAAAAGCCGACGCAGGAAGCCGTCGACGACGTTCGCGACGCCATCGCGCGCGTACGCGCCGATCTGCCGGGCGACTTGCGCGACCCGGTGATTTCGCGCATGAACCTGTCCGGCATGCCGATTCTCACCTACACGGTGGCGTCGACACGCATGGACGACGAGGCGCTGTCCTGGTTCGTCGACAACACGGTGGCCAAGCGTCTGCTCAGCGTGCACGGCGTCGGCGCCGTTGCGCGCGTGGGCGGCGTCACGCGCGAAGTGCAGGTCGAACTCGATCCGGCGCGCATGCTGGCACTGAACGTCACGGCCGCGGACATTTCGCGCCGCCTGCGCCAGATCCAGCAGGAAGCCGCGGGCGGCCGTGCTGACGTCGGCGGCGCCGAGCAGTCGGTGCGTACCATCGCCACGGTAAAGTCTGCGGCCGAACTCGCGCAGATGGACATCGCATTCTCCGATGGCCGCCACGTCCGCCTCGACCAGGTGGCGACGGTTTCCGACACGGTGGCGGAACAACGCTCGGCTGCGCTGCTCGACGGCAAGCCGGTGGTGGGCTTCGAGATTGTGCGCAGCCGCGGCGCCAGCGAGGTGGCGGTCGCTGACGGCGTGCGCGCGGAACTCGACAAGCTCAAGGCTGAGCATCCAGACATCAGCGTCGCCGAGGCGTTCAATTTCGTCGATCCCGTGATCGAGAACTACACGGGCTCGATGTCGCTCCTGATCGAGGGCGCCATTCTCGCCGTGCTGGTGGTCTGGCTTTTCCTGCGCGACTGGCGCGCGACCATGGTGTCGGCCACCGCGCTGCCGCTGTCGATCATCCCCACTTTCGCCGCCATGTACGTGCTCGACTTCTCGATCAACGTTGTGACGCTGCTCAGCCTGTCGCTGGTCATCGGCGTGCTGGTGGACGATGCGATCGTCGAGATCGAGAACATCATGCGCCACCTGAGGCTCGGCAAGACGCCTTACCAGGCCGCCATGGAAGCCGCGGACGAAATCGGCCTGGCCGTCATCGCCACCTCGTTCACGCTGATCGCGGTGTTTTTGCCCACGGCTTTCATGGGCGGCATCGTCGGCAAGTTCTTCGTCCAGTTCGGCTGGTCCGCCGCGATCGCGGTGTTCTTTTCGCTGACCGTGGCGCGACTGCTGACGCCGATGATGGCCGCCTATCTCCTCAAGCCACCAACCGGCGCCCACGGGCTGCCGGGCTGGCTGCAGCGCTACCTCGGCTGGGCCGAGTGGTGCCAGCATCACCGCGGCGCCACGGTCGCCGGCGCAGTGGCCTTCTTCGTGCTCTCGTTCGCCCTCGTGCCATTCCTGCCGACGGGCTTCATGCCGCCCGACGATCTATCGCAAACGCAAGTCTACATATCGCTGCCGCCCGGCAGCACCTTCCGCCAGACGATGGCCGTTGCCGAGCAGGCGCAGTCCATCGTCAGCCGCAACCCGCATGTACGCATGGTCTACACGTCCGTGGGCGGCGGCAGCTCCGGCGCCGACCCGTTCGCTCCGCCGGGCACGGAGGTGCGCAAGGCGACGCTGACCATCAACATGACGCCGCGCGGCGAACGCCACGGCGTCAAGAAGCAGGACGTCGAGCGCCAGTTGCGCGAGGCACTCGCGGTAATACCTGGCGCCCGCATTACGGTGGCCTTCGGCGGCTCGTCCGAGAAATATCTGCTGGCGCTGGCCGGCGACGATGGCGATGCGCTGAACGAGCACGCACGCGTCGTCGAGCGCGAACTGCGCACCATTCCGGGCATCGGCAGCGTCGTCAGCTCGGCAAGCCTGGTGCGCCCCGAACTCGTGATCCGCCCCGACTTCGCGCGCGCAGCGGACCTCGGCGTAACGACTGCCGCAATCGCCGACACCCTGCGCATCGCCACGGCCGGCGACTACGACCAGGATCTGGCCAAGCTCAATCTCTCGCAGCGGCAGGTGCCGATCGTCGTGCGCTTGCCGCCGGACGCGCGCGAGAATCTGGCCTTGCTCGAACGGCTGACGGTGCCGGGCAGGAACGGCCCGGTGATGCTCGGCAACGTCGCTTCGCTGACCATCGACGGCGGTCCCGCGACCATCGATCGCTACGAGCGCCGGCGCAACATCAACTTCGAGATCGAACTCAACGGCCAGCCGCTCGGCGACGTCGAGCGGGCCGCGTTTGCCCTGCCGAGCCTGAAGGATCCGCCTGCCGGCGTCAGCCGCACGTCGATCGGCGACGCCGAGGCGATGAACGAGCTGTTCGCCGGATTCGGCATCGCCATGCTGACCGGCGTCATGTGCATCTACGTCGTGCTGGTGCTGCTGTTTCGCGACTTCGTGCAGCCGGCGACCATCCTCGTCGCCCTTGTGCTCTCCATTCCCGGCGCCTTCCTGGCGCTGTTCGTCACCGGCACGGCTCTGTCGATGCCGTCGATGATCGGTCTCATCATGCTGATGGGTATCGCCACCAAGAATTCAATCCTGCTCATCGATTACGTGATCCTCGCGCGCCGCGACCACGGCCTGAGCCGTTGGGAGGCGCTGCAGGATGCCTGCCGCAAGCGCGCGCGGCCGATCATCATGACAACCGTCGCCATGGGCGCCGGCATGATGCCGATCGCGATCGGCCTCGGCACCGATCCGAGCTTCCGCGCGCCGATGGCCATCGTCGTCATCGGCGGCCTGATCACCTCGACCTTCCTGAGCCTGCTGGCCATCCCGGTCGTGTTCACCTTCGTCGACGACCTGCACCACTGGTTCCGGCGCCTGGTGCATCGGCCCATGCACGACTAACCGGCGAGGCGTTCCACCACCGCGCCGGCGTCCACGCCGACGAGGCGCACGCGCTTGGCGCGCGAGGTCTGGCCGGCTTCGAGCAGCACGCGCGCCCTTGGAATATCCAACTGCCTCGCCAGGTAGGCGATCAAGGCTTCGTTGGCCTTGCCCTCGACAGGCGGCGCATTGAGGCGAATCTTCAGCGCCTCGCCGTGCACGCCGGCGACCTCCGTGCGTTTGGCGCCAGGCTGGATGTGCAAGGTGAGCACGGCGTCGTCGCCGGCGATGCGCAGCCAGCTTGGCGTCACGGCCCGAAGAAAGGCAGCAGCACGACCCGGAAATGGTCGAGCAGACGCAGCACGACTTGCAGCAGCAGCAGGACCACCAGCGGCGAGAGGTCGACGCCGCCGATCGGCGGAATCAATCGCTGGAACGGACGCAGCAGCGGGCTGGCGAGGAGCCCGAATACCGGCGCAATGGGCGACCAGGGGTTGACCCATGACAATACCGCCGCCACGATCACCACGCCCATCGCCAGATAGATCGCCAGTCGAAACGTCTCGACGAGGCCCGCGGCAAGCGCCACGCCGAATGCCATCGCCGTGGCGCCGCCGTGAATGCCGGTGGCGCCGATTACGACGGAGATGAAAATCGTCTGCACAAGCCAAGCCAGCAGCACGCTCGCGAGGTCGAGTCCGAACAGGCCCGGCACGAGCTTGCGCGCCGGTAGCACCACCCAATCCGTAAACGCCAGGACGAAGCGCCCGACCGGATTCGCGAAAGGCGCACGCACCCATTGCATGGCAAAGCGCACGAGAAGCGCCACCGCCATCAGATCGCTGAGCGTGCCGAAGACCAGGTTGAAGAGCGAGAGAAGCATGCCGGTCAGTCCTGGCCCAGAATCTGGCCGAGCTCGCCGCCGCGTGTGGCGGCTGCGCGCACACCGCGCACGATGGCGGCGCGAATCTGGTCGGCGTCGAACGACTTCAGCGCTGCCTCGGTCGTGCCACCCTTCGAGGTCACGCGCTCGCGCAGGAGCGCGACCGCGTCCTTGCTGCTGTTGGCCAGCTGCGTTGCCCCAAGGAAGGTCTCGACCGCGAGCAGTCGGGCTGCGTCGTCGGCAAAGCCGAGTTCCCGCGCCGCCGCTTCAAGCGCCTCGATGAAATAGAAGACGTAAGCCGGACCGCTGCCCGAGACGGCCGTCACGGCATCCATCTGCGCTTCGTCCTCGATCCACAGCGTGTGCCCTACCGCAGCGAGAATCTTCTCGGCCTTCTCCCGGCCATCTGCGGACACGGCGGCATCGGCGCACAGCGCCGTGATGCCGGCCCCGATCAACGCCGGCGTGTTGGGCATGGTGCGCACGAGCCGATGGTGACCGCCAAGCCAGCGCGAGAGGTCGCCGATGCGCAGCCCCGCGGCAATGCTGATCACGAGCTGGTCGCGCAGCTTGCCGGCCAGCGGCGCCAGCGCCTCGCGCATCTGCTGCGGCTTGACGGCGAGGATCAGGACTTCGCAGTTAAGCGCGGCGGCGTCGATCGCCGGCGCGCAGCGGACGCCGAAGGCCTCGGTCAGGCGGTCGCGCGCGGCCGGTGCCGGCTCGATGACCTGCATGGCTGCGGCGGAGAAGCCCTTCTTCTTCATGCCGCCGATCAAGGCAACGGCCATGTTGCCGCCGCCGATGAAGGTGATTTTCATGTCTTCTCTCTCTGGCCAAAAATTGCCGTCCCCACGCGGACGATGGTCGCGCCCTCCATGATCGCATCTTCCAGGTCGTCCGACATACCCATGGACAGGGTGTCCAGACCCAGGCCCTCCTCGTTCAGCCGGTCGCGCAGCGTGCGCAGCTCCGCGAAGCGGCGTACCACGAAGGCTGACTCTTGACCGGGCTCCGGAATCGCCATGAGCCCGCGCAGCTTGAGGTTCGGCAGCGCGGCCACGGCGCGGCAGAGCGCGGGCGCCTCTTCGGCCGTGGATCCGCTCTTGCTGGCCTCATGGCTGACGTTGACCTGGACGCAAACCTGGAGCGGCGGCAGTGCCGCCGGCCGGTGCGCCGACAACCGCTCGGCGAGTTTCAGGCGGTCGATGCCATGTACCCAGGCGAAGTTCTCGGCCACGGCGCGCGTCTTGTTGCTTTGCAGGGGGCCGATGAAATGCCACTCGAGATCGAGGTCCGCCAGGCTCGCGATCTTGGCCAGCGCTTCCTGCACATAATTCTCGCCGAAAGCGCGCTGGCCGCACCGCGCCGCCTGTCGCACTGCGTCGGCCGGCCAGGTCTTGGACACGGCCAGCAGCGACACTTCGTCGACGCTGCGTCCTGCCGCCGCGCAGGCCCCGGCAATGCGCGTCCTTACGGCTTGCAAGTTGGCGGCAATTGATGTCATATAGCGGACTGAATAATATACCGAAGGTCGTCCTTCCCTCCCGGAATCACATCTCATGGATATCACCGAACTGCTCGCTTTCGGCGTCAAGAACAAGGCTTCCGACCTCCACCTGTCCTCGGGCCTGCCGCCCATGATCCGCGTCCATGGCGACGTGCGCCGCATCAACCTGCCGCCCATGGAACACAAGGATGTGCACGCGATGGTGTACGACATCATGAACGACAACCAGCGCAAGCATTACGAGGAGACGCTGGAGTGCGACTTTTCGTTCGAGGTGCCGAACCTGGCGCGCTTCCGGGTCAATGCGTTCGTGCAGCACCGCGGCGCTGGCGCCGTGTTCCGCACCATTCCGAGCAAGGTACTGACGCTCGAGCAACTCGGCGCGCCCAAGATCTTCAAGGAGATCGCCCAGCAACCGCGCGGCATCGTACTGGTTACCGGCCCCACGGGCTCGGGCAAGTCGACAACGCTGGCAGCGATGCTCGACGAAGTCAATGAGAACGAATACGCGCACATCCTCTCGGTCGAGGACCCGATCGAGTTCGTGCATGAATCGAAGAAGTGCCTGATCAACCAGCGCGAAGTGGGCCCGCATACGCTGTCCTTCGCCAACGCGCTGCGATCGGCGCTGCGCGAGGATCCGGACGTGATCCTGGTCGGCGAAATGCGCGACCTGGAGACCATCCGCCTGGCCATGACGGCCGCCGAAACCGGCCACCTGGTCTTCGCGACGCTGCACACGTCGTCGGCGGCCAAGACCATCGACCGCATCATCGACGTCTTCCCGGCGGCAGAAAAGGAAATGGTGCGCGCGATGCTGTCTGAATCTCTGCGCGCAGTCATCTCGCAGACGTTGCTGAAGACCAAGGACGGCCAGGGCCGCATCGCGGCGCACGAGATCATGATCGGCACGCCGGCCATCCGCAACCTGATCCGCGAGAACAAGATCGCCCAGATGTACTCGGCAATCCAGACGGGACAAGCGCTCGGCATGCAGACGCTGGACCAGTGCCTGCAGGATCTGGTACGCCGCAACGTCGTGGCCGCCGCCGAGGCGCGCCTGCGCGCCGCAAACAAGGACATCTTCCCGGGATAAATCACTATGGAACGAGACGAAGGCCTCAAGTTCATGTACCAGCTTCTCACCATGATGGTGCAGAAGAAGGGTTCGGACCTGTTCATCACCGCCGGATTTCCGCCTGCTATCAAGATCGACGGCCGCGTGACGCCGGCGACCACGCAGGTGCTGTCATCTCAGCACACGATCGAGCTGGCGCGCGCGATCATGAACGACAGACAGGCCGCAGAATTCGAGGCGACCAAGGAGTGCAACTTCGCCATCAATCCGTCGGGCATCGGCCGCTTCCGGGTGAACGCCTTCATCCAGCAGAACCGCACCGGCCTCGTGCTGCGGACCATCAATACCAAGATCCCGACCTTCGAGGAGCTGAAGCTCTCGCCCGTGCTGAAGGACATCGCGATGACCAAGCGCGGCCTCGTCCTGTTCGTCGGCGGCACCGGCTGCGGCAAGTCGACCTCGCTGGCGACCATGATCGGCTACCGCAACGAGAACAGTTTCGGCCACATCATCACGGTCGAGGACCCGATCGAATACGTGCACGATCACCGGAACTGCATCGTCACGCAGCGCGAAGTCGGTGTCGATACCGACGGCTGGGAAACCGCGCTCAAGAACACGCTGCGCCAGGCGCCGGATGTCATCATGATCGGCGAAATCCGCGACCGCGAGACCATGGAGCACGCCATCGCCTTCGCCGAAACCGGCCACCTGTGCATGGGCTCGCTGCACGCCAACTCGACCAACCAGGCGCTTGACCGCATCATCAACTTCTTCCCGGAAGAAAAGCGGTCGCAGCTGCTGATGGACCTCTCGCTCAACGTGCGTGCCTTCGTCTCACAGCGCCTGATCCCGAACAAGGACGGCAAGGGCCGCATCGCGGCCATGGAGATCATGCTCAACTCGCCGCTGATCTCGGACCTGATCTTCAAGGGCGACGTCGGCGAGATCAAGGAGATCATGAAGAAGTCGCGCGAGCTGGGCATGCAGACGTTCGACCAGTCGCTGTTCGACCTCTACGAAGGCGGCGAGATCAGCTACGAAGATGCGCTGCGCAACGCGGATTCGGTGAACGACCTGCGGCTGCAAATCAAGCTGCACGGCAAGGAATCGGCCGACCGCGATCTCACGGCGGGCATCAAGCACCTGGATATCGTTTAGCGGTTGCTTCCTGAAACCATGCGGAAGCCGTAGAGCCGGCATTCCAGCGGACCGTTGAAGAGCGGGATCTTGCGCATCGGCTTCAGGCCGATCAACTTCGGCAGTCGCGTGTCGGCCGAGAGGAACCAGCACTCCCAGCCGGCGAAGCGCTTCTTCAGCGCGTCGCCGAGTTTCGGGTAGAGCGTCGCGAGTTCGTCGAGTTCGCCGAGCCGCTCGCCATAAGGCGGGTTGCAGACGAGTACGCCCGTAGGCGCCGGCGCGCTGCGCTCGAGCATGTCGGCGCGCTCGATGGTCACGAGGTCGTCGAGCCCGGCATGGGCGAGGTTCTGCCGGGCGCGCGCCACGGCGTCGGCAGAGGAATCCGAGCCCCAGATCGGCAGGCCGGTCGTCTCACGGCGTGCCATCAGGGCTGACTTTTGCACGTCGCGCCAAAGTTCGGGCTGGAACGACATCAGGCGCTCGAAGCCGAATTCGCCCGGTTCGCGATTGACCCCAGGCGGATCAGCAAGGCTCATCTGCGCAGCTTCGAGCAGGAACGTGCCCGAGCCGCACATCGGGTCGACCAGCGGCGTCCCCGGCTGCCAGCCGGTCAGCCTCAGAATGCCCGCTGCGAGGTTTTCCTTCAGCGGCGCCTCGACCTTGGCGATCTTGTGGCCACGCTGCCAGAGCGGCTCTCCGGAAGTATCGACGTAGAGTGCCGCAGTCGTCTCGGTGAGAAACAGATGGATGCGCACGTCGGGTGCCTTGGTATTGACGTTCGGACGTCGGCCCGTGGCATCACGGAACACATCACAGACGGCATCCTTGACGCGCAGCGTGACGAACTCGAGGCTTTTCAGCTTCGCTTTCTGTGCGGTCACGTAGACGCGAATCGAGCGCTCGACGGAGAAGAGCTTCGGCCAATCGACGCCGCGCGCGAGGCGGTAGAGATCCTCCTCGCTGCGAAAGTCAGCCGTCGTCGTACGCCAAAGCACGCGTGTCGCGATGCGCGACTCCAGGTTCATGCGATAGCAGCACGCCAGGTCGCCCGTGAACTCGACACCGCCCGGAACCTGTTTGATGTCCGCGCCGCCGGCCGCGGCGACGTCTTCCGCCAGCAGCGCCTCCAGCCCGCGCGGGCAGGGCGAGAAGTAGTGCTGTCGCTTCAAAACGGCCTGACCACGGCCAGGATGCAGATGGCAAGCAGCAGCAGTACCGGCATCTCGTTGAAGAAGCGGTACCAGACGTGCGAGTGCTCATTGCGCCCCGCCGTGAAGTCCCGGAGCAGCTTGCCGCAGTAGAAGTGGTAGCCGAGCAGCACGGCAACCAGGGTGGTCTTCACGTGCACCCAGATGCCGACGGTGCCGAACGCGAGCCAGAGCCACAGGCCCAGCGCCACCGCGAGCAAGCCGATTGGCGTCACGAACTTGTAGAGCTTCGCGGCCATCAGCAAGAGGCGCTCGCGCTCCGCCGTGTTTTCGGCGGGCACCATGGCAAGGTTCACGAAGATACGCGGCAGGTAGAAGAGCCCCGCGAACCAGCTGACGACGAAGAAGATGTGAAAGGTCTTCACCCAGGCCCAGAGCATGTATTCTCCTTGGCGGCGGCAATGCCGGCGTCGACATCGGGATAGCGGAAACGGAACCTCAACTCGCGCTTCAGGCGCCCGTTGTCGAGCCTGCGCGACTCGTTCATGAACGACAGCGCGGTTGGCGAGAGCGTCGTTGGCGTACCATCGCGGCTGACTTTTCGGCTGATCCGCGGCGGCCGCGGCAGACCGAAGGCGTCGGCCAGCTTGTCGAACCAGGCGCCCATCGGCAGGTCGGAATCGTCGCTGGCGTTGTAGACGCGGTTGGCGGCTCCGCGCTCGAGCGCAGCGATGCAGGCGCGCCCGAGGTCCTCGGCGTGGATGTGATTCGTGTAGGAATCCTCTTCCGTGCGAAAGACCGGCATGCCCTTCTTCAATCGTTCGAGCGGCAGGCGGTCTGCGGCGTAAATGCCCGGCGCGCGCAGGATCGAAACGCGGCAGGCGGACGCGGCGCCGAATCCCCGCAGGCTGCGTTCAGCGTCGCCGCGTCGGCGCGCCCGATCGGTTTGCGGGGCCGTGCGGCGCGTCTCGGCTACCCGCGCACCTGCGCAGTCGCCATAGACGCCGCTCGTGCTGATGTAGACAAGACGCCGTGGTAGACTGCCCCGGCGCAATGCGGCAATCAATCGCCGCGTGCGCGAATCCAGGTCGCCGCGCTCCGGTGGCGGCGCGCTGTGCAGCACCGCATCGGCAAGGCCGTGCACGCGCGCAAGGCTCCGGCGCCGATCGAGATCGCCGACGATCTGGGTGACGCCGAAGTCGGCCAGCGTCGCATCGCGCTCGCGCACGAGCGCATAGACGCGCCAGCGACGGGTCAGCTCGGGGAGAACACGGCGCACCACGTCGCCGCAACCAACGATTAGCAGTCTTCGCACGAAACGATTATCGCATGGCCCACAACGTCACCCTGCAGCCCAGCGGACACACTTACGCGGTTCCGGAAGACACGACGCTGCTGCAGGCGGCACTCGATGCGGGCCTGACGCTGCCCTACGGCTGCCGCAACGGCGCCTGCGGCTCCTGCCGGGGCAAGATCGTTTCCGGTCAGGTCGACTTCGGCGCCGCACAGGAGGAGGCTTTGAGCGCCGCGGACCGCGCGCAGGGCATCGCGCTCATGTGCTGCGCCAAGCCGCTTTCCGACCTCGTCGTCGAGGCGCATGAAGTGAGCGGCCTCAACGACATTCCCGTGCGCACCATGCCCTGCCGCGTCGAGGAATTGCGCAAGGTGGCTCAGGACGTCATGGTGATGCGCGTCAAGCTGCCGAGCAACGAGCGCCTGCAGTTCCTCGCCGGCCAGTACGTCGAATTCCTGCTGCCCGAAGGCAGGCGGCGCGCGTTTTCAATCGCCAACCCACCGCACGAGGACGACGTGCTCGAACTGCACGTGCGCATGATCCCGGGTGGCAAGTTCACCGAGCAGGTGTTCACGACGATGAAAGTGAAGGACATCCTGCGCTTCGAAGGCCCGCTGGGCACGCTGCGCCTGCGCGAGGAGTCCGACAAACCGATCATCATGGTCGCGGGCGGCACGGGCTTCGCGCCGATCAAGGCGATGATCGAGCACGCCATCCATAATCGCATCAAGCGCCCGATCACCTTCTACTGGGGCGCCAAGAACCGGGCGGAACTGTACCTGCCCGAACTACCGCAGCAATGGGTTGCGACGCATCCGCACATCGCCTACGTGCCCGTACTCTCCGAAGCCACGGCCGCCGACGCCTGGACCGGCCGGACCGGATTCGTGCATCAGGCCGTGCTCGAGGATTTCGCCGATCTCTCCGCGCATCAGGCCTATGTCTGCGGTGCGCCCGTCATGGTCGAGGCGGCCCAGCGCGACTTCCTCGCACGCGGCCTGCCGCCCGAAGAATTCTTTGCCGACATCTTTTCCTACGCCGCCAAGGCCGAGAAGAAATGAACCCTGCCCTCATCCGCCGCGAGCCGATCCTCAACCGCCAGCAGACCATCACGGCTTCGCGCCTCGTGGTGCATGCCGACTCCTGCGCTCTCGCCGCCGAAGCGCTCAATCAGGTGGGCGAGGTCTGGCCAGATGCGCGCAGCGTCTTCGTCGGCCTGGCCGGCTGCCTGCTCGACCGCGAGCTGCTGACATGGCAGGCGCCCGACAACATCCTGCTCGAGATTCCCGCGCCGGCGCTGGCTGCCCCCGCCATGCTGGAGTTCGCCAATGAGCTGGCGAATTCAGGCGTGCCGCTGTGCCTGACCGGATATGCCCCCGGCATGGCGCTGCCGGCCGGCCTGTCGTTCCGTTTCCTGCTCGCCGACGCAGCCCAGGGCCGCCTGCGCGATGCGCCCGGCGTCGCGCTCGCCACGGGCCTTGCAGATCTTTCCGGCTTCAAGGACGCGACCGACAGCGGCTACGACGGCGCGTCGGGCTGGTTCTTCCTGCATGGCCGCAAGCCCGCCGACAAGCTCAACCCCAGCCACGCGCAGATCGTGCGCGTACTGAACCTGGTCCGGCGCAATGCCGAGGTGAAGGACATCGAAGCGGCGTTGAAGCAGGACATCACGCTGTCCTACAAGCTGCTGCGCTACATCAACTCTGCAGGCTTCGGCCTTTCCTGCGAAATCGAATCGTTCCGCCACGCGGTCGCGATCCTCGGATTCGACAAGCTCAACAAGTGGCTGTCGCTGCTGCTGGTCACGGCGAGCAAGGACCCGGCGGCACCAGCGCTGATGCAGACATCCGTCGCGCGCGGCCGCTTCATGGAAGTGCTGGGCAAGGACTACTTCGACAAGTCCGCCCTCGACAACCTTTTCATCACCGGCGCCTTCTCGCTGCTCGACGTGCTGCTGGGCACGCGCATCGAAGCCGTGCTCCAGGAAATGCACCTGCCCGAAACCGTCGTCGACGCACTGCTGCGGCGCCAGGGCGTCTATGCGCCGCTGCTCGAGCTGGCGCTGGCCTGCGAGGAAGGCAGTACGGTCGATCTGGCGCAAAAGGCGACGGCGCTGGGCATTCCCATCGCCAAGCTCAATCACGCGCAGATCGAGGCCCTGACGTTCGCCGATTCGCTGCAGTTCGGGTGAGGCGGGCTACTCGCCCAAGTAGGCTGCGCGTACGCGCGGGTCGGCCGCCAGTGCCGAGGCCGAATCGGCCAGCGTGATGCAGCCGCTTTCCATCACGTAGCCGCGCGCACACACCTCAAGGGCCAAGCGCGCGTTTTGCTCTACCAGCAGGATCGTGACGCCCTGCGCGGCCACCGCGCGAATCACCTCGAACACCTTCTGCACCATCAGCGGCGCCAGGCCCATCGATGGCTCGTCGAGGAGCAGCAGCCGAGGCCGGCCCATGAGCGCGCGGCCGATCGCCAGCATCTGCTGCTCGCCGCCGGACAGCGTTCCCGCTAGCTGATGGCGCCGCTCCTTCAGGCGCGGCAGCAGGTCGTGAACGCGGTCAAGGTCGGCAACGACTTCGGCATCGCGACGATGATAGGCGCCCATGGCCAAGTTCTCGGCGACGGTAAGGCGCGCGAATACGCCGCGACCCTCCGGCACCAGCGCGAGTCCCCGCGCGACCAGGGCGTGGCTCGGCAGGCGGTCCAGCCGCTCGCCCGCATAGCGCAGCTCGCCGCTGGAGGGCAGCATGCGCGCCAGGGCCTTCAGCGTCGTGGTCTTGCCAGCGCCATTGGCGCCGATCAGGCAGACCATCTCGCCTTCCTCGACCGCGAAGGAGATCCCCTTCACGGCCGCGATGCCGCCGTAACGAACCTGCAGATTCAGTACGTCAAGCAGCGCCGCCAAGGTAGGCTCCAATGACCGTCGGGTCCTGCTGCACGTTGGCCGGGATGTCCTCGGCGATCTTCTCGCCATAGTCAAGCACTGCAACGCGATCGCACAGGCCCATTACCAGGCGTACGTCGTGCTCGATCAGCAGCACCGTCAGACCGTCGGCACGCAGCCCCTCGATCAGCGTCTTCAACGCCGCCGTCTCGGTGGCGTTCATGCCCGCCGCCGGTTCGTCCAGTGCCAGCAGCTTGGGGTCGGTGGCGAGCGCTCGTGCGATCTCCAGGCGGCGCTGATCGCCATACGACAGGTGGCGGGCAACACGGTTCGCGCTGTCGCCGATGCCGACATAGTGCAGCAACTGCTGGGCGCGGGTGCGAATCGCAGCCTCCTCGGCTCGCGTCCCACGACCGCGCACGACCGCACCGATGACGCCGGCGCGTGTGCGCAGGTGGCGGCCGACCATGACGTTCTCCAGCGCCGTCATGTTGGCGAACAAGCGGATGTTCTGGAACGTGCGGGCAATGCCGGCTTGGGCCACCTGGTGCGGGCTTGACAGGCGCAGCGGCGTGCCGCCGAAAACAACCTCACCGCCGTCGCGCCGGTAGAGCCCGGTCAGCACGTTGAAGAACGTGGTCTTGCCCGCACCGTTCGGACCGATCAGGCCGTAGATTTCGCCCGCATTGATCGACAGCGAGACGTCCTTCAGCGCCTGGACGCCGCCAAAGTGTTTCGACACACGGCGCGCTTCGAGCAGCACCGTCATTGTTTGTACTCGCTGCGGTGGCGCGGCTCGGGCCAAAGTCCGGCCGGGCGGTAAAGCATGACGGCGATCAGGGCAAGACCGAAGAGCAGCATGCGCAATGCTTCGGGGTCGAGCACGACTGTGCCGAACAGTGCCTGCTGCAACGGACCCGCCCCCTGGCGGAAGATTTCCGGCAGGATGGTCAGCAACAGGCCGCCGAGGATCACGCCCGGAATGTGCCCCATGCCGCCCAGCACCACCATGCACAAGACCATCACCGATTCGAGCAGGCTGAAACTCTCGGGCGAAACGAACTCCTGAAAGCCGGCGAACAGGCCGCCGGAAATGCCGCCGAAGCTCGCGCCCATGGCGAAGGCAAGCAGCTTGACGTTGCGCGTGTTGATGCCGCAGGCCTTCGCCGCGACCTCGTCCTCGCGGATGGCAACCCAGGCGCGACCGATGCGCGAGTCCTGCAGGCGGATGCCGACGAAGACGATGCCGAGCGCCAGTACGACGAACAGGTAGTAGTAGAGCATGACGCCCGAGAAGCCGACGCCGAGGAACTCGAGGGGCCTGGAAAGCGGCTGGCCGAACAGTGTGATGGGATCGATGCGAGCGATCCCCTGCGGACCGTTGGTGATGTTGACCGGCGTGTTCAGGTTGTTGAGGAAGATGCGGATGATCTCGCCAAAGCCGAGCGTGACAATGGCGAGGTAGTCGCCACGCAGCCGCAGTGTCGGCGCCCCGAGCAGGACGCCGAAGATGCCCGCGACCAGCGCACCCAGCGGCAGCACCGCCCAGACCGGCCAGTGGATGCCGAAATGCGGCGAGCACAGCAGGGCGTAGAGGTAGGCGCCAACGGCGTAGAAGGCGATGTAGCCCAGGTCGAGCAGACCCGCGAAGCCGACGACGATGTTGAGGCCCAGCGCCAGCATCACGTACAGCGCGGCAAAGTCGAGCACGCGCACCCAGGCGTTGCCAAGGCTCGCCCCGACAGCCAGCGGCGCGACGACAAGGACGGCAGCGATCAGGGCGATGCCGACCCAGGGCTTCCTAAGCGCGTTCGGCAACTTTCTCCCCCATCAGGCCGGAAGGCCGGAAGATCAGCACGACGATCAGGACGAAGAAGGCGAACACGTCCTGATAGCTGGAACCGAGCACACCGCCCGTGAGGTCGCCGATGTAGCCCGCTCCCAGCGCCTCGATGATGCCGAGCAGGATGCCGCCGACCATCGCTCCCGCCAGGTTGCCGATGCCGCCCAGCACGGCAGCCGTGAACGCCTTGAGGCCGAGAATAAAACCCATGTGGTAGTGGGCAATGCCGTAGTTGGCGGAGATAAGGACGCCGGCCAGGGCCGCCAGCGCCGAGCCGATCACGAAGGTCATCGAGATCACGCGATTGGCGTCGACGCCCATCAGGCCGGCGATGGCAGGATTCTCGGCCGTCGCGCGCATGGCGCGGCCGAGGCGCGTGCGATTGACCAGGAGCATGAGCCCGGCCATGGTTGCGGCCGCGACGACGATGATGACGATCTGTACCTCGGTGATCGACGCGCCGAAGAAATCGTGCGGGTCGTTCGGCAGCAGTTCGGGCACCGAGTGGTAGCTGCGGCCCCAGATCAGCATCGCCAGCTGCTGCAGCACGATCGAGACGCCGATGGCGGTGATGAGCGGCGCCAGGCGCGGCGCATTCCGCAGCGGCCGGTAGGCAACGCGCTCGATGGAGAAGCCCAGCGCCATGCAGACCAGTGCGGCAAAAGCCAGACCGATGAGCATGACCACCGGCCCCGGCAAGCCGCTCGCTGCCAGAGGCCGGATCACCGTCAGCGACGACAGTGCGCCGACCATCACGACCTCGCCGTGTGCGAAGTTGATAAGGCCGAGGATGCCGTAGACCATGGTGTAGCCGAGCGCGACGAGGGCATAGATGCTGCCCAGCGTGAGGCCGTTCACGATCTGCTGCAGGAGGATGTCCATGGCGGCGATGATAAGAGAAACGGCACCCGCGGGTGCCGTTTCTGGTTCGTTTGCAGCGCTCCTACTTCTTCTCTGCAACTGGCGCCGCGGCAGGTGCCGCAGGCCCGCCGATGGTCTCGAGCGGCTCCCACTTGCCGCCCTTGGCGACGTAGAGGCTGATGGCGCCGTCCTTGAGGTCACCATTCTCGTCGAACATGATGCGCGTGGTCACGCCCTGGTAGTCGGTCTTCGGCAGTTCGGCGAGGATCTTCGCCGAGTCGGCCGACTGGGCGCGCTTGATCGCCTCGACGATCACCATCACCGCGTCGTAGGCGTACGGCGCGTAGAGCTGGATGTCGCCGTACTTGGCCTTGAAGCGTTCGATGAATTTCGGCCCGCCCGGCATCTTCTCGTACGGAATGCCCGGCAGCGAACAGTAGTTGCCGTCCGCCGCGTCGCCGGCATTCTTGACGAACTCGGTCGTGCAGCCGCCGTCGCCCATCAGGAGCTTGGCCTTGATGCCGAGCTGCTTCATCTGCATCGCCATCGGCGCCGCTTGCGGGTCCATGCCGCCGTAGAAGATGAGGTCGGGCTTCTTGCCCTTGATGGAGGTCAGGATGGCTTTGAAGTCGACGGCATGGTCGTCGGTATGTTCTTCGGCGACGACCTTGACGCCGCTTGCAACGGCCGACTTCTTGAACTCGGTGGCGAGGCCCTCGCCGTAGGCGGTCTTGTCGTCGACGATGGCGACGGTCTTCGCCTTCAGCTGGTTGCCGGCATAGGCGCCGAGCACCTTGCCCTGCTGCTGGTCGTTGGCCATGACGCGGAACGCGGTCTTGAAGCCCTGGTGCGTGTAGGTCGGGTTGGTCGCCGATGGTGAGACCTGCGGAATCCCGGCGTCCGCGTAGATCTTCGATGCGGGAATCGTGGTGCCCGAGTTCAGGTGGCCGACGACCGCATTGACCTTGGCGTCGACGAACTTCTGCGCCACGAGGATGCCCTGCTTGGGATCGGCCTGGTCGTCCTGGCCGTCGAGCACCAGCTTGAGCGGGCGGCCGGCGATCGCGATGCCGGCGGCATTGGCGTCGTCGATGGCCATGCGGGCGCCGTTCTCGTTATCTTTGCCGATGTGCGCCTGCGGGCCGGTGAGCGGTGCCGAGTGGCCGATGGTGACGACGAGCGGCGCGGGTGCGCCCGCCGGCGCGGCCGCTTCTTGCTTCTTGCCGCAGGCGACCGCGAGCAGCGCGGCGGCAACAGCAACAGACAGGGTCTTGGAAGCAGGGGTCATGCGAAGTCTCCGTTTGTATGGGCGATGGCGAGGCGATTCTGCGCGGGCGCTCCGGCGCTGTCAATTGACGCTGGCCGCGAATTCGGGATGCCGCGCTACTTGGCGCCGGCGAGAATCCACTTCACCAGCGTCTTGATGTCCTCGTCCTTGACGGCAGGCGAATTGGGCGGCATGGGGATCGTGCCCCAGACGCCGGAACCGCCCTTCTTGACCTTCTCGACCAGCCTGGCCTCCGCGCCCTTGTCGCCTGCGTATTTCTTGGCGACGTCCCGGTAGGCCGGCCCGACCAGCTTCTTGTCGACGGTGTGGCAGGCGAAGCAGTTGCTCTTCTTGGCCAGGTCCGCGTTGGCCAGGGCGCTGTTCGCGGCCAGCACCGATGCGGCAAGCAGGGCGGCGGTGATTGCTTTCATGGTTGGTTTCTCCGCAACACGCAGGTCGGTCCCGTGGCGGGACCCGCTGGCGCGGAAGTCTAACGGATATCGTTAGGCGCGGACAGCGCCGGCCGGCACCGTGCAACCGGCGTCCGTGCAGGCGATGGCGTTCGCATCGGGAGGCGAGAGCGTTTCGTCGAGCGCCGCGAGCAGTGTGGCCAGCCCGCCGGTGCCGTGCTCCGGCCCCGGTGCGAATAGACGCACGGTGCGGTCGGCAGCTTCCCGGTACCGCTGCCAGCCGGTCAGGCGCCCGAGACGCGCGAGGCCGAGCGCCGCCGCGCCGTTGCCGCCGGGCGTGGCGTTGTCATGCACCGGCTTGGGCCGAAGGATCAACTGTTCGTGGTCGTGCGCGGTGAAATGGAAGCCGCCCGCGTCCTTGTCCTCGAAGCGATCGAGCATGGCATTGCCGATCTCGAGGGCGAAATCGAGGTCGCCGGGCCGCGAATCGGCCTGCATCAATTGAAGCTGCGCCAGCAGGAGGAACGCGTGGTCGTCCAGATAGGCGTCCAGATGGGCACGGCCGTCGCGCGCGGTCGCGAGCAGGCGGCCGTCGCGCCAGAGCGCCGTGCGCAGGTAGGCCATGGTCCGTCGGGCGGCGTCGAGCCAGTCGGCCCGGTCGAAGATGCGCGCGGCGCGCGCCAGGCCGTCGATCATCAGCGCGTTCCAGGCGGTAAGCACCTTGTCGTCGCGTGCCGGGCGCACACGCGTCACCCGCTGCGCGAGCAGCGCGGCGCGGGCGCGGGCAACTTGCGGCAGATCGGCCGGCGCCGCCGGCGCTGCAACGTGCAGATGCCAATGCGCGTTCTCGAAATTGGGCGGGCCGTCCAGACCCCAGTGGTCGCGCACGGCCAGCCATTCGTCTTCGGCGAGCAGCTCGCGCACACGGTCGCTGTCCCAGACGTAGAAGCGTCCTTCCTCGTGCTCGGAATCAGCATCGAGCGAAGAGGCGAAGCCGCCGTCAGGCAAGCGCATTTCGCGCAGCGCCCAGTCGATGGTATCGGCAACGACGCGGGCATACAGGGGATCGTGCGTGAGCGCCCAAGCGTCGGCATAAAGGCCGATCAACTGCCCGTTGTCGTAGAGCATCTTTTCGAAGTGCGGGATCGCCCAGCGCTCGTCGACGCTGTAGCGGAAGAAGCCGCCGCCGAGCTGGTCGTAGATGCCGCCCTCGGCCATGCGCGTCAGCGTCGCCAGGACGGCTTCCCGCGCACGTTCGTCGCCGCGCGCGCCAAAGCGCAGGAGCAGCGCCAGATCGCTGGTCTGCGGAAACTTTGGCGCACCGCCGAAGCCGCCGAAGCGCGAGTCGAAATTGCGCAGCAACGAGTCGCGCGCCGTGCGTATCGGCGTCCCATCGGGGCTGACTTTCGTGGTCGCGACCTCGTGCGGCACCGTGCCGGCCAGAATCTCGCGCAGGGAGCGGTTCTGCGCCGCGACGTCGTCGGGCCGGCGTTGCCAGATTTCCGCCACGCGCCGGCACAGGTCCGGAAAGGCAGGCAGGCCGTGCCGTGGCGCATTTGGAAAGTAGGTGCCACCGAAGAACGGCATGCCGTCGGGCGCGAGGAACATGGTCAGCGGCCAGCCGCCCGCGCGGCCGGTCAGTATCTGGTGCGCCGTCTGGTAGATCTGGTCGAGGTCCGGCCTTTCCTCGCGATCGACCTTGATGTTCACGAACAACTCGTTCATCACGGCAGCCGCGGCCGGATCCTCGAACGACTCGTGCGCCATGACGTGGCACCAGTGGCAGGCGGAATAGCCGATCGAGAGCAGGATGGGCTTGTTCTCCCGCCGCGCCAGCGCCAGCGCCTCATCGTTCCACGGGCGCCAATCGACGGGGTTTTCCGCATGCTGCAGCAGATAGGGCGAGGTCTCCGCGCCAAGATGGTTGGCCATACATTTCCTTCGGCGTACAATGTCCGAGTACTTTAGTCGACATTTGTTCGGCAAGGCAACCGATACGTTTCAAGGAGCGCGCCATGGGTAAATCACGCGTCGTCGAAAGCATCGTCACCGGTCGCGCCGTCACCGACGGTGCGGGTGTGCGCATCAACCGCATCCTGACGCAGGCGCAGCAGCGCCGGCTGGATCCGTTCCTGATGCTCGACATCTTCCGCAGCGACGATCCCGACGATTACATCGCCGGCTTTCCCGATCACCCGCACCGCGGCTTCGAGACCGTGACCTATATGATCACCGGCCGCATGCGCCACCGCGACAACGCGGGCCACCAGGGTCTGCTCGAGAACGGAGGCGTGCAATGGATGACGGCCGGACGCGGCATCGTGCATTCGGAGATGCCCGAACAGGAAGACGGCACCATGGAGGGCTTCCAGCTCTGGCTCAACCTGCCGGCGACGGACAAGATGGTTGCGCCCTGGTACCGCGATTTCCAATCGGCCGACATCCCGGGCTTCACGACGCCTGAAGATGTCTCCGTTCGCGTGATTGCCGGCGAAAGCCACGGTGTGGCGGGCGCAATGCAGCGGGCAACGACCGAGCCGCTCTATCTCGATATCCATCTGCCGGCCGGCCGCCGCTTCGAGCAGCCGCTGCCGCCCGCGCACAACGCCTTCGTCGTCGTCTATCGCGGCGAGGTGACGATCGCCGGGCGCACGGTGCACGAGCGCGACATGGCGATCCTGGCCAATCTCGCGGACACGGATCGCGTCTCGATCGAAGCGCCGGTCGCGAGCCGCGCCATCCTGGTCGCCGGCCGGCCGCTCAACGAACCCATCGTGCAACACGGCCCGTTCGTGATGAACACGCAGGCCGAGATCGTCGCAGCAATCAACGACTACCAGGCGGGGCGCTTCTAGGCCGGAAACAGCGACCGCCACCAGCGGCGGCGGCCTTCGGGCGGCTTGCGGTCCGGCTGCAGATCCTCGGGCGGCACCCGGCTCATGATCCAGCCGGGCAACGGTGGATTCGTGGAGAAGCCGCAGGAGACGCCGAGATTGTTCGGGTCGTAGATCTTGATGAATGCGGGCTGATCGAGATCGTCGGCATAGACGATGCCGCAGTAGTCGTGGCGATGGTCGTCGCGCAGCAGCGCGTCGATGCGTTTGACGAATTCAAGCGTCCTATCAGCCGAGGCCGGGGTGGTCGGCAACGCCTCGCCCACCGCGTAGAGGTACCAGCCGTCGCCGCCGACGCGTCGCCAAAACGCGGTCAGCTGGTCCCAGGACATCACCGACCACAGGCGGCCGGCGTAGAGGTCGGCGAACGTCGTCACCGGTCGAGCAGCGTCACATCGCGCACGGCACCCATGTCGGCCGAGGTCGCCATCGCCGCGTAGGCGCGCAGCGCCGCCGACACTTCACGCTGCCGGCCGGCCGGCTTCCATGCCGCGGCGCCCTTCGCTTCCATCGCCGCACGGCGTACCGTCAGGACTGACTCTTCCACGGCGAGATGGATGCGCCGGTTGGGGATGTCGATCTCGATCGTGTCACCCTCCTCGACCAATCCGATGGCGCCGCCCGCCGCCGCTTCGGGCGAGGCGTGGCCGATCGACAGGCCCGAGGTGCCGCCGGAAAAACGCCCGTCGGTCAGGAGCGCGCACTGCTTGCCCAGGCCCTTCGACTTCAGGTACGACGTCGGGTACAACATCTCCTGCATGCCGGGGCCGCCCTTCGGCCCCTCGTAGCGGATGACAACGACGTCGCCGGCGACGATCTGGTCGCCGAGGATCTTCTCGACGGCTTCCTCCTGCGATTCGCAGACGCGCGCGCGGCCGGAAAACTCCAGGATGCTTTCATCGACGCCGGCCGTCTTGACGATGCAGCCCTTCTCGGCGATGTTGCCGAACAGCACGGCGAGTCCGCCGTCCTGCGAATAGGCGTTCGTCTTGTCGCGGATGCAGCCGGCGCTGCGGTCGAGGTCGAGTTCCGGATAGCGGCGATCCTGCGAGAACGCAACCTGCGTCGGTACACCACCCGGCGCGGCGCGGAAGAAGTCGAACACGGCCGTGTCGTGCGCCTGCATGACATCCCACTGCTCGAGCGCGCCTTTCAGCGTGCGCGTATGCACGGTGTGCACCTTCGAGTGGAGCAGACCCGCGCGGTCGAGTTCGCCGAGGATCGCCATGATGCCGCCGGCGCGGTGGACGTCTTCCATGTGATATTTCTGCGTTGCCGGCGCTACCTTGGCGAGGCACGGCACCTTGCGCGAGAGGCGGTCGATGTTCGCCATCGTGAAGTCGACGCCGGCCTCGCGCGCCGCGGCGAGCAGGTGCAGCACCGTGTTGGTGGAACCGCCCATGGCGATGTCGAGCGACATCGCATTCTCGAACGCGTCGAAGGTCGCTATCGAGCGTGGCAGCACGCTGGCATCGCCCCGCTCGTACCAGCGCCGGCACAGTTCGACGATCTGCTTGCCGGCCGTCTGGAACAGCAGCTTGCGATCCGCGTGCGTTGCCAGCAGCGAACCGTTGCCGGGAAGCGAAAGGCCCAGCGCCTCGGTCAGGCAGTTCATCGAGTTGGCGGTGAACATGCCCGAGCAAGAACCGCAAGTCGGGCAGGCCGAGCGCTCCATCGCGTTCACATCGTCGTCCGAATTCTTCGCGTCCGCGGCCTCGATCATGGCGTCGATCAAGTCGACCATGCGCGTCGCGCCGTGCCACTGCACCTTGCCGGCCTCCATCGGCCCGCCCGAGACGAACACGGCCGGAATGTTCAGGCGCAGCGCCGCCATCAGCATTCCGGGCGTGATCTTGTCGCAGTTGGAAATGCAGACCATTGCATCGGCCGTGTGCGCATTCACCATGTACTCGACCGAGTCGGCAATCAGGTCGCGCGACGGCAGCGAGTAGAGCATGCCGCCGTGGCCCATGGCGATGCCGTCGTCGATGGCGATGGTGTTGAATTCCTTGGCGACACCGCCGGCCGCTTCGATCTCGCGCGCCACCAGCTGCCCGAGGTCCTTGAGATGTACGTGGCCCGGCACGAACTGCGTAAACGAGTTGACCACCGCGACGATCGGTTTGCCGAAGTCGCCATCCTTCATGCCGGTGGCGCGCCAGAGCGCTCGGGCGCCGGCCATGTTGCGGCCGTGGGTGGAGGTACGGGAACGGTAGTCGGGCATATCGAGTCTCCTGCGCAGGGCTGCCTCGGGGCTGCAATGAGGGCCGCGTTACAATTTCGATTCTAGCCCAAGGTTCCTTTGCGCATGCTCGTCCATCCCCAGTTCGATCCGATTGCCATCAGCATAGGCCCGCTGGCCGTGCGCTGGTACGGCCTCATGTACCTCGCCGGCTTCATCGCCTTCCTGATCATGGGCCGGCGGCGCGCGGCCACGCAGCCCTGGCACGGCATCGCCCCCGCCGACCTTGACGACCTCCTCTTCTATGGCGTGCTCGGCGTCGTCATCGGCGGCCGACTGGGCCAGGTCGTGTTCTACGAGCCCGGATACTATTTCTCGCACCCGCTCGAAATCGTCGCCGTATGGAAAGGCGGCATGAGCTTCCACGGCGGCTTCCTCGGCGTACTGCTGGCCATGTGGCTGTGGGGCCGCAAAGCCGGCAAGGCCTTCTTCCAGGTAATGGATTTCATCGCCCCGCTCGTTCCCCTGGGACTCTTCGCCGGCCGCATGGGCAACTTCATCAATGGCGAGTTGTGGGGCCGGGTTGCCGACGCTTCGCTGCCCTGGGCCATGGTGTTTCCGCTGGTCGACAACCTGCCCCGGCATCCGTCGCCGCTTTACGAAGCCTTCGGCGAAGGCCTGCTGTTGTGGCTCCTGATGTGGTGGTATTCGTCCAGGCAGCGGCCGCGGGCCGCGGTCTCCGGCATGTTCCTGGTCGGCTACGGTATCGCGCGCTCCGTCGCCGAGTTCTTTCGCGAACCCGATGCCGGCATCTTCGGCCACTCGTATGTCATCAGCATGGGCCAGTGGCTCAGCCTGCCGATGATTGCATTCGGAATCTGGTTGATCGTCAGAGGGAAGAAATCATGAGCCAAGAGCGGCCATTCAAGGTGCTGGGCATCCAGCAGATCGCCATCGGCGGACCATCCAAGGAGCGCTTGCGCACGCTCTGGGTCGACATGTTCGGCCTCGCCGTTACCGGCAACTTCGTCTCCGAGCGCGAGAACGTCGACGAGGACATCTGCGCGATGGGCAGCGGCGCGCACAAAGTCGAAGTCGACTTGATGCAGCCGCTCGACCCCGACAAGAAACCTGCGGTGCACGCGACACCGCTCAACCACGTCGGCCTGTGGATCGACGATCTGCCGAAGGCCGTCGAATGGCTGACCGCACAGGGTGTGCGCTTCGCGCCGGGAGGCATCCGCAAGGGCGCCGCCGGCTACGACATCACTTTCCTGCATCCCAAGGCCAGCGACGAATTCCCGATCGCCGGCGAGGGCGTGCTGATCGAACTGGTTCAGGCGCCGCCGGAAGTCATAGCGGTGTTGGGAACCGCAACCGCATGACGCGGCAATGCGGAGAGGGCCCTAGAACAACCTGTCCGGCGTCAACCTGAGTCCAACCGAAAAACAGCGGCCACCGAACGGGCCGGAATACTGGTGACCCACCGTAGCGTCAATCTGGATGAGGTTGGGAACGATCGATACGCGACCACCGATCTGCCAGTAAGGATTGTTGTGGTTGTCGCCGAAGGTTTCGGCAATCACCATGATCCGGGCCGATGCCTGGATCTCGGCACCCAAGCCCCAGGTCGCGGCATTGCTGCCGCTCATGCGATCCCTGATCCAGCCGAGATTGGCATGCAGGATCACAATATCGTCATTGAACGATGCAGACACCGGTGCGTATGCATAGGTATTGCCCAGACGGTTTGGGCCCACAACAGACCCAGGATGGCTGACCGTACCGGCAGCCAAACCCCACCCCCAACCGTTGGTCTCAAGGGTGCGAAAGAGAGTCTTCGCTTGGAAAGCGTAATCGCGCGTAGCGCCCTGGCCATCGCTGGCCGCGCGTCCAACGCCGACGCTGAATTCCAGGTTGCCGGTCGGATTGCACGCCGGCAGCGCCCATGCCTCGTGGCTGTGCGGATAGTAACGCAGCCAACTCTCCAATTGACAGCTTTGGGCGGTCGTCAGGCGCGCATCGTCGGTGGTGAGCGGTCGTGCGGCATGAGCGGAGGCGGCCATCAAGCCGACAGCGCAAGCAATGGCGCTTCTGATCATTCCAGTATTCGCACGCGATATCAGCGCAGCAGGCACTCAGGGGCGCCGTATTGTGGTCGCCAACTGTTGCCGAAACGTTACGCCAGCCCGCTATTCGCTACAGCTCCGCCGCCTGGAAGGTATTGCACTGGTTCATGTCGCCGGTCTCGAGTCCGCGCTTCAACCAGCGCATGCGCTGCTCCGACGTTCCGTGCGTAAACGCGTCCGGCTGCACGTAGCCCCTGGCCTGTTTCTGCAAGCGGTCGTCGCCGATCGAACTGGCCGCGGTCAACGCTTGCTCCACGTCGCCGGCCTCGAGAATGTGCTTGGCTTCGTTGGCCTTTGCCGCCCAGACGCCGGCCAAGCAGTCCGCCTGCAATTCCAGCCGCACCGACAGCGCATTTGCCTGCGCCTCGCTGCGCGCGGCCTGCTGCGCACCCTGGACCTTTTCGGAAATGCCGAGCAGGTTCTGAACGTGATGGCCGACTTCATGGGCCACCACGTAGGCCTGCGCGAACTCGCCCGGCGCGTGGAAGCGGTCCTTCAGTTCCTGGTAGAAGGCCAGGTCGATATAGACCTTGTGGTCTAGCGGGCAATAGAACGGCCCCATCGCCGTCTGGCCGGTGCCGCAGGCCGTCGGCGTGGCGCCCGTGAACAGCACGAGTTTCGGATCCTCGTACTGCCGGCCGGCGCGCTGAAATTCCGCCGTCCAGGTGCGCTCGGTCGAACCGAGGATCTTGCCCACGAACTGGGCCGCCGGGTCGTTGGCCGGCGGCTGGCGGGCGGGCACGCTCTGGGATTCGGCACCACCGCCCTGCAGCTGCGAGGCGACTCCGATCACGGTCGATGGGTCGATGCCGAAGAAGTAGCTGGCCGCCAGCGCGAGCACGATGGTGCCAATGCCGACCCCCCCCGCGCGCATAGGCATGCCCATACCACGGCGGTCTTCGATGTTGCTGCTTTCCTGTTCGTCGTCGAGTCGCATGACCAGCCCCGCGGAGAAAGATCCGCGCATCATAACGCCTCAATCGGGCGGCGCGTCAGCCGCCCAGCGGTCGCAACTGGTCCTCGATCCGCTTCTGGCAGAACGGGTGGTTCCGCCACTCGGGCTTTCCGCAGGCACGCGCCTCGCAGAAGCCGCGCGAGAACACATTTGCCTCGGAACTGCACAGTTCCCGGGGTGATGTCGGGGCCTTTGGCGCGGCCGCCTGCTCGTGTGCCTTCGCGGCAGCAAGGCGCGCCTGCTCGGCCTCACGCTCGGCACGCAGCCGCGCCTCTTCGCGCTGCAGCTGTTCCAGCCTGGCGTCCTCGGCGGCCTTGGCCTTGCGTTGCTTGTCCAGCCGGCGCGCAGTCGCAGCGCGATCGGCGCTGGATTTCGCCTGCGCAGCCTTCGCCTGTGCTTCCGCTTCCGCGGCGGCTTTCGCGGCACTGTCGTCCGCGCGCGGCGCTTCCGGCGCAGCCACCGCCACCACCTGAGGAGCCGCCGTCGCGGCGGGCGGCGCAGTGCGCTCGACCAGTACCTGCTGCGAACGGCCGAAATTCAGACCCACGAAGACCAGCGTAGCCACGATGCACGCCACGGCACCCGCTGCCGCGTACTTAAAAAGCGACCAGGAATGCTTCGCGGGAGGCGGTATGCCGGCTCCGGGCGAATTGTCGACCATCACGGTCGTATCCGGACCCATGGTCTTCTCCCAGTCGAGCGCGTCGATCTTGGCCAGCAATTCGATCGTGCTCATCTTGCCGGCCGCCGGGTTGCGCCGGTTATTGGTCGGAGACGACGGCCTGCCTGCGGAGCGCCGTTTGGCTCCGGACATGGGAACGGTATCGGACGGCGATGACTTCACGGCTTCGCTTGTTCAACCCATATGACGGCCGGGGACGATTATCGCCCCCAATGCGCTGTTTTGGCTAGGCTTCTGGCGACTCTCCGGGGCGAGCTACTTGAACGCGATGATCGCCTGATCCACGGCAAGGCTTTCGCCGGAGTTGGCCAGCAATTTATCTACGACACAATCGCGCTCGGCCTTGAGCACATTTTCCATCTTCATCGCCTCAATCTTGGCCAGCACCTCGCCGGCCTTGACCTCCTGGCCAGGCTGGACGGCAATCTGGGTCAGGAGCCCCGGCATCGGCGACAGCAGGAACCGGGAGGTATCGGGCGGTGCCTTGTGGGGCATCAGGGCATGCAGCTCGGCAACGCGCGCCGTCTCGACCAGCACGTCCGCCTGCGTGCCCCAGTGGAACAGGCGATAGCGCAGCCCATGGCGCTCGACCTGCATGCAGAACGGTTCGCCGTCGAGCGTGCCCTGGTAGAGGTACTGGCCGAATTGCCAGTCGGACCGCACTTTGTGGGTCTTGCCGGCAAACGTGATGTCCCAGCCGCCTACTTGGCTTTCCTGGGCTTCCACCACCTTGACCCCATGCTGGCCGGCGCCCAGCAACACGACGAAGTCCTCGCCCGGTTCGTACTCATGCCCCGGCATCTGGCCGCTGATGCTGGCGTTGCGCTTGAGGTATTGCCGGTGAATGGCCGCGGCAACGCAGATCAGCATGGCCGGTGCATCGTGCACGACGTCGCTGGCGTTGAAGCCCTTCGGGTACTCTTCCGCGATAAGACCGGTGTTGAAGTTGCCGACGACGAAGCGCGGATTCTTCATCAGCGCCGACTGGAAGGCGATGTTGCTGGCGACGCCGCGGATCACGAAGCCGTTCAACGCATCGCGCATGCGTTCGATCGCCTGGGCACGCGTGGCCCCATGGACGATCAGCTTGGCGATCATCGAGTCGTAGAACATCGAGATTTCGCCGCCTTCGTACACGCCCGTGTCCACGCGCACGCCGCCCGCGCCCGTGATCGGCGCGGCGGCTTCCATCGTCGTCGGCGGTGGCCCGAACTTGACGAGGCGCCCCGTGGACGGCAGGAAGTTGCGGAACGGGTCTTCCGCGTTGATGCGGCATTCCATCGCCCAGCCGTTGAGCTTGATGTCCTTCTGTGCGAATGGCAGCTTCTCACCCGCGGCGACGCGGATCATCAGTTCGACGAGGTCGAGGCCGGTGATGCACTCGGTGACCGGATGCTCCACCTGCAGGCGGGTATTCATCTCAAGGAAATAGAACTGCTTGTCCTTGCCGCCGACCACGAACTCCACGGTGCCGGCCGACTGGTAGTTCACCGCCTTCGCCAGCGCCACGGCCTGCTCGCCCATGGCCTTGCGCGTCTTCTCGTCGAGGAAGGGACTGGGCGCCTCTTCGATCACCTTCTGGTGGCGGCGCTGGATCGAGCACTCGCGCTCGTGCAGGTAGACGCAGTTGCCGTGGGCGTCTCCGAGCACCTGGATTTCGATGTGGCGCGGTTCTTCGACGTACTTTTCCATGAAGACGCGGTCGTCGCCGAAGGCATTCTTCGCCTCGGTCTTGCACGACGAGAAGCCCTCGTGGCACTCGTTGTCGTTGAAGGCGACGCGCAGGCCCTTGCCGCCGCCACCGGCCGAGGCCTTGATCATGACCGGGTAGCCGATGCCCTGCGCGATCTTCACCGCCTCCTCGGGCGTGGCTATCGGGTCGTTGTAGCCTGGGATGATGTTGACCCGGGCGTTGAGGGCCAGCTTCTTCGAGGCGATCTTGTCGCCCATTGCGGCTACCGAGTAATGCTTCGGGCCGATGAAGACGATGCCGCTCTCTTCCAGCGTGCGCGAGAACGCCTCGTTCTCGGAGAGGAAGCCGTAACCCGGGTGCACCGCTTCCGCGCCGGTCTCCTTGCAGGCCGCGATGATCTTGTCGCCGCGCAGGTAGGATTCCTTCGAGGCGGCCGGACCGATGCAGACCGCTTCGTCGGCAAGCTCGACGTGCAGCGAATCCTTGTCGGCCTCGGAGTAGACGGCGACCGTCTTGATGCCCATCTTGCGGGCGGTCTTGATGACGCGGCAGGCGATTTCGCCGCGGTTGGCAATCAGGATCTTCTTGAACATGGTGGCGGCCTCAGAGCGGAATGTTCCCGTGCTTGCGCCAGGGATTCTCGAGTTGCTTGTTGCGCAGCATGACCAGGGAACGGCAGATGCGCTTGCGCGTCTCGTGCGGCTGGATGACATCGTCGATGAAGCCGCGCGCGCCGGCGACGAAGGGGTTGGCGAACTTGGCCTTGTATTCGGCCTCTCGCTCGGCAAGCAGGGCCTTGTCGCTCTTCTCCTCGCGGAAGATGATTTCGACCGCGCCCTTGGGGCCCATGACCGCGATCTCGGCGGACGGCCAGGCGAAATTCACGTCGCCACGCAGATGCTTCGAGGACATGACGTCGTAGGCGCCGCCGTAGGCCTTGCGCGTAATCACCGTGACCTTTGGCACCGTGCATTCAGCGTAGGCATAGAGCAGCTTGGCGCCATGCTTGATGATGCCGCCGTATTCCTGCGCCGTGCCGGGCATGAAGCCGGGCACATCGACGAAGGTGATGATCGGAATGTTGTAGGCGTCGCAGAAGCGCACGAAGCGCGCGCCCTTGATCGAGCTCTTGATGTCGAGGCAGCCGGCCAGCACCATCGGCTGGTTGGCGACGATGCCGACCGTCTGCCCTTCCATGCGTGCGAAGCCGATGATGATGTTCTTGGCGTGGTCGGGCTGCAACTCGAAGAAGTCGCAATCATCCACCGCCTTGATGATGAGCTCCTTGATGTCGTAGGGCTTGTTCGGGTTGGCGGGCACCAGCGTGTCGAGCGAGTAGTCCAGGCGCTCGGCCGGATCGGCGGTCCGCCGGATCGGCGGCTTCTCCTTGTTGTTGAGCGGCAGGTAGTTGAAGAAGCGGCGCAGCATCAGCAGCGCCTCGACGTCGTTCTCGAACGCGAGGTCCGCAACGCCGGACTTGCTCGTGTGCGTGACGGCACCGCCGAGTTCTTCGGCCGTCACTTCCTCGTGCGTCACGGTCTTCACGACTTCCGGCCCGGTGACGAACATGTACGACGTGTCCTTCACCATGAAGATGAAGTCGGTCATGGCCGGACTGTAGACGGCGCCGCCCGCGCAGGGCCCCATGATGAGCGAGATCTGCGGAATGACGCCCGACGCCATGACGTTTCGCTGGAAGACGTCGGCGTAGCCGCCCAGGCTGGCGACGCCTTCCTGGATGCGCGCGCCGCCCGAATCGTTGAGGCCGATGACCGGCGCGCCGACCTTCATGGCGTGGTCCATGATCTTGCAGATCTTCTCGGCATGGGCTTCAGACAGCGCGCCGCCGAAGACCGTGAAATCCTGGGAGAACACGAACACCATGCGGCCGTTGATCGTGCCGTAGCCGGTGACGACGCCGTCGGAGGGAATCTTGGTTTCCGCCATGCCGAAGTCGTTGCAGCGGTGCTCCTTG
>DATJQH010000101.1:0-3812 GCA_035505955.1 Rhodocyclaceae bacterium
CCTGGCGGCGCGTTTGGCCGAAACCGGCGCCACGATCCTGTTTACTTACGCCGAGCGCCTGCATTACGGCGCCGGCTACCACATCCACTTCGTGCCGCTGTCGCAGCCGCTTGCCGGCGACCTGCCGTCGCGCGCGGCGCAGATCAACCACGAAATCGAGACCATCATCCGCCAGCACCCGGAGCAGTATCTCTGGGGCTACAACCGCTACAAGCGCCCGTCAGGCGCACCGGAACCACAATGATCATGACGAGATTCGCATTGGGAATCCTCTGGCTGCTGCACTGGCTGCCGCTGCCCATCATCGCGGCGCTCGGCCGCGGCCTCGGCCGCCTGCTTTACCGCTTCGGCCACGCGCGGCGCCGCATCGCGCTGATAAACCTCGGCCTGTGCTTTCCCGGCATGTCGGCACAGCAAAAGTCAGCCCTCGCGAGACGCCACTTCGAAGCCTTCGGCCGCAGTTTCCTGGAGCGCGGCCTCCTCTGGTGGGCGAGTGCCGAGCGCATCCGCAAGATCGGCCGTGTCGTCGGCCGCGAGAATCTCGACGCTGTTTACGGCAAGCAGCCCGTAATCCTGCTGGTGCCGCATTTCGTCGGCCTCGACATGGCGTGGACGCGCATGAGCATGGACTACGACATGTCGGGCATCTATGCCAACCAGAAGAACCTGCTGTTCAACGCCGCGCTGTACAAGGGCCGCGCGCGCTTCGGCAATTCGCTGATGCTGTCTCGCCAGGACAGCACGCGCAAGGGCGTCAAGGCGATGAAAGCGGGCATGCCGTTCTTCTACCTGCCCGACATGGATTTCGGCGAGCGCGACACCATCTTCGTGCCCTTCTTCGGCTATCCCGCCGCGACCATCACGGGCCTTTCGCGCCTGGCGCGGATCGCCGGCGCCGTCGTCATTCCCGTCATCGCCCACATGGAAAGCGACGGGTATCTCATCGAGATCGGCGCGCCCTGGCCCGACTTCCCCGGGGCGACGATCGAGGGCGACACGCGGCGCATGAATGCCTACATCGAGTCCGAGGTAGTCAAGATGCCCGAGCAGTACTTCTGGCTGCACAAGCGGTTCAAGACGCGGCCACCCGGAGAAAAGAACGTGTACCAGCGTTGAATTCCGTGCCGCGCGCCCTGTCGAATCCGCTAAGATCGCGCCATGTTCAAGAACCCTGCCGCCGATGAAATCCGCGCCTTGCTGCGCGAGGTGAAGACCATCGCCGTTGTCGGCCTGTCCGACAACCCGGCGCGGCCGAGCCATCACGTTGCCAGTGCGCTGCAGGGCTTCGGCTACCGCATCGTGCCGGTACGGCCGGCGCAGACCGAGGTGCTGGGCGAGAAGGCCTACGCGCGGCTTGCCGACCTGCCCTTCGTGCCCGACCTGGTGGACGTGTTCCGCGCGCCCGAGCACGTGCCGGCGATCGTCGACGAGTGCATCGCGCTCGGCGTCAGGCGCCTGTGGCTGCAGGAAGGTGTGGTCAACGAAGCCGCCGCGGACAAGGCGCGCGCGGCCGGCATCACCGTGGTGATGGACCGCTGCATCTACAAAGAATACGTTGCGCTCAAGCCGTGAAGATTCGATTCACGAAGATGCATGGCCTGGGCAACGACTTCGTCGTGCTCGATGCCGTCAACCAGCCATTCGTGCCGACGGCGGCGCAGGCGCGCTTCCTGGCCGACCGCCATTTCGGCGTCGGCTGCGACCAGGTGCTGGTGGTCGAGCGGCCGACGCAGGTCGGCGTCGATTTCCGCTACCGCATCTTCAATGCCGACGGCGGCGAGGTGGAGCAGTGCGGCAACGGCGCGCGCTGCTTCGCCCGCTTCGTGCGCGACCGCGGCCTCACGGACAAGCGCGAAATCCGCGTCGAGACGAAAGCCGGCATCATCGCGCCGCGCCTCGAGGACGATGGACGCGTCACCGTCGACATGGGCGTGCCGCGCCTCTCGCCTGAGGACGTACCCTTCGAGACGACGCGTTTCGACGTCGTGCAGCCGCTGCAGGTCAACGACCGGACGTTCGACGTCACGGCGGTGTCGATGGGCAACCCGCACGCGGTGCAGCTGGTGCTCGATGTTGACGAGTTTCCCGTTGCCAAGTACGGGCCGATGATCGAGGCGCACCCGCGCTTTCCGCGCCGGGTGAACGCGGGCTTCATGGAAGTCGTCGACCGCCACGCGATCCGCCTGCGCGTCTATGAGCGTGGCGCCGGCGAAACGCTGGCCTGCGGCACGGGCGCCTGCGCGGCCGTCGTTACCGGCATCCTGCGCGGCATCGTCGATTCGCCGGTGCGCGTGGAGACACGCGGCGGTGCGCTCTCCATCGCCTGGGCCGGGCCGAACCAGCCGGTGCTGATGACGGGTCCCGCCGTGACTGTTTTCGAGGGCGAGGCCGAGTTGCCCGCCGACCTATCGTAGCCACGGAAGCCAACATGGAAGCCAACGAAGTCGCCAGTTACCTGAAGAGCCATCCGGAGTTCTTCGAGCTGTACGGAGAACTCCTGTCGCAGATCCACATCCCGAGCCCCCACGGCGGCAAGGCGATCTCCATCACCGAGCGTCAGATGGGCGTCATGCGCGACAAGCTCAAGCAGCTCGAAGCCAAGCTGGGCGAGTTAATCGCCTTCGGCGAAGAGAACGACGCCATCTCCGCGAAGACGCATCGGCTCGGCGTGGCCCTGCAGGGCGCGACCGACTGTGCGGGCGTGACGCGCGCGCTTTACGCGCACCTGGGCGGCGATTTCGCCGTGCCGCACGTCGCCGTGCGCGTGTGGACGGGCACCGGCGCGGGGGAAGCAGCCGAATTCGGCGCGGTCGCCGATTCCGTCAAGGCACTGGCCGGCGCGCTGACGCATCCCTACTGTGGCCCGGCGGCCGGGCAGGAAGCCGTGCAGTGGCTTGGCGAGAGCGCGGCGCACGTCCGCTCGGTGGCGCAGATTCCGCTGCGCGAGCGCGGCAGCGAAGACGGCGCCTGCTTCGGCCTGCTGCTGCTGGCGAGCGAAGAGGCGCACCGCTTCTATCCGGAAATGGGCACGCTGTATCTCGAGCGCATTGGCGACATGGCGGCCGCGGCGCTGTTACGCACGATGGCATGACCGCCGATATCGCGGTCGATGCTTTCCTTTCCGAACTGACGCATCAGCGTCGTGCCAGCCCGCACACGGTCGAGAGCTACGGCCGCGACCTTGCGCGGCTCGCCGCGCTGGCCGGCGAACATGCACTGCCCGCGCTGCAGCCGCACCAGATCAAGCGTTTTGCCATGCAACTGCACGGCAAGGGACTTGCCGCGCGCTCGCTGGCGCGCACGCTCTCGGCCTGGCGCGCCTACTACCGGTGGCTGGCGAAGCGCGGCGCGATCGACGCCAATCCGTGCGACGGCCTCAAGGCGCCCAAGCGGCCGAAGACGCTGCCCAAGGCGCTGTCGCTCGACCAGTCGCAGGCGCTGCTCGACGCGCCGGCCGAAACCGCCGCGGAGATCCGCGACAAGGCGATGTTTGAGCTGTTCTATTCGTCGGGCCTGCGCTTGTCCGAACTCGCGAGCCTCGACATCAGTGGTGGCACCAGCGGCGGACTCGACCTCGCCGAAGGCACCGTGACGGTGACCGGCAAGCGCGCCAAGACGCGCACCGTGCCGCTGGGCGGCAAGGCGGCCGACGCGATCCGCGCCTGGCTTGGCGTGCGCGACCAGTTGGCGGTTGATGACGAGCCCGCGCTCTTCGTCGGCGCGCGCGGCCGGCGCATCGGCCCGCGCAGCATCGAGCAGCGGCTCGATCTGTGGACCAAGCGCATCGGCCTCGGCGTGCATGTGCATCCGCA
>DATJQH010000102.1:0-25173 GCA_035505955.1 Rhodocyclaceae bacterium
GCAAGCGCATCGGCGCGGAAGCGCGCTGCCGAGTAGCGTTCCCCGGGCGAGATGAGATCGATCAGCCGGTGCGGATAGTGTGCGAGCGTTGCGGCGTCGGGCTTGGCAGTGCCGATGTCCATGTCGCGAAACACCTGCGCGGAATCGACGCTGACGATCTCGACCGGAAAGCGGTCGGCGAGCGCGCAGGCGAGCGCGGTCTTGCCGCTGGCCGTCGGGCCCATCAGGAGAATGGCCTTCATTTTCCGCGCATGAACAGCGCGTCGATCTCGGCCAGGCTGACCTGACGCCACGTCGGCCGGCCGTGGTTGCACTGGTCGGCGCGATCGGTCGCTTCCATCTCGCGCAGCAGCGCGTTCATCTCGGGGATGGTCAGGTTGCGCCTGCCGCGCACGGCGCCGTGGCAGGCCATGGTGGCGAGCAGTTCGTTGCGCCGCACCTCGATGACGCGGCTGGCCGGATGCTCGGCAAGCTCGCCGAGCAGGGCGCGCAGGAGCGCGGCGATGTCGCCGCCGGCCAGCAAGGCCGGGACGGAGCGCAGGGTCAGTTGCCGCGGCCCGGCGATCGAAACTTCGAAGCCGAGTTGCGCCAGCGCCTCGGCCTGGTCTTCGGCGGTGGCGACGTCCTTCTCGCTCACCTCGACCACCGCGGGCACCAGCAGCGCCTGGGTCGGCGGCGCGCCGGACTCGATCTGGTTCTTCAGGCGCTCGTAGAGGATGCGTTCGTGAGCCGCGTGCTGGTCGACCAGGACCAGTCCGGCGTCGTTCTGCGCCAGCACGTAGAGGCCGTGCAGTTGCGCGATGGCGTAGCCGAGCGGCTGCGATGCTGCCTGCGGCGCGGGTTCGTTGAACGCCTGCCGGGCGAAGTCGAGATACGCCTCCGTGCCGCTACGCGGTTCGTGCACGGCGAGCGTCTGCTGGCGCGGTGCCGGCATGGTCGGTGACGGCTGCGCTGTGGTCGCGGCCTGCGCGACCGGCTGCGCCAGCGCGCGCGTCAGTGCATGGAAGACGAACTGGTGCACGCCCCTTGAATCCCGAAATCGCACTTCCGTCTTCGCGGGATGCACATTGACGTCGACCGCAGCAGGATCGAGGGTCAGGAACAGCACGTAGGCCGGATGGCGCGCGCCGTGGAGGACATCGGCATAGGCCTCGCGCGCGGCGTGGGCGAGCAGCTTGTCGCGCACGAAGCGGCCGTTGACGTAGAAGTACTGCTCGTCGCGAGACGAGCGGGAATAGGCGGGCAGGGCGGCGAGCCCCGTCAGCCGCAGAGGGCCGGCCTCGGCCTCGACCGTGCGTGCGTGCGCGGGGAAGTCGGCGCCGAGCAGGTCGCGTGCGCGGCGCGAAAAGTCAGTCCCCGTGATGCGCCGCTTGACTGCGCGGTTGTGCATCAGGCTAAAGCCGACGTCGGGGCGGGCGAGCGCCATGCGCTGCACCACCTCGTCGCAATGCGCGTACTCCGTGCCCTCTGACTTGAGGAACTTGCGCCGTGCCGGCGTGTTGAAGTAGAGATCGGCGACTTCCACCACCGTGCCGCGCTCCAGCGCTGCGGGCTCGCGCGGCGTGCCATCGGAACTGACTTTCCACGCGTACGCCTGTCCCGCGACGCGGCTCGTCAGCGTGACGCGCGCGACGGCGGCGACCGAGGCCAGCGCCTCACCGCGGAAGCCGTAACTTTCGACGCGTTCGAGATCGTCGAGCGTGGCGATCTTGCTGGTGGCATGTCGCGCCAGCGCCAGCGTCAGATCTTCCGGCTCGATGCCGCCGCCGTCGTCGGCAACGCGGATCAGCTTGACGCCGCCTTCTTCGAGCTGGACGTCGATTTTCGTCGCGCCGGCGTCGAGGCTGTTCTCGATCAGTTCCTTGAGCACCGACGCGGGCCGCTCCACGACTTCGCCGGCGGCTATCTGGCTGATCAGGAGGTCGGGAAGGGGATGGATGCGCGACATCACGGGATTATAGGAGGGGTCGGGTACACTACGCGGCCTATGGAAATCCTCGCCCAGTTCGTTGACATCGTCCTGCACCTGGACAAGCACCTGGCCGTCCTCGTCGCGCAGTACGGCACGTGGATCTACGCCATCCTGTTCGCCATCATCTTCTGCGAGACGGGTCTGGTCGTGACGCCATTCCTGCCCGGCGACTCGCTGCTCTTCGTCGCCGGCGCGCTGGCGGCCACGGGCGGGCTCGACATCGCCGCGCTGGTCGCGGTACTACTCGCGGCTGCCGTGGCGGGCGACAACACCAACTACTGGATCGGCCGCTGGTTCGGCCACAAGGTGCTGCACTGGGGCGAAGGTGCGCCGCGCTTCTTCAACCGCGACGCCTACGACAAGGCGCACGGTTTCTACGAGAAATACGGGCCGATGACCATGACGCTGGCGCGCTTCGTGCCGCTGGTGCGCACCTTCGCGCCCTTCGTCGCCGGCGTCGCGCGCATGACCTACCTGCGCTACTTCCTGTTCGACCTGCTGGGTGGCGTGGTCTGGGTGGTGTCGCTCTGCCTCGCCGGCTACTGGTTCGGCAACCTGCCGGTGGTGAAGGAAAACCTCTCCTTCGTCATCCTCGGCATCGTCGGCATCTCGGTGCTGCCGATCGTCACGGCATGGCTACGCCAGCGCCTGGCGCATTAGATCGTATCGCCATGAAGCGTTATGTCATCCTGATTTCCGGCCGCGGCAGCAACATGGAGGCGATCCTCGCCGCCGACCTGCCGGGCCGTTGCGCCGCCGTCGTCGGCAACCGGCCCGATGCTGCCGGGCTCCGCCACGCGGCGGAGCGGGGCGTGGCAACGGCCGTGGTGGACCACAAGCAGTATGCCGACCGCGCCGCCTTCGACGCCGCGCTGGCCGCGGAAATCGATCGTCATGTGCCGGATCTCGTCATCCTTGCCGGCTTCATGCGCGTGCTGGGCGACGACTTCGTGCGCCGCTACGAAGGCAGGCTGCTCAACATCCATCCGTCGCTGCTGCCATCCTTCCCCGGCCTGAAGACGCATGAGGCGGCGCTGGCCGCTGGCGTGCGCCTGCATGGCGCCACCGTGCATTTCGTCACGCCTTCGCTCGATTGCGGGCCCATCGTGATCCAGGCCGCAGTGCCGGTGCTGGCCGGCGACACGCCGGAGTTGCTGGCCGCGCGCGTGCTGACGCAGGAACACGTCATCTACCCGCGCGCCGTGCGCTGGTTCCTCGATGGGCGGGTGCGACTTGTCGCGGGCCGCGTGCAGTTCGACGGCGAGACCGCCGCCAACGGCGCGCTGATCGCGCCGACGGGATGAACGTCCGCAAGCGTTTCCTGATTGCGCTGGCGATTTCGTTCGCCCTGCATTTCCTCGTGATTACCGGGCCGGGCTGGCACCTGCCGAGCCTTGCCGACCTCCTGAACCACGACGACGAATCGATGCTCGAAGCCCATCTCGTGACGCCGCCGCCGGTCCGGCCCGCGCACAAGCCGCGGCCGCGCGCGCCGAGGCCGCCGGCACCGGACTCGACGCCGATTCCAACGCCGCCACCGCCCGCTGAGCCCGCGAAAGTCAGCCCCGACGGTACGCCGTCGGAGCAGCCCAGCAACGACGTGAGCACCGTCGACGACAGCGGCGGCCCGGCCTCGATCACGGCGCTGCGCAGCGACTTCGCGCTGCCGCGCTTCGTGCGCATCCGCTATCGCGTCACTCTGGCGAACGGATTCCCGGTCGGCACGGCGATCCAGGAACTGCGCCACGACGGCGAGGTGTATTCCCTGCGCAGCGCGGCTGCGACCTCCGGCATCGTCGCGCTGTTCAAGCCGGCCAACATCGTGGACATCTCCGAGGGCGAGATCGTCGGCGGCAGCTTCCGGCCCTACGAGTTCCGCATCGAGCGCAATGGCGGCGTCACGGAGATGGCGCATTTCGACTGGGACCGCGGCACGGTCACGCTGCCCAGCGGCCGCGACGTGCCGCTGCCGGCCCACGCCCAGGACATGCTGTCGATGTTCTGCCAGCTGGCCTTGCTGCCCATGAATGCCGAAGTCATATCCATTCCGGTGCTGACCAGCAAGGTCGTGGAGCGCTATGATTTCTCCGTGCTGGGCGAGGAGACGATCGCGACGCCCCGGGGCGAGCGCCGCGCGGTGCATCTGCGCAACACGCAGGCGAACGGCGTCGAGGCGACGGAAGTGTGGCTCGGCCTGGACGATGCGCGCCTGCCGATCAGGATCCGGCACACGAACCGCCAGGGCGAAACGTTCGAGCAGGTTGCCGACAGCATCGAATACGAAGAACGACAAGAGGGAGCGCGCTGATGCGCATTACGGAGAAACTGCTGGACGCCGCCGTTGTCGCCACGACGGACATGCTGAAATTCAACCAGCCGGCGGACAACGTGCTGTCGAGCCACTTCAAGGTGGATCGCACCGGGGCGCACGAGCGCGCCTTCATCGCCGAGACGGCCTACGCCGTGTTGCGGCGCAAGCGCTTCATTGAGCACCTCGTCGGCGAAAGCGCGACGCCGCGGCAGAAGACGCTGGCCGCGCTGGTGCGCCTGCAGGGCGTCAGCCAGCGCCAGTTGGCGGAGGCGGTGAGCGCGCGTGAACTGGAGTGGGTCGCGCAACTCAAGGGCAAGGCGGAGTCGCCCCTGACGCTCGCCGAGCAGGCCGACCTGCCCGACTGGCTGGCCGAGCGCCTGCTCGAGCACATGGCCGCCGATGAAATGCTGGCGCTCGCGCGCGGGCTCAATCAGCCGGCGCCGCTCGACTTGCGCGTGAACGCGCTCAAGGCGACGCGCGAGGAGGTGCTGGCGCGCTTCGCTGCGGATGGCATCGCGGCCAAGGCGTGCCCTTATGCGCCCATGGGCGTGCGCCTGGAGGGCCGGCCGTCGCTCGCGCGTCATCCGCTTTTTCTCGAAGGCAAGGTCGAAGTGCAGGACGAAGGCAGCCAGCTGCTCGGCCATCTGCTGGCGCCCAGGCGCGGCGAAATGGTCGTGGACTTCTGCGCCGGCGCCGGCGGCAAGACGCTGCTGCTGGGCGCGCTGATGCGCTCCACCGGCCGCCTCTACGCGTTCGACGTCGCCGACAAGCGGCTCATGAAACTGAAGCCGCGCCTCGCGCGCTCGGGACTCTCCAACGTGCATCCGGTGCTCATCGCCGGCGAGAACGACATCAAGGTCAAGCGGCTGGCCGGCAAGGCCGACCGCGTCCTGGTCGACGCGCCCTGCTCGGGGCTGGGCACGCTGCGGCGCAATCCCGACCTCAAGTGGCGGCAGACGCCGGCATCGGTGGCGGAACTGGCGCGCAAGCAGGCCGACATCCTGGCCGGGGCCGCGCGGCTCCTGAAGCCCGGTGGCCGCCTGGTCTATGCCACCTGCAGTATCCTGCCGGACGAAAACGAAATGATCGTCGATGCCTTCCTCGCGGCGCATCCTGGATTCGCGCAGCTGTCGGCCGCCGAACTTCTGGAGAAGCAGGGCATCGCGATCGACACCGGCGCCGCCCTGCGCCTGCTGCCGCACACCCACGGTACCGACGGCTTCTTCGCCGCGGTGCTGGAAAGGACGTCATGAGCGCGAACAGCCAATTCGGCCTCCTGCTGGCCGACCTGTGGGACGACCTGCAACAGCCTGACGTGATGTGGCAGGTCGGCGTGCTCGCCTGCTGTCTCGCCGTCGCATGGTTGTTCGCCTATGCCGTGCGCGGCCGCAAGGTCGCCGAAGGCGCGCCGGCGTGGGAACTCGGACGGCGCGGCCTCAAGCGCCTGGCCTTCCCGATGATGGCGCTCGTGCTGGTGCTGGTGGCGCGCAAGGCCATGGTGCCCGTGCACCACGTCAATCTGCTATCGTTGGCCGTGCCGCTGCTGCTGTCGCTGGCGGTGATCCGGGTCGTGTTCTTCGTCCTGCGCCTAAGCCTGCACGGGCAATGGCTGGCGACCTTCGAGCGCAGCTTCGCGGCTTTCGCATGGACCGTCGTTGCGCTCTACATCTCGGGTCTGCTGCCTGACCTGATCGACCTGCTGGAGGGCGTGAGCTTCACGGTCGGCAGGCAGCAACTCAACTTGTGGCTGGTGCTGCAAGGCGTCGCGACGGTGCTGGCGACGCTGCTGCTGGCGCTCTGGGCCAGCGGCACCATCGAGGCGCGCCTGATGGCGGCACCGGGCCTCGATTCCAACTTGCGCATCGTGCTGGCGCGCATCGCGAAAGCGGCGCTGATCCTCGTCGCCGTGCTGATCGCGCTGCCGGTAGTCGGCATCGATCTCACGACGCTGTCGGTGTTCGGCGGCGCGCTCGGCGTCGGCCTCGGCTTCGGCCTGCAGAAGATCGCGGCCAACTACATTTCCGGCTTCATCATTTTGCTCGACCGCTCGATCCGCATCGGCGACCTGATTTCGGTCGGCTCCGATCGCGGCCAGGTAACGCGCATCACCACCCGCTACACGGTGCTCAAGGGGCAGACCGGCATCGAAGCCATCGTGCCGAACGAAGTGCTGGTCGGCTCGGTGGTGCAGAACGAGTCGTACACGGACACGCGCGTGCGCGTCGCGCTGCCGGTGCAGGTGGCATACGGCACCGACCTCGAACGGGCGATGGCGCTGATGGTGGAGGCGGCGCGCGCGCAGCCGCGCGTGCTTGCCGACCCGCCTGCCAAGGCCTTCGTCCTGGCCTTCGCCGATTCCGGCATCGACCTCGAACTCGGCCTCTGGGTCGCCGACCCGCACGAGGGTACGCAGCAGTTGCGCTCGGACATCAACCTCGCCATCTGGCGCGCGTTCCAGGCGGAGAAGATCGAAATTCCGTTCCCGCAGCGGGAAGTGCGCCTGCTGAACCAATAAAAAAGCCCGCGCGCGGCGGGCTTTCGTGGCACGGCGGAAGCTGAACTACTTCAGCTTCACTTCCTTGTAGAGGACGTGCTTGCGCGCCTTGGGGTCGTACTTCATGAACTCCAGCTTTTCGGGCGTGGTGCGCTTGTTCTTGTTGGTGGTGTAGAAGTGACCGGTACCGGCGGTCGATTCCAGCTTGATCTTTTCACGGGCGCCTTTGGCCATGATCGTTCTCCGTTAGATCTCGCCGCGCTCGCGCAGGTCGGCGAGGACGACGTCGATGCCCTTCTTGTCGATGGTGCGCAGGCCGGCATTGGACACGCGCAGGCGCACCCAGCGGTTCTCGCTTTCCACCCAGAAGCGGCGGCTTTGCAGGTTGGGCAGGTAACGGCGCTTGGTCTTGTTGTTGGCGTGGGAAACGTTGTTCCCGACCATCGGGGCCTTGCCCGTCACTTGGCAGACGCGGGACATGGTCTTGCTCCAGTCAGTCGAATTCAGTAAAGCCGCGCAGTATACCGTGGTTTCGCCGGCCCAGGCAAGTCCCGTTCAGATCAGGCCGCGTTCGGCGAAGGAAAGGGGCGCGGCGCGGCCGGCGACGATGAAATGGTCGAGCAGTCGCACATCCACTAGCGCCAGCGCTTCCTTCAGGCTGCGGGTAAGCATTTCGTCGGCCGCCGAAGGCTCTGCCAGGCCGGAAGGGTGGTTGTGGGCCAGGATGACGGCCGCGGCATTGCGGGTGAGCGCCTGCTTCACGACTTCGCGGGGATAGACGCTGGTCTGCGTCAGCGTGCCGCGGAACAGTTCGTCCCAGGCGATGAGCCGATTCTGGGCGTCGAGCCAGAGGACGCCGAAGACCTCGTGGGCGAGTCCGCCGAGCTTCAGCTTCAGCCAGTCGCGGGCGGCGCCGGGAGAGGAGAGCAGGTCGCGGCCTTTCATTTCCTCCGCCAGCGCGCGGCGCGCAAGTTCCAGCGTGGCGGCGAGTTGCGCGGCCTTGGCCGGGCCGAAACCATGCACCTTGGCGAGTTCGCTGGCCGGAGCGTTCGCCAACTCGCCGAGGCTGCCGCCGAAATGAGTGAGTAGGTCGCGGGCAAGGTCGACCGCGCTCTTGCCCTTGACGCCGACGCGCAGGAAGATCGCCAGCAATTCGGCATCGGAGAGCGCCTGCGGTCCCAGTGCCAGCAGCCGCTCGCGCGGACGTTCGTTCTCGGGCCAGTCGGTGATCGCCATTAGAAGGTAGAATTTCCGAATACTTTCAATGGATTCTACCTGTCATATGGCGGAACTCTCGGGCAAGCGCATCGTCCTCGGCGTCACCGGCGGCATCGCGGCCTACAAGGCGGCGGAACTGACGCGCCTCTTGGTCAAGGCGGGCGCGACCGTGGATGTCGTCATGACCGAGGCAGCGACGCATTTCGTCAGCACCGTCACGTTCCAGGCGCTGTCGGGCCGGCCGGTGTGGACGGACCTGTGGTCGGACGAGAACCGTTCGATGGCACACATCGATTTGACGCGCGGCGCGACCGCGGTGCTGGTGGCGCCGGCCACGGCAGATTTCCTGGCGCGGCTCGCGCACGGCATGGCCAACGATCTGCTCGCCACGCTGTGCCATGCGCGCGACTGTCCATTGCTGGTGGCGCCGGCGATGAACCGGCAGATGTGGGAACAGCCGGCCACGCAACGCAACGTCGCGCAATTGCGTGCCGACGGCGTGACCATACTCGGTCCGTCCGCGGGCGAGCAGGCCTGCGGCGAAGTGGGCGAAGGCCGCATGCTGGAAGCGCAGGAAGTGTTCGACGAGCTGCTCGCCTCCCTGCAGCCGAAGCCGCTCGCCGGCAGGAAGGTTCTGCTGACGGCCGGGCCGACCTACGAGGCGCTCGATCCCGTGCGCGGCCTGACCAACACGAGTTCCGGCAAGATGGGCTTCGCGCTGGCGCGCGCCTGTACGGAAGCCGGTGCCGAAGTCACGGTCGTAGCTGGACCGGTCTGCGAAAGTCAGCCCTCGTGGTACGCCAAGCGCGTGGACGTCACCAGCGCGCTGGAAATGCGCGACGCCGTACTGGCTGCGCTGCCGGGCCAGGACGTGTTCATCGCCGTTGCCGCCGTGGCCGACTACCGTCCGGCGAAACCTGCCGAGCAAAAGATCAAGAAGGGCGCGCCGACGCTGAACCTGGAACTCGTCGCCAATCCGGACATCCTCGCCGAAGTCGCGGCGCGACCCGATGCGCCTTTCTGCGTCGGCTTCGCGGCCGAAAGCCAAGAACTCGCCGAGTACGCGGAAGGCAAGCGCCGCGCGAAGAAGTTGCCGCTCGTGGTCGGCAACCTCGTTCAGGACGGCCTGGGCGGCGACACGAATCAGGTCACGCTGTTCGACGCCGCCGGCGCGCATCCGCTGCCGGCCGGCGGCAAGCTCGCCGTCGCGCGCGGCATCGTTTCCCACATTGCGAGGTTGATGAAGTGCCCCAGGTAGACGTCAAGATTCTCGACCAGCGACTCAAGGATTCGCCACCGCATTACGCCACGCCGGGTTCTGCCGGCCTCGACCTGCGCGCCTGCATCGAGGCGCCGATCAAGATCCATCCGGGCGAAACGCATCTCGTGCCGACCGGCATGGCCATCCACCTGGCCGATCCGGGGCTGGCGGCGATGATCCTGCCACGCTCGGGGCTCGGCCACAAGCACGGCATCGTGCTCGGCAATCTCGTTGGGCTGATCGATTCCGATTACCAGGGCGAGATCTTCGTCTCGACCTGGAACCGCGGCAAGGAAACCTTCACGCTCAACCCGCTCGACCGGCTGGCGCAACTGGTCGTGGTGCCGGTGCTGCAGGTTGCGTTCAACGTTGTCGACGAGTTTGACGCCAGCCACCGTGGCGCGGGAGGCTTTGGCAGCACCGGGCAGTAAAGGGCAGCAGCGGCGCTACTGCCCTTGCTTCAGCACTGGTCGATGCCGCCGGTGAATTTCGACATCAGTACGGCCGGCGCGGTGTCGGCGACTTCCGTCTTGGCGCCGCCAGGGCCGTACTCCGCCAACAGCACGCGCTTGTACGAGCGGAAAAACTCGTCGTAGAGCAAGCCGCCGGCGACGCCGGTAGCGTAGATCTCGTCGGTCGCCGGATCGTGCTCGATCACGGTTGCCAGGAGCGGCTGCGTCGCTTCCTTCGTGGTCACCACCATCTTGCCGCCCTGCGAGGGATCGTAGACGCGCTCGTGTTCGCAGCAGACGATCATGCCGGCGCCGCCGGCCAGCGCGCTCCTGGTCTTGCCCGTGTAGTGGATCGGCGAATGTTCCTTGGACGGGTACGACAACTGGTGCGCGCAGATGGCGCTGTAGGAAACCAGCGCGCCCTTCGGGCCGATGCCACCGGGCCACTTGTAGTCGCCGTCGTCGGCTTGCATGGTCATGGCCTCGGCCGGCTTCGCGGCCAGGTTGATCAGGAAGCACGGCGTCGAGCGATAGGGGTAGTGAAAGATGTACGCCTCTTCCTTGGTCAGCTGCGCGGCCTTGAGCGGGTTGCCCTGCTCGTCGACCAGCTTGACCCGGTTGAACGACTTGACCTCCGCCGCGCAGATGGTTTCGAGATAGGTCGCCTGCAGCCCGGCGAGCGCGGCAGTGCCGCCGCAGATCTTGATGAAGCCCCTTCTATCCATTGTGCCTCCGGAATTCGTGCCAAAAAAGGGGGGCCGCAGCCCCCCTCCGTGCTTGCTTGAGACGGGCTCAGGCGAACAGGTCGCGGTACATGCCCTTGTTCCACTCCATCAGGCGGTTGCCCTTGGCGGTATCGCGCTTCTCGTCCATCGTCGTATCGGGCGAAAAGCCGAACTGCTTCTTGGCGGAGTCATAGACATAGCGCGCGGAAACCGAGATCGCCTCGTTCGGATCTGCATTGACCATCGAGTAGCAGATCGTCTCGGGGCTGGTCCAGTCGACGTCCTTGCCCTGAGCGCGCGCTGCCAGCAGGCGGGCCACGTACTTGCCTTCGGTGTTGGCGGTGTTGGCGCTCTTCGAGAAGCCCATCGGCCGCGAATCGCCGGTGACATAGACGCGGTCGTCGCCGATGAAGTTGTACTTGTGGTCGTCGATCAGCGCTTCCTTCTGCGGTGTCTTCGGATCCATCAGGCCCAGCATCTCGATCAGCACGGAGCCGCGGACGCCCGGATAGATGGTGCCGTCGTCGAACTTGTAGCTGTCGAACTCGCCTTTGATGGTCTTGCTGGCGACGTCGATGCCTTCGATCTTGGTGTTCGGCTTGTAGTCGATGACGTCCTTGTACAACTCGCCGAAGGCGGACAGGAAGCCCTGCGCCTTCACGAGCGGCGCGGCGTTCGGATCGAGCACCAGCACCTTGCCCTTGACCTTGTTCTTCTTGAACGCGTTGGCGACCATGCACGCGCGCTCGAACGGACCGGGCAGGCAGCGGTAGTTGCCGCTCGGCACCGTGATCACGAACGTGCCGCCCTCGAAGTTGCGCACCTTGTCCAGGATCGAGATGTGCTCGGTCGGGCTGATGAAGCCGCCCGGGTAGTTCTGCCGGAGCATGTACTCGGCTTCCGGATCCTTGACGCCGACACGGGTGTAGTCGTAGCTGATGCCCGGGGCGACGACCAGGAAGTCGTAGTCGATCTCGCCTTCGCTGGTGTGGAGCACCTTCGCTGCGCGGTCGAGGCCGGTGCAGGTGGCGTTGAAGAACGTGTACTTGTTGGCCACCGCCGCATCCAGGAAGCTGTGGCCGGCGATGAACTCCAGGTTGATCACACCGGCGTACAGCAGGTTGCTGGCGAAGCAGGACGAGTACATGTCGCGCTTCTCGACCAGGACCACATCGAACTTCGGGTAGTTCTTCTTGGCGTACTTGGCGATCGTGAGACCGGAAGTGCCGCCGCCGACGACAACCAGCCGGGGCCCCTTGGCCTTTGGCAGGTTGGCCTTGCCCTTGGTGCCGACCATGGCCGCCTGCACCGGGCCGCTCAACGCGACGCCGCCGGCTGCGGTTGCTGCCGCTACTGCCCCGCTCAGCTTGATGAAATCGCGGCGGGAAATGTCGTTTGTGTTACGGGTCATCTTGTCTTCCTCCGTTATTTGAAACTACGAGATGCCGGAACTGCTTCTTGGCACTGTCCTGCAGGAACCTCCTTTGGATAAAGCGATGATGCGAACGACCACGCCGCGCTGGCCCCCGGCTCTCGCGACGCGGTCGGGCGGAACGATCAGGTCGACATTTCGGTCAGGATGTTGCGCAGCCAGCTTTCGCCGTAGATGTGTTCCAGTTCGGTCATCGAGAAGTCGGTCGGCGAGATGCCGCCCGAGTTCGGTACGGCGATGATCTTGCCTTCCGTGACTGTGTAAACTGCGGCGATGCTCACGGACTGGTGGTCGGTGATTCCGCTGTAGCAGACGTTGATGCCGGACAGTTCGACCGGCTCCTTGCCGTTCATCATCGCCACCACATTGGTTGCGCACACCTTGGCCTGCGAATTGGCCGAATAGCCCGACTTTGGCATCGCGCCGGCAACGCAGGCGTCGCCGACGACGTGGATGAACTTCTGCCTGGTCGACTCGAACGTGACCGGATTGACCGGGCACCACTTCTTGTCCTCGCCCACCAGGTCGGCCTTGACCGCAATGGCGCCGGCGCGCTGGGGCGGAATGAAGTTCACGACATCGCCCTTGTGCTCTTCGATGCCTTCGACGACCAGCGTCTTCTTGCCTGCGTCCACGCCCGTGACCTTCTTGCCCGGCACGTACTCGACGATGCCCTTGTAATACTCGTTCCAGGCCTTGGTAAACAGCGGCTTCTTGGACACGACGTCGGGGTTCGCGTCGAGCAGCACAAGCTTCGACTTCGGCTTGTGCGTCTTGAGGTACTGGGCGATCAGGCAGGAGCGTTCGTAGGGTCCGGGCGGGCAGCGGTAGGGCGTCAGCGGCATGCTGATGATCACCTTGCCGCCGTCGGGCATGGCCTGCAACTGGTTGCGCAACAAGGTCGACTGTTCGCCGGCCTTCCAGGCATGCGGAATCACGTTGGCCGTGTCCGCACCGTAGCCTTCGACTTCCTCGGTACGGAAATCGATGCCGGGCGAGACGATCAGGTGGTCGTATTTCAGCGTGCCGGCCGACGTCACGACGGTCTTGCCGGTGGGGTCGATGGCCGTGACTTCCGCGTAGACCATCTTGATGCCGTGGTTCGCCGCCAGCTTGTCATAGCTGATGGTGAGCGCCGTCATGTCGGGCATCAGCCCGGCGATGTAGAAGTTGCTGAAGGGGCAGGAGACGTGCGTCTTGTTGCGCTCGATGAGGACCACCTCGATCGTGGGGTCGAGCATGCGCACATACTTGGCGGCAATGGTGCCGCCGAAGCCACCGCCGACGACGACCACGCGGCGGCCGCTCTTGGCCATGATCTCGCCTGCGCTGCCCGACGAGACCGCCGGCACGCCCGCGCAGCCGGCCAGGGCGACACCCGACGCGCCGCCGAGGATCCTGATGAAACTTCTGCGATCGAGCGTCATTTGCCTTCCCCTTGTTTTTCGCTGGCGTAGAAATGGGCGATGGCATCCATGTCGTCAAGCGACAAGGGCTTCACCTTCTCGGCCATCTTTTCCGACATCTTGCGTTTGCCGGACTTGTATTCGTCCATCTGGATCTGCAGGTACTTCAGCCATTGCCCGGCCATGATCGGGGCGTCGTCCTTGAAGTCCTGACCGTCATCGACGTGGCAGCGGGCGCAGTGCTTCTCCTGCAGCAGCGCGCCCTTGTCGGCCTTCTTGGCGTCGACGACCTGATCGTACGAATGGGGCTTCTGGGCCGCGAAGAAATCGGCCATCGCCGTGATTTCCTCATCGCTGTAGCCCTTGGCCAGACGTCCCATGACGGTAGCCGGGCGCGTGCCGGCCTTGAACTCCTTCATGGATTCGACGAATGCCTTCTTCGACTGGCCGGCGAGATTAGGTGTGGCAAGGCCGGCGCTGGCACCGTTGGTGCCGTGGCATCCGCCGCAAGGGTTGGCGAGCATCGCCGGAGTCGGCGGCGCGGCGTGTGTTACCGGCGCAACCGCGAGCGCTCCGGCGGCCAGCACCCATGGCATGAAATTGGTTGTCATTGTTGCCTCCTTCCTGGGGAAAAGAACCTTGCGGCAGTTGCCTACTGCTTTTGCACGTCGATATAGTTCTTCACCTCGGGTGCTGGCTTGTCGAGGCCGAACTGGTAGCCGAGCGACACGTAGTGGTAGCGCGCCTCGGCGTGATCCTCGTGCACGGCAAAGCCGAAGTTGTATACCTTTCCCGCCGCAATGGTGTGGTCGCCCTTGCCCTTGCCGGCCAGTTCACGCTCGAAGGTGACGACCCACTTGCCGCCTTCCTTCTTGCCGTCGGCCTTGATGAGGCTCTTGCCGCCATCCATGTGGCGCTCGGTGTCGACGTAGCCGTCGACCGGCTTTTCGCCCTTCCCGCTCCTCCACTGCATGAGGTCCATGAACTTGCCCGAGCCGAGGTCGGCACCCTTGATGTACTTGGTCTTCTTCTCGTCCTTGGCGTTCTTCATCGTGCGCAGGTCGACGTGGCAGGTCGCCCAGCAGCCGTTGATTTCGGTGCCTTCGACCGTGCCGCCGCCGTCGAACATCATCGTCACCTTGACTTCGTTCTTGGCGTCCATCTTCTTGCCGCCGGCCGCCTTCGGGCTTTCCCATTCGTAGCGGAAGTAGATCTTGCTGTCGTCATGGGTGATTTGCACGGTGGCGGGAATGAAGCCTGCCTTGCCGGCGATCGGTGCAGGTTCCAGCACCGACTTGGAACTACCGACCGGCTTGCCGGCAACGATCTTGTCGCCGATTTCGTTGGCGTCGCCCTCGTGGCACTTGGCGCAGAAGCGCTTCTTGTTGACGATGTCGGGCACCGCCGAATGGTCGGTCACGTTCATGACCCATTCCAGGCCGGCCTGGCCCGGGTAGAACAGCGTGACCTTGCGCGCCGGCACCTTGCTCCAGTCGGGTGCGGCTGAAGCAAAGCCTGCCGACAAGAGACCGAGGACCGCAACCGCTACCTTCTTCTGCATTACTTGCTCCTCCAGCAATCGCCGGTGACGGCGGAATTTAGAAAGCTGCAATACGAGAAACGCGGCGGGTCGTCTACAAGCCTTCCCGCGCCAGGTCCTCTGGATTCAGGTTGGTGTGCACCGCCTTGTGCGCGATGCCCTTGTGGCAGTCGATGCAGGTCTTGCCGTCCTCGATCGCGCCTTCGTGCTTGACGACGGAGCGGTCCTTCTGCTTTGACTTGTCCATGGTATCGAAATTATGACAATTGCGACACTCTTTCGAGTCGGCGTCCTTCATCTTCTTCCACACGCGCTTGGCCATGGTCAGCCGGTGCTCTTCGAACTTCTCGGGCGTGTCGACGATGCCGCTCAGGTGGCCGATGACGTCACGCGCCGCCAGCAGCTTCATCGTCGCCTTGCGGCCGTAGTCAATGGGGTTCTTGCTGCTGGCCACGTGGCAATCGGCACAGGCCACTGTCGTGCCGCTGCGGTTGGTGTAATGGACCGTCTTCTTGAGGTCTTCGTACGGGATCGTCATCTCGTGGCACGAGATGCAGAATTCGGACCGGTTGGTCCATTCCATGCCGGTGTTGAGGGCGCCCCACACGGCGACGCCAAACACCACCCCGATGACCAGCATGCGTCCCATGGAGCATCTGGGTGGCTGCTTCAGGCGGCGCAGCCATCCCGACTGCTGTACGTGTATCCCCTCGTCGGGCGGGGGTGCGTTCTCGGCCATGCGGCGTCTCCTCCTTGTACCGCGTCTGATCCGCCCACCTTTATGGATGGCGGGCTGGACAGCGTGGTGTATGACTATCTTGTGTTCAGGGATTATTGCAGCACTTCAGACAAATGCACAAGGGGTCGGCAGGAGTTTTTTGATCGAAATGTGTGATTTTGTATTCAGGGAAACTAATCGGTACCAAAATGCTCGCAGAGAGCATCCATCAGACAGGTCATAATGAGTAGATGATGCACCACAACATTTTGATAAATACGCAATAAAACAACATTCTATTAATTAGCGAGTGCTAATATTATGCGAAGAATCGTGTTGTATTGCCAAAGAGCTGATATTGCGACCTGATAGCAGATTCATGCCCCGAAGCGGCTGGGGAGGGCCTCCCTGATGCATAATCCTTCATATGAGTGAGGATTCCATGGGCTCGGCGGCCGCCGCGGCTGTTCACCTTGGCGGCGGGTTGCGGGAGGATCTCCTGCACCACGATCCGCTGCTCGATTGCCTGGTGGAACTGACGCGCATCAACGGGCGGCCGAGTACGCGTGCGGCCTTGAGCGCGGGGCTGCCGATCGCCAAGTCGGGACTGACGCCATCGTTATTCGCGCGTGCCGCGGCGCGGGCAGGATTTTCGAGCAAGATATTGCGGCGCCCCCTCGACAAGATCGACGGTGCCTTGATGCCGGTCGTTCTCCTATTGGCGGACGACGAGGCCTGCCTGCTGCTGGGCTGGGAGAACGAGGGTGCCACGGCGCGCGTGCTGTTGCCTGAGGGCGGGCAGGGCAGCGCGGCGCTGACGCGCGAAGAGCTTGAGCGGCGATACGTCGGCATCGCGATTTTTGCGCGGCCCCATTTCCGCTTCGACCAGCGCACGCCGCAAATCGGGCAGCCGGTGCAGCGCCACTGGTTCTGGGGCGCGCTGATCGAGCAGTGGCCCGTCTATCGTGACATCCTCGCAGCGGCGCTGCTGATCAACCTGTTTGCGCTCGCCATGCCGCTGTTCACGATGAACGTGTACGACCGCGTGGTGCCGAATTTCGGCGTCGAGACGCTGTGGATGCTGGCGGCAAGCCTGCTGCTGGTGCTGGGCCTGGACTATGCCCTGCGCCTGTTGCGCGGTCACTTCATCGACTTGGCCAGTGCGCGCATTGACATCAAGCTGTCGGCATTGATCATGGAGCGTGTCCTCGGCATGCGCATGGTCGACCGTCCGGCGTCAGTGGGTTCGTACGCGGCGACATTGCGGTCTTTCGAAGCCATCCGAGACTTCATCGCTTCAGCCACGGTGACGGCCCTGATCGACCTGCCGTTTGCCTTCCTGTTCCTGCTCGTGATCCTGTGGATTTCCTGGCCTCTGGTATTCCTGCCAATCGTTGGCGGCATCGCGATCATCGTGTACAGCTACATCGTCCAGCACAAGATGCACGAGCTGTCGGACAGCACCTTCCGCGCCACGGCGCTGCGCAACGCGACACTGGTGGAAAGCCTCACAGCGCTGGAGACCATCAAGGCCCAGAGCGCCGAGGGTCAGATGCAGGAAAAGTGGGAGAGGACCGCGGCCTTCCTGGCGCGCGTCAGCAGTGAATTGCGCCTGCTGTCGTCTTCGGCGATCAACGGCACGATGACGTTGCAACAGATCACGAACCTGGCGACCGTCGTAGCCGGCGTGTACCTGATCCACGCCAACATGCTGACCATGGGCGGGCTGATCGCCTGCACGATGCTGCTGGGCCGGGCCATGGCGCCGCTCGGGCAGATCGTCGGCTTGCTGATGCAGTACCACAACGCCCGGTTGTCACTGACATCGCTCGAACAGACCATGTCCAAGCCGACGGAGCGCAGCGGCGAAACAGCGTTCGTGCACCGGCCGGAGATTCACGGGGACATCGAATTCCGCGATGTCACGTTCGCCTACGGTGCCCAGGGCGAACCGGCGTTGAAGTCGGTGTCGTTTCGCATCAAGGCGGGCGAGCATGTCGCTGTCATTGGCCGTGTCGGTTCCGGCAAGACGACACTGCACAAGCTGATGCTCGGCCTGTTCGCGCCCGACGAGGGCGCGGTGCTGGTCGACGGCGTCGACCTGCGCCAGCTCGACCCGGCCGACCTGCGGCGCAACGTCGGCTACGTCGGCCAGGATTCGATGCTGTTCTTCGGCACGCTGCGCGAGAACATCGCCATCGGCGCGCCGTATGCGGACGACCGGGCGATCATCGAAGCCGCGGCGGTAGGCGGCCTGACGGAGTTCGTGAATCGCCATCCCCAGGGCTTCGACATGCAGATCGGTGAGCGCGGTGAATCGCTTTCGGGCGGCCAGCGTCAGGGCGTGGCGATCGCGCGCGCAGTGCTGCTGGATCCGCCGATCCTGCTCCTCGACGAACCGACGAGCGCCATGGACTTCACCTCCGAGGCGCAGTTCAAGGAACGCCTGCATCAGCTTGCTACCGGCAAGACGCTGGTGGTGGTCACGCACCGGACAAGTTTGATCGACCTTGCGGACCGCATCATCGTGATCGATGCCGGCCGCATCGTTGCCGACGGGCCGAGGAACTCGGTGGTCGAGGCGTTGCAGAGCGGCCGGATCGGACGTGCCTCATGAAACTCGACGCCGACGCCTGGCTGGCTCGCGGCCGCAAGCTGCGCGACCGGCTCGATGCCATCAGCCGCGCCGTGCAGCCGAAGATCGACGCCTGGCTCAACGGCCTGCGCACCGAACCGGAACGCCCCGAAGCCGGCTTTGTGGCGGACGCCGACTACTACATGATCTACCAGGAACCGCTGCGTGCCCGCATGCTCGTGCGCACGCTGTTGGTGGTGGTGGCGGTATTCGTCCTGCTTGCCGCGGTGATTCAGGTGGACGAGATCACGCGCGGCGAGGGGCGCGTCATTCCGTCCCGGCAGTTGCAGGTGCTGCAGAGCCTCGACGGCGGTATCGTGTCGCAGATTGCGGTGCAGGAAGGGCAGGTGGTCGAGGCCGACCAGCTGCTGCTGCAGATCGATTCGACGCGCTTCGAGTCGTCGGCGCGCGAAGGCCAATCGCAGTATTCGTCCCTGCTGGCCAAGTCGGCGCGGCTGCGGGCACTCGCTGAAGACAAGCCGTTCGTGCCGCCGGCCGAAGCGTCGGGCGTTGACCCGCAACAGGTCGAAGAGGAGCGCCGGCTCTACGAGACCAGGAAGTCGGAATTGGCGGCACAGGTTGCGATCGCGCGCCAGCAGTTGGCACAGCGGCAGGAGGAACTCGCCGAGAGTCGCGCCAAGCGCGACCAGGCGTCGCAGGCCTATGATCTGTCGGCGCGCGAGTTGGCCGTGACGAAGCCATTGATCAGTTCGGGCGCGGTCTCCGAGGTCGAACTGTTGCGGCTCGAACGCGATGTGGCGCGCTTCCGCGGCGAACGGGACATGGCGTCGGCGCAGATTTCCCGCGTCCAGGCGGCCATTGCCGAAGCCAACGGCAAGATCCAGGAAGTCGAACTCAACTTCCGCAACGAGGCGCGCAAGGATCTCGCCGAGACGACGGCGAAGCTGAACGCACTTTCGGAGACCAACGTCGGGCTCGCCGACAAGGTCAAGCATTCGTCGATCCGCTCGCCGGTCAAGGGCACGATCAAGCGCCTGCTGGTGAACACCGTGGGCGGCGTCGTGCAGCCTGGCAAGGACATCGTCGAGGTCGTGCCGCTCGAGGATGCGCTGGTCCTCGAAGCCAAGGTGCAGCCCAAGGACATCGCCTTCCTGCGGCCTGGGCAAAAGGCCGTCGTCAAGTTCACCGCCTACGACTTCTCGATCTACGGCGGGCTCGATGCCAAGCTGGAACAGATCGGCGCGGACTCGGTGACGGACGAAAAGGGTAACACCTACTATGTCGTTCGGGTACGCACGGACAAGCCGAGCCTGGGCGCGAACCTGCCGATCATCCCCGGCATGGTGGCGGAAGTTGACATCGTCACCGGGCAAAAGAGCATCCTCGCGTATCTGCTGAAGCCGGTGTTGAGAGCGAAGCAGGCAGCGCTGACAGAACGTTGAACACGCGCGGCATGACCGAGTCGATCCACTGTTTCGTTTCCAGGCACCCGGATTTGCTGCCGCGCTGGCGCGAGGCGTTTCCGTCGGCGGTGGCCGGCGCCGATGCGAAAGTCAGCCCCCATGGTACGCCGTGCATGATCTGGGCGCGGCTCGAACCGGGTGCTGCGCCCGTCAGTGCGATCGAGCGCGTGCGTGGCGAGTTCGGCGCGATACCGGTTGTCGTGCTGAGCGACCAGCCCAGCGACGAGGAAGCACTGAGCTGTTTCGCGGCGGGCGCACGCGGGTACTGCAATACCCATTCCGCGGCCGAGTTGCTGCGGCGGATCGCCGACGTGGTACTCCAGGGCGGCTTGTGGATCGGCGAGTCACTGATGCAGCGGCTGCTCCAGGGCACAGCCCGGGTCCCGATGCCGGCGCCCAGTTGGGCACCGCGCGACTGGGCGGCCCTGCTTACCGAAAGGGAGCGCGAGGTCGCCGCCGCCGTGGCGGATGGGGCCAGTAACAAGGAAATCGCGCGCCAGCTCGGTATCACCGAACGCACCATCAAGGCTCACACCGGCGCCATCTTCGAGAAGCTGGGCGTCCGGGACCGCCTGCAACTGTCGCTGGTCGTACACGGTCGCCAGCCAAACTGACGTCCCGCGGTACCTGTACTTCGGTCCAATAGCCGGTCGCCACGCTTCGGCCTAGAGTGCCCCCACTCGGATTCCGTATGGAGGCATCGTCATGGCAAACGTCGTCGGCAAGGTCGCATTCATTCAAGGGCAGGCATTCGTTCGTGCGGCCGATGGTAGCCAGCATGCGCTCAAGGTCGGCGATCCCGTGCTGGAAGGCGAAGTCATCGTCACGGGGCCGAACAGCCGTGTCGAACTGGCCTTCGACGGCGGCCAGACGTTTCTGCTGCGCGAACAGGAAACCGTGACGATCGACCAGTCGGTGATCGGCACCGAATTGCCGGGACACCACGAGGCAGCCTTGCTCGATCGCGTCGCCGAAACCTCGGCGATCACGCGCGCGCTGGCCGAAGGCAGCAGCCTCGACGAACTTCTCGAAGAGACATCGACCGGCATGGCCGGAGGTGGGGCCGGCAACGATGGCCACAGCTTTGTCGAACTCATGCGCGTCGTCGAGGCGGTGCCGCCGCTGGCCTACCAATATGGCAGCGGTAGCGGCTACGTGTCGCCGGAACTTGTTCAAGGCGGCCATTTCCCGGATGTGCCGGCACCGCGGGCGAACGACGATTCTGTCACGACGTTCGAAGGGCACCCAGTGCACGGCAACGTGCTCGGCAACGATCAGACCGCCGGCGGCTTTGCCCTTGCCGTTTCCGGATTTTCGGTCGACACGAACGGCGATGGCCAGACCGAGACATTTTCGCCCGGCCAAGCTGCCACCATAGCAGGCGTCGGCACGCTCGCCATCTCCGCCGACGGCGCCTATACCTTCACGCCCGCTTCGGGGTACGTCGGGACCGTCCCGGCAGTCACCTACACGGCAGACAATGGCCATGGCTCGTCCAGCGCAACGCTCAGCATCGCGGTGACTTCCAGTGCGCCGACGCTGGTCATCACGGACAACAACGGCGCCACCGCGGGTCAGCTCAGCGTGAACGAAGCCGGCCTGCCGGCGGGGTCGCTGCACGACGGCAGCAACGTCGCCACGGGCAGCATGACGCTGACCGCGCCGAGTGGCCTGGTGGGCATCGATGTGGGCGCGACGCATGTCACGCTGGCGCAGCTCAATAGCCTGGGTGCGACGCCGATCGTGGTGACCACGGCCGACGGTGTGCTCACGCTGACCGGCTTCAACGCCGTCACCGGCGTTTTGAGCTACAGCTACAGCATCAGCGCGCCGCAGAGCGTCGCTGGCACTGGCGTTACGGACAGCGTCGATATCACGGTACAGGATTCGGCCGGACGCACTGCGTCAGCTACATTGACGGCGACGATAGTCGACGACAATCCGATAGCGCGGAATGACCCGGCAGCCATTGCCGAAGACGCGGTCCCGAACACCATCAATGGAACAGTACTCGGAAACGACGCGGTGGGGGCGGACACCAGCGCCACGCCGGTCACGCCTGCGGACGTCACGCTCGCTCATGGTCACCTGGTGCTGAATGGCGACGGAACGTACACCTACACACTGAACAATGCCGACCCGGCTGTGCAGGCGCTCGGGGCGGGACAGACTCTGACCGAGAGCTATGTGTACACGTTGACGGACGGCGATGGCGACAGTACCACTGCAACGCTGAACATCACGATCAATGGCACGAACGATGCACCGGTGGCGCGGGACAACACAGCAATCACCAACGAAGACACTGCGGTGACCATCGATGTGCGCGGCAACGACAGCGATATCGATGGCGATACTCTGGCCGTTTCGGCAGTGACCAACGGCGCCCATGGCACCGTGGCGCTCGACAGCAATGGCAACCCGGTCTACACCCCGGCGGCCAACTGGAGCGGCACCGACAGTTTCACTTACACCATCAGCGACGGACATGGCGGAACGTCGACGGCAACCGTGAGCGTGACCGTCAATGCGATCAATGACGCACCGATCGCGACGGCTGACGTTGCGAGCACGGCGATCAATGCGCCCGTGACGGTGCCGGTGCGGGCGAACGACACGGACGTTGAAGGAGATAGCCTGACTGTCGCGGGCGTGACGAGCGGGGCGCATGGCACGGTGACGATTGACCCGGTCAGCGGCAACCCGATCTACACTCCGGCGACGAACTGGAGCGGCACGGACAGTTTCACTTACACCATCAGCGACGGCCACGGCGGCACGGCGACTGCAACGGTGAGTGTGACCGTTGGCGCCAATACGCCGCCGACCGGCCAGGACGCTACGTTCACGCTGGTCGAGGACGGCAGCCGGACGTTTGCGGTGAGCGATTTCGGGTTTGCCGATACCGACCTGGGGCAGACTCTGCAGGCGGTGCGGATCGACAGCCTGCCCAGCGGGGGCAGTCTCACCTACCTCGGTAATCCGGTGGCTGTCGGACAGCTGGTTCCGGCCTTGGATTTGGGTAATCTCGTGTATGCGCCTGCGCTGAACGGCAACGGCAGTCCGTATGCCAGTTTCAACTTCAGCGTGCAGGACAGCGGTGGGGCCTTCGACACGACGCCGAACACGATCACGCTGAACGTCACACCGGTGAACGACGCGGCGGTGATCACGCCGGCGACGCTGAACGTCACCGAAGGCAACACTGCGGCGGTGATCAGCGGCGGCGGCACGCTGGCGATCACGGACGTGGACAGCGCGGCGACCTTCGTCGCCCAAAACAACGTGGCCGGCAGCTACGGGCACTTCAGCCTGGCGACCAACGGCGTGTGGACCTACACGGCGGACAGCGCGCACAACGAATTCGTGGGCGGCACCACCTACACCGACAGCTTCACGGTCACCAGTGCCGACGGCACGGTGAGCACCGTGACGGTGAACATCCTGGGCACCAACGACGCGCCAACGATTGCAGTGCCGGGTGCGCAGACGACCAGCGAGGACGCAACCTACGTGTTCAGCAGCGCCAACAGCAATGCCATTTCGGTGGCCGATGTTGATGGTGGTACTTTGACGACCACGCTTTCGATTGGCAACGGCGTGCTATGGGCAGTGGCGGTCGCGGGCGCCACGATCAGCAACAACGGCACTGGCACGGTGACCATCAACGGCACGGCGGCGGCAATCAACAGCGCCTTGAATGGCCTCAGCTACATTCCCACCGCGGACTACAACGGCGGTGCCACGCTTACCGTGTCAACAAGCGACGGAATTGCGCCGGTGGTGACCAGTACGGTAGGAGTTACCGTGACGGCCGTGGCGGATATTGCCAACGATGCGGTGACGACCGCGGAAGACACGCCGGTGATCATCAACGTGAACGCGAACGACAGTTTTGAAAACGCGGGTCATACGATCACTGCGGTCAATGGCACGGCGATTGTCGACGGTGGCGCGGCAGTGGCGATAACCAACGGCACTGTGGCCTTGGTCGGAGGACAGTTGTTGTTCACGCCGAGCGCTGATTTCCATGGCACGGTGCCGACATTCACCTACACGGTGAGCAGTGGCGGTGTTACCGAGACGGCCAACGTCAATGTCACGGTTACGCCCGGTGTCGATGTCGCGAGCAAGTGGATCGACTACTGGCAGTTCAACGAGGGCTCGGGCACGACCACGACCGACTACAACCCGACCACGGACCAGCTTGGCACGATCACCGATGCTGTCCCGCACAGCGGGCAGATTGACGATCCGGTTGCGGACTTGCGGCCAACCTGGACCACCGGGCGCAATGGATCGACGGCGATCCAGTTCAATGGGGTAGGTGGGACGTCGGCGCAACGCGATGGCGGTTGGGTGGCGCTTGATACCAGCGTAACCGATCCGCTCGCTGGTCAGTCCACGTCCAAGGCAGCGACGCTGTCGTTCTGGATCAAGACGACGCAGTCGGGGCCGAGCACCGACATCGGCTGGGACTCACCGTCCGTGATTGGCATGGAGAACAACGGCGGCACTACCGATATTCAATGGGGCTTCATCAACTCCACCGGCAAGATCGGTCTGGGCATGGCGGATAACGCCGGCGTGATGAGCACCACCAGCGTCAACGACGGCCAATGGCACCAGGTGGTCATCACCCACAACTTTACGACCGGTGGCACGTTGATCTACGTCGATGGCACGCAGGAAGCCTCGTCGACGCTGCTGGCCGGCATGGTGGCTCCCAACAAGTTCCTCGGCTTCGGTGTCACCGCCGACGACGGCGCGACATCGGATCGTTTCCTCAACGGTGCGCTCGAGGACGTGCGCATTTACGACAGCGTCCTGACGAGCAGCCAGGCGCAGGCCATCTACGAGACGGAACTGATGGGCAACCAGAATTCTGTGATCGCCAACGACGGTCACGCGATTCGCTTCGCCTTGAACATCAATGACGCTACGTCCACCATTCTCTCCGGTCTGCCCAACGGCACAGTCGTTACCGACGGAACGCATTCCGTGACCGTTGGTGCGGCGGGAACCGCAGATATCAGCAGCTGGAGCGCATCCGAGGTCTCACTCAGCGGTTACGGCACCGGCTCGTTCCTGTTCAACGTTACCGGTACGGATGCATTGGGGCACTCGGCCAGCGAGTTCCTGTCGGTGGTCACGAGCGCCGACATGTACACCGGGACCACCGCGGCCGACACGCTTTCCGGTGCCGCCAATAGCCACGCCCACGTGCTTTCCGGCGGAGCCGGCAACGACACGCTGATCGGCGGTGCCGGCAACGACCTGTTGATCGGCGGTACGGGCAACGACACGATGACCGGCGGCACGGGAGCGGATGTCTTCTCGTGGTCTTTGGCGGATGCCGGCACCGTGGCTACGCCGGCGAGCGATACGGTCACCGACTTCAATGCCGCGGTTCCGGCGAGCGGCGGCGACATTCTCGATCTGCGCGATCTTCTGGTCGGAGAGACCCATACCGGAGCGAATGCCGGCAACCTCGCCAGCTACCTGCACTTCAGCTACTCGGGCGGCAACACAATCATCAACGTTCAGTCGCATGGAGCCGGGGTCGACCAGGTCATCACGATGCA
>DATJQH010000103.1:0-2519 GCA_035505955.1 Rhodocyclaceae bacterium
AAACTTGTCGAACAACGCCTCCTCCTTGCCCGCGGGCAGACCCGGCCCATTGTCGGCCACGACGATCTCGACGCGGTCGCCGAGACTGCGCGCCGAGATGTCGATCTCGCTGCCGGTGGGCGTGTACTTGGCGGCATTCTCGAGAAGATTGCAGAACACGCGCTCCATCAGCACCGCGTCGAACTCGAGCAGCGGCAGGTCGGCCGGCAGGTCGATGCGCACCCGGTGGTGGGCGAGCGCGCCGGCGCGCGCCTGCAGCGCGACGCCGATGACTTCGTCGAGCGGCTGCCATTCGCGCTTGAGGCGAACATTGCCGCTTTCGAGTTTGGCCATGTCGAGCAGATTGTTGACCAGCGCGCCGGTGCGCAGCGCCTCTTCCCGAATCGCCTGGGCGATCTCCGCTTGCGCCTTCGGCAGTTCGGGCCCCGCCAGCGACAGGGATTCGGCCAGCCCCGCCAGCGCCGTCAGCGGCGTGCGCAGATCGTGCGAGAGCGCCGACAGCAGCGAGTTGCGCAGGCGCTCGGACTCCATGTGCACCAGCGCGTCCTGGGCCACGGCGATGTAGTGCACGCGCTCGAGGCCAATGGCGATCAGCGTCGCGCTGGTGTCGAGCAGGCGCTGCTGTTCCGGCGTCAGCAGCCAGCCCGGCTCGCGCGGCTTGAGCACCAGCACGCCACGCGTGCGCATCGGCGCCTTCAGCGGCACGTAGAGCATCGGCGCCGAAGGCAACGTGTCGGTGGACAACCCGGCGCGCTCGCAGTGGTCGAACGCCCAGCGCGCAATGCCCAGGTCGGCCGCGACTCCCGGCTTGGCGACGGCAGCGACCAGGCTGTCCCTGTCGTCGAGCAGCAGCAGCGCCGAGTCGGCATTGAAGCCTTGGGCGATGAAGCGATCGGTGATGTCGGTGATCTGTTCGACCGCCAACGCCGCCGAAAGCTCGCGTGCCATTTCGTAGAGCGCCTTGGTGCGCCGCTCGCGGCTCTCCGCCACGGTCACCTGGAAGCGCAGGCCGGCGGTTAACTGGCCGGTGGTGACGGCGACCGCCAGCATGACCGCGAACGTGATCAGGTATTGCACGTCGCTGACGGCGAAGGACAGGCGCGGCGGCACGAAGAAGAAGTCGAAGGCGGCCACCGACAGGATGGCGGCCAGCAATGCCGGGCCCCGGCCGAGCTTGACGGCGATGAAGAAGACCACCATCAGGAACAGCATCACGATATTGGCGAGGTCGATGAAGCCGACCAGCGGCGTCGCCGCCAGGGTGACCGCGGCGACGGCGGCCGCGGTGACGGCATAGGCGGACCAATTGGCCGATGCCGGCCGCGACGACACCGCCGCCGAGGCAACGCCGGCGTCGCCGGCGTTTGCCACCTGTATGACATCGAGATCCGGCGCCTGCCGGCCGAGCCGGTAGCCGAAGCCGAGGTCCCAGAACGGCCGCTTGTCGCGGCCGACCATGACCTTGCCGAGATTGTGCTGGCGGGCATAGGCGATGGCCGTCTCGGCGGCATCGGTGCCGGACAGGGTCGCCGTCTGCGCGCCGGCATCCTGAGCGAGCTTCAATATCTTGAGGACCTGCGCGCGTTCCGCGTCGGGCAGCCGTTGCAGCTTCGGCGTCTCGACGTAGATCACGTGCCAGGGCACCTCGAACTGCGCGGCCAGCCGGGCGGCGTTGCGGATCAGCTTCTCGCCGCCGCTGCCGGGGCCGACGCAGACCAGCAGCGACTCCTGCGTCGGCCACACGGTCGCCACCGACTCGGTGCGCCGGTAGGCGAGCACATCCTCGTCGACGCGGTCGGCGGTGCGGCGCAGGGAAATCTCGCGCAGCGCCAGCAGATTGCCCTTGCGGAAAAAGTTGGCCATCGCCCGCTCGGCCTGCTCGGGGATATAGACCTTGCCTTCCTTGAGCCGCTGCAACAGTTCGTCGGGCGGCAGATCGACCAGCACCACCTCGTCGGCTTCGTCGAACACCTTGTCGGGCACGGTCTCCCAGATCGGCGCGCCGGTGATGCCGCCGACGACATCGTTGAGGCTGTCGAGGTGCTGCACGTTCACTGTCGTGTAGACGTCGATACCGGCCGCCAGCAGCTCGTCGATGTCCTGCCAGCGCTTGGGATGCCGCACGCCGGGCGCGTTGCTGTGCGCCAGCTCGTCCATCAGGATGAGTTCGGGCTTGCGCGCCAGCGCCGCATCGAGATCGAACTCGGCAAGGCTGCGGCCGCGGTACTCGACGGTCCGGCGCGCCAGCAGTTCCAGGCCTTGCGTCAGCGCGGCAGTCTCGGAGCGGCCGTGGGTTTCCACCACGCCGACGACGACATCGACGCCCTGCCCGGCCAGCACGCGCGCCGCGCTCAACATGGCGTAGGTCTTGCCGACGCCAGGACTGGCGCCGAAGAAGATCTTCAGCTTGCCGCGCTTGGCGCGCGCCTCGGCCGCCTCCAACTCGGCCAGGAGCGCATCGGGATCCGGGCGCTTGCCGGCTTCCGCCATTACTCGCCCGGCCTCGAGTAGAAGACCCG
>DATJQH010000104.1:0-5745 GCA_035505955.1 Rhodocyclaceae bacterium
CAGGCGCAGGCGGTCCTCGGCCAGCAACTGGGCCGTGTAGCGCTCGCGCAGTTCCTGGTTTGCGTTCGCGAGGGAACGGCGCGTCCGCTCGAAGCGGATGACGGTCAGCGCCAGGAATGCAGTCAGCACCAGCGCCAGCACGTAGAGGAGCACGCGGTACCGTTCCGCCGCGTTCTCCGCCCGATCGTAGCCGTCCGCATACAGTCGGCTCAGGTGATCAAGCTGGCGCAAACTGTCCATTCGCAGGATGTCCTGGCTGACCTTGTCGACACTGGCCGTCTTCGTGGCGACGATGGCGCCATGCCGCAACAAATTTTCCACCGTAGCGCGGTCGCGCGCTCCGATCGACATGCCACTCAACTGTTTCATCGATTCGGACAGGATGGCCAGGCGCGCCGCGTCCGGCTCGCGCGCATAGGCGAGCAGATGGCGCGCATAGCGGCCCACCGCCTGTCCGACCACGGGATCGTGCGCGCTGGCGAAGTAGGCGTTCACCGCACCAGGAAAGTATGCGAGCGAATTGCGCAGCACGGCGTCATCGCGCTTGAACAGATCGACGAGTCGCGCCTTTTCGTCGAGCAGGGTCTGCATGTCCCTGAGGGCGCCGATCACCGCCGTGCGGTCTTCGTCGGCCAGGAAATCCGGAACGGACAACGCCCGACGACCGATGTCCAGCGCGCGCTGTAGATGCCGACTCAGGGCATCATAGTTCTTGCTGAGCTCGAGGCGGTTTGCCAACATCTCGGCGTCGACCGCGGCATCTGCTTCGCGCAGGCCACGCAGTTCCAGCGTGTATTCGTGGTGCACCTCGTGTGCCACGGCGCCGGCGCGCAGGAACAGCGAGGTCAGCAGCAGCGCCGAGCAAAGGACCACCGCGGCGAGCACGGCGCGCCGTCGCACGAAATCGACGGCACGCCCGAGGATCGCCACGAAGTTCATTGCGCGAGGATCGCCGGTCGCTCGCCGGTCATGGCGTTCAGGAAGGCGACCAGCGAGGCAATTTCCTCCTTCGAGAGCTCGCGCCCGAGTTGGTAATGTCCCATGATCGCCACAGCCTCCTCGAGCGTGGCGGCCGAGCCGTCGTGGAAATACGGCGCGGTCAACGCGACGTTGCGCAGGCTAGGCACCTTGAACACGTTGCGGTCCTCCTCGCGTCCGGTGACGTTGTAGCGGCCGAGGTCTGCGCTCGTGGGCGGCGGCCTGCGGTTTGGCCGCCCAAGGTAATCCGCCATGATGCCGAAGTGCTGGAACATGTTGCCGCCCACGTTAACACCCTGGTGGCAGCTGATGCAGCCGAGGTCGCGGAACCGTTCATAACCGTCTCGCGCCCGCGCGTCGAGGGCCTGCCGGTCGCCGCGCAGGAAGCGGTCGAGTGGCGAATTCTCCGTCAACAGCACGCGCTCGAAGCTTGCGATGGCATCGACGATGTTCGCCGCCGTGATGCCATCCGGATACACCGCGCGAAATTCCATGAGCATGCGCGGATCGGCCTTCAGCTTTGCGATCGCCTCGTCCCAGTTCGATGCCATCTCCGCCGGATTGTGCACCGGACCGGCGGCCTGCTCCTCGAGCGTGGTGGCACGGCCGTCCCAGAACTGGGCGAAATTCATGCACGCGTTGAAGACCGTCGGCGCATTGACCTTGCCGATTGCACCGCCCACGCCGACCGAGACCCGGCGCCGGTCGTGGCCGCCCGAGCCCAGATCGTGGCAGCCGGAACACGCCAGCGAGTTGTCGTGCGACAGGCGCCCGTCCATGAACAGCGCCTTGCCGAGGGCGACCTTGCGCGGGGGCAGGTCGGGCACCGGCGGCAGCGGCAGAAGCGCCTCGCCGTTGTACTCGATCGTCTCCGGCTGGGCGTCGTGGTTGCGGCCATCTTCCGCACGCGGCACCCAGAGCCAGAGGGCGGCAACGCCGGCGCCCAGGACCGCGATCACGGGCAGGAACGGCCTGAGACGCTGCATTGTCGTCATGGGCGCTTGTCCAAGGAGCCCCTAGAGCGCGAGGAAATGCTCACGATAGTACTTGAGTTCGTCGATCGACTCATGGATGTCGGCCAGCGCCTGATGGCGCGATTTCTTCTCGAATCCCTTGGCCACGGCCGGCTTCCAGCGCTTGCAGAGCTCTTTCAGGGTGGACACGTCGAGATTGCGGTAGTGGAAGTAGCTTTCGAGCTTCGGCATCGAGCGCGCCATGAAGCGGCGGTCCTGGCAGATGGAATTGCCGCACATCGGCGACTTGCCCGCCTGCACGTGGCGCTTCAGGAACTCCAGGCACTGGGCCTCGACGTCGGCTTCGGCTAGCACCGACGACTTCACTTTCTCGATCAAACCCGACTTGCCGTGGGTCTTCTTGTTCCAGTCGTCCATCTTGTCCAGCACGGCGTCATCCTGGTGCACCACCCAGACGGCGCTCTCGGCCACGGTCTCGAGCTGGCTGTTGGTGATCACGACGGCCATTTCGATGATGCGGTCATCGTCGGGATTCAATCCGGTCATTTCCATGTCCAACCAGACGAGCGCATTCGAGTCTTGTGCCATAATTTTCCGCCGACAAAACCTTGATGTTCTCACATTTTTTGCGCCGCCAATGCACACTGCGTCAACGTTCTCGCTCGTCTTCGCCATCACCGTGGCAGTCAGCCTCGGCCTGCGTCTCTGGCTCGCCGGGCGGCAGTACAGGCACGTCGGCGCGCACCGCGAAACCGTGCCCTTCGAGTTCGCCGCCAGCGTGCCGCTCGCCGACCACCACAAGGCAGCCGACTACACGCGCGCCAAGCTGCGCCTGGGCGTCGTTGAGCTGCTGGCCGGCACGCTTCTGTTGCTGGTGCTGACCCTCGGCGGCCTGCTGCAACGGTTCGATGCGTTCTGGGCCGACACGCTCGGCGACCGGGGCTACCTCTACGGCCTGGCGCTGTTCGCCAGTGTCGGCATCGTCTCGTTCGTCGTCGACCTGCCCTTCCATTTCTATCGCACCTTCGTCGTCGAGGCGCGCTTCGGCTTCAACAAGATGACATGGCGTACCGTCGTGACTGACTTTGGCAAGCAAGCCGTGCTGGCCGTCGTCATCGGCGCGCCAGTGCTGCTGGCCGTGCTCTGGCTGATGGCCGCGATGGGCGACGCCTGGTGGTGGTCCGTCTGGCTGTTCTGGCTGGCCTTCAACCTGCTCGTGATGCTGCTCTACCCGACCGTGATCGCGCCGCTGTTCAACAAGTTCTCGCCGCTGGCTGATGGTGCGCTCAAGAACCGCATCGAGACGCTGCTCGAGCGCTGCGGCTTCACGAGCTCCGGTCTGTTCGTGATGGATGGCTCGAAGCGCTCGGCGCACGGCAATGCCTATTTCACCGGCCTTGGCCGCGCGAAGCGCATCGTCTTCTTCGACACCCTGATCGACAAACTGAGCCCGCCCGAGGTGGAAGCCGTGCTGGCGCACGAGCTCGGACACTACCGGCTGCGTCATGTCTGGAAGCGCATCGGCATGATGGCAGCCGTGAGCCTTGCGCTCCTTTGGCTGCTGGGCCAGGTCATCGCCGAACCCTGGTTCTTCCAGGGCCTGGGCGTGATGGTGCCGAGCACCGCGATGGCGCTCATGCTGTTTTCGCAGGCACTGCCAGTCTTCCTGTTTCCGTTGACGCCGCTGGCCTCGCACCTTTCGCGCCGGCACGAATACCAGGCCGACGCCTATGCGGCGGCGCACGCCAGTGCGGGTGATCTCGTCACCGCATTGGTTTCGCTCTACCGCGACAACGCCGCCACGCTCACGCCCGACCCCATGCATTCGCTCTTCTACGACTCCCATCCGCCCGCGAGCCTGCGCATCGCGCAGCTCAAAGGCACATCAGGAGGCTGACATGCAAGAAAACGAAATCGCCGCAGCGTTGAAGGACCTCGACGGCTGGTCGCGCCAGGGCAACACCATCGTCAAGAGCTACCGCTTCGCCAACTACCACGAGACCATGGCGTTCGTGAACGCGACCGCCTGGATCTCGCACCGGGCGGACCATCATCCCGACCTCGTCGTCGGCTACAACCAGTGCTCCGTGACCTACACCACGCATTCCGCCGGCGGTCTCAGCCGCAAGGATTTCGACTGCGCCGCGCGCGTTGACGCGCTCTTCGCGCGTTGAGCGCGCAGGGCACGATCGTCGCCGCCCACGGGCGGCACTACGAGGTCGAAGGCCAGGACGGCTGCCGCTGGCACGCCGTGCCGCGCGGCAAGCGCAGCGACTACGCCTGCGGCGACCGGGTCGTGATCGAGCCCACGGGTACTGACGAAGCGCGCATCGTCGAGCACCAGGCGCGCGATTCGCTGCTCTATCGCAGCGACGCGCACCGGCAGAAGCTGATCGCCGCCAACGTCGACCAGATCGTGATCGTCACGGCGACGCAGCCGACCTTCAGCGACGAACTGGTGTCGCGCGCGCTCGCGGCCGCGGAACACGAAGGCATGCGCGCGATCATCGTGCTGAACAAGACCGACCTCGCCGACGGGCTGGCCGCGGCGCGGCAACGCCTCGCGCCGTTCAAGGCAGCCGGCTACGCCGTCGTCGAAATGGCGGCGCGCGTCGATGCGTCGCCATTGCGCAGCTGGCTCGAAGATCACCTGTCCGTACTCGTCGGCCAGTCGGGCATGGGCAAGTCGACGCTCATCAACGCGCTGGTGCCGGACGCCGCCGCGCGCACGCGCGAGATTTCCACCGCGCTCGACTCGGGCAAACACACAACCACGCACGCCACGCTTTACCGGCTCGGGGAAGATGCCTCCGTCATCGACAGTCCGGGCCTGCAGGAGTTCGGCCTCGCGCATCTCACGTTCGGCGAACTCGAATGGGGCTTCCGCGAATTCCGGCCCACGCTCGGCCAGTGCCGCTTCCACGACTGCCGGCACGACGCGGAACCCGGCTGCGCCGTCAAGGCCCTGGTGGAAGCCGGCGACGTCGATCGCCGCCGCTACGAGCACTTCCGCGCCATCGCCGGCGCGTAGACGGCAACGGGCCGCCCGCAGGCGGCCCGAACACGGCGTACCACGGGGGCTGACTTTCTAGACGCGTTCCCAGATCGTCGTGATGCCCTGGCCGCCACCGATGCACATCGTGGCCATGCCGTAGCGGCCCTTGACGCGGATCAACTCGTGCAGCAGCTTGGTGACGATAACGCCGCCGGTGGCGCCGACCGGGTGGCCGAGCGCGATGGCGCCGCCGTTCGGGTTGGTCTTCACCGGGTCGAGACCGAGGCCCTTGGCAACGGTGATCGACTGGGCGGCGAAGGCTTCGTTCGATTCGATGACATCCATCTGGTCGAGCTTGAGGCCGGCCTTCTGCAACGCGGCTTTCGACGACGGGATCGGGCCCTCGCCCATGACGTCGTTGGGCACACCGGCAATGGCGTAGGCCACCAGGCGGGCGATCGGCTTGTGGCCGCCGGCGGCGGCCTTGGCGGCATCGGCCAGCACCAGGAAGGCGGCGGCATCATTGATGCCGGAAGCATTGCCGGCGGTAACGGTGCCGTCCTTCTTGAAGGCCGGCTTCATCTTGGCCAGCGTTTCCATCGTGGTGCCGGCCTTCGGATGCTCGTCGGTGTCGAATACCACGTCGCCCTTGCGGGTCTTGAGCGTGATCGGCACGATCTGCGACTTGAAGCGGCCTTCCGCGATCGCCTTGGCGGCGCGCGCCTGCGACTCGACGGCGAAGGCGTCCTGCTCTTCGCGGCTGATGTTGTGCTTGACGGCCAGGTTCTCGGCCGTGAT
>DATJQH010000105.1:0-60598 GCA_035505955.1 Rhodocyclaceae bacterium
CCTCATCATCGGCCGCGCCGTGACCGAGAAGGCCCGTAAGGCCCTCGGCCTCAAGCCCTCCGCCGTCTTCACCCTCCCGGAGAACCCGAAGCCGAAGGCGAAGCAGGGGTACTCCCTGGCCCAGAAGATGGTGGGCAAGGCCTGCGGCGTCGCCGGCATCCTCCCCGGCACCGCCTGCGAGCCGAAGATGACCACCGTCGGCTCCCAGGACACCACCGGCCCCATGACCGCCGACGAACTGAAGGAACTGGCGTGCTTGAAATTCCAGGCCCCCATGTTCATGCAGTCCTTCTGCCACACCGCGGCGTACCCCAAGCCGGCGGACGTGAAGATGCACAAGAACCTCCCGCCCTTTATGATCGAGCGGGGCGGCGTGCCCCTCAAGCCGGGGGACGGCGTCATCCACTCCTGGCTCAACCGCCTGCTGCTGCCCGACACCGTGGGGACCGGCGGCGACTCCCATACACGCTTCCCCATCGGGATCTCCTTCCCGGCCGGCTCCGGCCTCGTCGCCTTCGCCGGCGCCATGGGGTTCATGCCGCTCGACATGCCGGAATCGGTGCTGGTCCGTTTCAAGGGCAAGCTGCAACCCGGCATCACCTTGCGCGACATGGTCAATGCCATTCCGTATCAGGCGATCAAGCAGGGCCTGCTGACCGTCGAGAAGAAGGGCAAGAAGAACATCTTCTCCGGCCGCATCCTCGAAATCGAAGGCCTGCCCGACCTCAAGGTGGAACAGGCGTTCGAACTCAGCGACGCCTCCGCCGAACGTTCTGCTGCCGCCTGCACCGTGCGCCTGAACAAGGGGCCGATCGCCGAGTACCTGCGCTCGAACATCACGCTGATGAAGTGGATGATCGCCGAAGGTTACGAAGACAAGCGCACTCTGGGCCGCCGCATCAAGGCCATGGAGGACTGGATCGCCAACGGCACGCTGCTCGCCCCGGACGCCAATGCCGAGTACGCCGCCGTGATCGAGATCGACATGAACGAGATCAAGGAGCCGCTCCTGGCCTGCCCGAACGACCCGGACGACGTCAAGCCGCTGTCCGCCGTGCAAGGCGACAAGATCGACGAAGTCTTCATCGGCTCGTGCATGACCAACATCGGCCACTTCCGCGCCGCCGGCAAGATCCTCGACGGCAGGAGCGACCTGCCGACGCGCCTGTGGATCGCCCCGCCGACCAAGATGGACGCCATGATGCTCAACGAGGAAGGCTACTACTCGGTGCTCGGCAAGTCCGGCGCGCGCATGGAAATGCCCGGCTGCAGCTTGTGCATGGGCAACCAGGCGCAAGTGCGCAAGGGCAGTACGGCAGTGTCGACCTCGACCCGCAACTTCCCGAACCGCCTGGGGCTAGACACCCGCGTCTATCTCAGTTCCGCCGAACTCGCCGCCGTCTGCGCCCTGCTCGGTCGCATCCCGACGCTGGCCGAGTATCTGGAGCGCGTGCAGACCCTGGAAGGCAAGTCCGCCGATGTGTATCGCTACATGAACTTCAATCAGATCGCCGAATTCCAGGAAGTGGCGGACACCGTCACGGCCTGACGGCGTACCACCAGGGCTGACTCTTCGCCGGCGCAAGTCGCCGGCAACGCCGTCGCATCATGCCGACAGCTTGATCGCGCCGACCGGGCAGGGAATAATCCCGGCTCGGCGGTCGCGGGGCCGCCGACCTTCAGGCGAGGTTGACGATGCATCGATGGCGAGCGCTGGCCGCGGGCCTGGTTCTGGGTGGCCTGATGGCCGGCTGCGGTGGTGGTGGTGGAGGCGGCGGCAGCAGGTCCACCATGTTCACGCCAGAGAGCCAGCTGGCCCAGCAGTGCGCGCCGGACAATCCCTACGTCGCCGATGCATCGGGCACCACAACGATCGGCTCGCTCGTGACGGAAAAGAGCTGGATGCGCTCGTACTTCGATTCCGCCTACCTCTGGTACGACCAGGTGCCGACGGTCGACGCGAACGCGGCCGCCTATTCGGGCCCGATGACCGATCTCGATTACTACGGCGTGCCGCTGCCGCTTTCGAACTACTTCGAGGCGCTCAAGACCACGCAGACGACCGCCAGCGGCGCCTTGCGGGATCGCTTCAGCTTCACCTACCCGACCAAGGCATGGAACGACTTGTCGCAGTCCGGGGTCACGGCCGGCTACGGCATCGAGTGGGCCTACATCAGCAGTTCGGCGCCGCGTTCGTGGCGGGTAGCCATCGTCCAGGCGGGATCGCCGGCCGCCGCAGCAGGCCTGCAGCGCGGCGATACCTTGCTTCAGGTCGACGGTGTCGATTTCGTCAACGGAACCGATACGGACACACTCAACAACGGCCTGCTGCCGGTGTCCGGTACCACGCATACCCTCGTCCTGTCGCGCGCCGGCAGCGCAACGAACATCACGGCGAGCATGACGGCCAGCGACAGCGTCGTCATCAATCCTGTTCCGATCGTTGAGGTGATCACGACGGCCACGGGCAAGGTCGGCTACCTCCATTTCACCGACCACATCGCATCGTCGGAGACAATGCTGATTTCGGCCATCAGCGCCTTCCAGGCGCAGGGAGTCACGGACCTGGTCCTCGACATGCGCTACAACGGCGGCGGCTATCTCTATATCGCCAGCGAACTCGCCTACATGATCGCCGGCCCGACGCGCGTCAGCGGCAAGTACTTCGAGAAGCTGCAATACAACGCGAAGCGCACTGCGGACAACACCCGGTCGCCGACGCCCTTCTACAACACGTCCTGCATACTGAACGCCAGTTACAACTGCACGAACGAACAACCGCTGCCGACGCTGAACCTCGGCCGCGTATTCGTCATCGCCCAGGGCGACACCTGCTCGGCCAGCGAGGCCGTGATCAACGGCTTGAATGGCATCGATGTCAACGTCATCCTGATCGGCGGCACGACCTGCGGCAAGCCCTATGGATTCACCGCGCGCGACAACTGCGGCGTGTCCTATTTCCCGATCGAGTTCATGGGTACCAACTACAAGGGCTTCGGCGATTACGCGGACGGCTTCACGCCGGTGACCGCAAATGCCGGCGGCGCCAACCTGCCCGGCTGTCCGACCGTGGACGACTTCGCCCACAGCCTTGGCGACACGTCGGAGCAGATGCTCGCGACCGCGCTGCAACAACGCGTGGACGGCACCTGCCTGACGCCCGTGGCGAGCGCGACCGGCGCCAGTCCTGCCACCCGCCTCGCAGTACGCCAGGGTCAATCGGCCGCCGGATCGGTGGCTCGCTGGTCGCCGCGCCAGGGGCGCGTTTTGCTGCCCCGCACAAGCGGCCGCTAGCCGGAATCCCGCGCACGGCGTACCACGGGGGCTGACTCTTGCCCCCACCCGACGCCTGCACACGACAGGGGTGCGGGACAATTTCGCTCGGCTACAATCGCCAGCGGTTTGTCCACCGGCCGGCACAACCCACACCAGAAAGAGGAGCGCCCGTGCCAACAGAGAGTCTTGGTTAAGAAAACCGGGACGACGCCCTCCGGCGTTCGTGTCCGCAAGAAGAGCTTCATCCCGTGGCCGCGTGGATGGGGCCGGCGTGATCGCGTCCGCTTCAAGCGTGCGGTGATGGCCTCGCTGGTGTTCCACGCGTTCCTGTTCTCACTGCAATTCGACGCGCCCGGCCTCGGCTTGCCCGGGCTGAATCTGCCTTGGCAGACCAGGCATGCGCAACTCGATCTCGTGCTGGTGACACCGACACCCGAGGCATCGCCGACCGCGAGCAAGACGGCCAAGGAGCCTTTGCCCGAGCGACGCGTGCGCGCCGAACGACGCAAGAAGAAACGCGCCCCGCCCGCACCGCCCGTCCCGCCCAATGTCGCCGTTGCGCCCGAGGTTGCCCCGGCGCCGGTTGCGCCTGCGCCGGTCGTTGCTGCAGCGGCGCCGCAAATCAGCGCCGCGGTGACGCCGCCTCCGGAAAAAGTCGAACCTCCCAAGCCGGACGCGACCGAAGAAACGAAGAAGGCCGCTCAGGAGCAGGAGGACCGCCGGCAGCAAGCCCTCGCGCTCGAACGCGAACTGGCCAGGCAGAAAGCCGCGGAACGCGCGACTGCGGAAGCGGCACGCGAACGACAGAAGCAGGAAGCCGAACGAGTCGCCCGCGAGGCCGAGGCAACGCGACTCGCAAAGGAAGCCGAAAATCGCCGCCTCGCCGCGGAAGCGGAAACCCGGCGCCTCGCAGCCGAAGCCGAAGCGAGGCGATTGGCGGCCGAAACCGAGGCACGCAGAATCGCCGAAGAGCAGGTGCGCCATGAACTCCTGCGCAAGGAGGCGGAACGACAGGACTTCGTCCGACGCGAGGCGGCCAGGATCGAGGCCGAGCGCCAGGAGGCGCAGCGACAGGAAGCGCAACGCATGGCGCGCGAGGCGGAGGAGCGCAGGCGGGCACAGGAAGCAGAAGACCGCCGGCTTGCCCAGGAAGCCGAGCAGCGCCGCGCCGCAGAAGAACAGGCCCGACAGGAAACGGCGCGCAAGGAAGCGCAACGACAGGAATCGATCCGGCAGGCGCGCGAAGCCGACGAGCGCCGTCAGGCGCAGGAGGCGGAGGAGCGTCGCCTGGCCGCAGAAGCGGAAACCCGTCGGGTCGCGGAGGAGCAGGCCCGGCTCGAAGCGCAGCGCAGGGAAGCCGAACGACAGGAAGTGGCACGCCAGGAGGCTGCCCGCCGGGCTCGCGAAGCGGAAGAGCGCAGGCAGGCCCGGGAAGCGGAGGAACGGCGCCTCGCGGCAGAGGCCGAGGCTGCCAGACGGGTCGCCGAAGCGGAAGCCGCGCGCAAGGCAGCCGAGGCCGAAGCACGCCGTGTCGCGGATGCCGAAGCCGCACGCAAGGCGGCCGAGGCCGAAGCACGCCGCGTGGCGGAAGAACAGGCGCGGCAGCAAGCGCTCCAGCAGGCCCGCGAGGCGGAAGATCGGCGCCTCGCCGCCGAGACGGAAGCGCGCCGCGTCGAGCAGGAGCGCGCTCGCCAGCAGGCCGCTACGGCCGAGCGCCAGCGCGCCGAGGAAGCGCGACAGAAACAGGCCAGCCAGTCCGCTCCGCCCCCGTCGAGTGGACAACGGCGCAGGACACTGATTGGCCGGGCAGACCAGGACGAGCAGCTCCTCATCTTTGCCGAAGTCTGGCGGCGCTACGTCAACCAGCGCGCGTCCTTCGATCTCCTGGACCGGGCCAAGAACGGCGCCGCCTATCTGAATCCGTGGGTGACCGTGTCGCTGCGTCCTGACGGCCAGGTGGAGAACATCACGTTTGACCGGTCGAGCGGCGTGCCCGAGATCGATGCGGCAGTACGCCAGGTGATCATGATGCTCGCGCCGTACAACCGCTTCCCGCGCGAACTGGCGGCCGAATACGACATCATCGAAGTGCCGGCCGTGTGGAGCTTCAACCGCGCCGTGCGCCTGTTCTGGGGCGGCGGCTAGGGCTCCTCAACCCTGGTGATCGGCCTCGTATGCGGAAACGCTCACGCCGGCATGAAGCAGGAATTCGCGCAACTGCTTGATCAGGTTGCGGTCGCAGACGTTGCTGTGGTGCGGATGATGCAGGTAGGTCTCGGCGCGGTTCAGCTTGACGTGGAAGCGGGCGCCATGCGCCGCGTCGACGCTGGCGCCCAGATGGTTAAGCAGCGACTCGACTTCGCGCCAGTGGATGTTGGCGCTGATCGGATCATGGAAGATGCTGCGCAACAGGTTTGCGTGCTTGCTGCTCATGGTCGGCCACCACCAAAGGAACCGGTATCATCCTAGCAAAGTTGGCGGCGCGCGGCGCGATCCTCGACAAGCGGGCGCGGGCCACTACAATGCGGACCCTCGCCCATGCCGCTGATCTCACTTTCGCAAGCCTGCCTCGCCTTCGGCCACGTGCCGCTGCTCGATCACGCCGATCTGCAGTTCGAGGAAGGCGAACGTGTGGTGCTGATCGGGCGCAACGGCAGCGGCAAATCGTCGCTGCTGGCGGCACTGGCCGGCGCCGGCCATCTCGATGACGGCGTCGTGTGGCGCCAGCCGGGGCTGAAAGTGGCCTACGTGCCGCAGGAACCTGCGTTCGACGAGGGTGCCACGGTGTTCGACGCCGTCGTGGCCGGCATGGGTGACGCGACGCGCCTGCTGCGCCAGTGGCACGAAACGTCGCACCACCTTGCCGAACCGGGCGGTGATCAGGCGGCGCTGCTCGCACAACTGGATCGGTTGCAACATGAGCTCGAAGCGATCGGCGCCTGGTCGTCGGCATCGCAGGCCGAGCGCGCAATCGAGAAGTTCGGACTCGACGCGGAAGCCCGTGTCAGCGATCTCTCGGGCGGCCAGAAGAAGCGCGTGGCACTGGCGCAGGCGCTGGCAAGCGAGCCGCAGCTGCTTCTGCTCGACGAACCGACCAACCACCTCGACCTCGCCGCCATCGAATGGCTCGAGGAGTTGCTGCTGGCATCCGGCACATCGATCTTCTTCGTCACGCACGACCGCCGGTTCCTCGATCGCCTCGCCACCCGCATCGTGGAACTTGACCGCGGACGGTTGCGCAGCTTTCCCGGATCGTTCGCCGAGTACCAGAAACGCAAAGCGGAGACCCTGCGCGACGAAGCCGTCCAGAACGCCAGGTTCGACAAGTTTCTGGCCCAGGAGGAGGTCTGGATCCGCAAAGGCGTCGAGGCACGCCGCACGCGCAACGAGGGCCGAGTCCTGCGCCTGGAGACGCTGCGCCGCGAACGCGCCGCACGCCGCGAGAGGCTCGGTTCGGCACGTCTGGCGATCGATGTCGGCGACAAGGGCGGCCAACTGGTCGCGGAACTGCATGAGGTCACCAAGGCGTTCGGCGACAAGACCGTGGTGCTCGGCTTTTCGGCCCGCATCCTGCGCGGCGACCGCATCGGCATCATCGGCGCTAACGGCGCAGGCAAGACTACGCTGCTGCGCCTGATCCTCGGCGAAATTGCACCGGACTCCGGTTCCGTGCGCCTGGGGACGCGGCTGCAGATCGCCTATTTCGACCAGTTCCGGACGGCGCTGGACCCCGAGGCAACGCTTGCCGACGTCATCTCGCCCGGCTCTGATTATGTCGAGATCGGCGGCGAGAAGAAACACGTGATCGGCTATCTCGGCGACTTTCTGTTTGCACCGGCGCGCGCCCGCTCGCCCGTCAAGTCGCTCTCCGGCGGCGAGCGCAATCGCCTGCTGCTCGCGCGCCTGTTCGCCCGGCCCGCAAACGTGCTGGTGCTGGACGAGCCGACCAACGATCTCGACATCGAGACCCTGGAACTGCTCGAAGAACTGTTGCAAACCTACCAAGGCACGATCTTCCTCGTCAGCCACGACCGCGCCTTCCTCGACAACGTGGTGACGCAGACAATCGCCGCCGAAGGCGGCGGTGGGTGGAAGGAGTACGCGGGCGGCTACGACGACTGGTTGCGCTACCGAAAGGAAAGCGCCATCGCTGCCGCGAAAGCGCCCTCCGCCGCGCAAGCGCGGACGCAGGCCGCGCGCACCGTGCCCGCAAACAAGCTGACCTGGAAGGAGCAGCGCGAACTAGAAGGGCTGCCGGATCTCATCTCGGCCCTGGAGGCGGAGCAGGCTGAACTCACCGAGAGGCTCGGCGCGCCCGAACTCCACATCGGCGACGCCCGGGAAGCCACGCGCGTCGCTGACCGCCTGGCCGACATCGAGGACGAGCTTTCGCGGTTGCTGGAGCGGTGGGAATCGCTCGAACGGCGCGCGTCGGCGTGAGGTTCGCGTTGCCGCCCGCACCGGGTATAATCCGCTCATGAGTACGGAACCCGATGTCCCCGAAAACGTCCAGACCACCCAAGAGGACGTTCCGCCTCCTCCGCCGCCGGCGGTTCCCCCGCCCATGGATACGCGGCGTCGTTTGCGCGAGTTGCTGGCCGTGCCCGAGCGCGACCGGACGGACGAGCAGTGGGATGAAATCAATGAACTGGAAATCCAGCTCGCGCCAGGCAACCGCGTAAGCCCGGGCCATCAGCCCGGGTCGTCCGACAAGCCGGTGGGTACGGGCCGCCAATTCCAGCAGAAGAAGCACACTCCCAAGGGCGGCGGCGGCAAGCGTCGCCCGCGCCCCGGCAACAACCCCAACAAGCCGCAGCAATAGGTGTCCCGGCCCTGGCTAGTGGCGGCCCCCCGCCACTGCCAGCATCCGCTCCGTTCGCCGCCTTCGAGCCTCTTCGGGAGTCAGGCCGACGAGGGACTCGGGCGAAAGCGGAACGTCCCAATGCTGCTGGAACAGGTCGATATCCTCGCCGGTATCCATGTGGGCCCGATAGACCTTGCTCTGGTAGGTCGGCGCGTTGGGCAGGGAAACCAGTTGAACGGACTGGATGATCACGGGATGCCTCCTTGGCTGATTGCGGAGACTATCCTGCGCCGGCCGCGACGGGCCGATAAGCGGAAAGATGGGGCTATTTCCCGCTCTAGTTTCGGTTGAATTTCGGGCGCCGGAGGTTCTTCAGGCAGGCGGCTTGATCCCCGATTTTTCGGCGTGGTCCAGAATCTCCGCCAGGCCTGCGAGGTCGACGGCCTCTGCATGCCGCGCGACCTTGGCACCGAACGCCGCCAGGCCCGGGTTGTCCTCGCCGAGGCGCACAGCCCAGCGCCGAATCGCCACCACCTGTCCAAGCGCCAGCAGGTCGCGCAACTCGGCCAGATCCTGCGGGCGTGGCAGGTCTTCCGCCACCGGCTCTTCGCTCGCGACGGTAGTGGACTGGTCGAGAATCCATTCAAGGTCCAACAACGACCGCAGTGCATTGGCGAGATCCTGCTGGCGGATCGGCTTGAGCAGCACGAAGTCGAATGCGATCTCCGGGGCCATGCCCGCGGGCCGCGCCGGCTCCGCCGCGGATACCAGAATCACAGGAAGTCGCCGCAACTCGCCATCGGTGCGCAACTCGCGCAGGAAGGCCCAGCCGTCCATTCCAGGCATGAACTGATCCACCAGAACGCAGTCGGGCCGCGCCCGGTCCTCGCGGCACAGCCGGAGTGCCTCTGCCCCGCCCTCGGCGACCAGTACGTCAAAGCCCCACTCGCAGCAAAGATCACTAAGGAATTCCCGGTTCTCCGCAATGTCGTCGGCAATGAGCAGCGTGCGCCGCGGACCGACGTGGCCGATCACGCGTGGCAGATCGACCGGAAGGTTCTCCGATTCCCGGCTCACCTCGGGCAACACGACCTCGAACCAGAAGCGGCTGCCGCGCCCAAGCTCGCTGGTCACTTCGATCTCGCCACCCATGGCCCTGACGATCTGGCTTGCAATCGCCAGCCCCAAGCCAATTCCCGGCTGATGGGGAGTGCTGGTCGCACGACTGAACGGCTCGAAGATCTTCTGCAACTGATCTGCGGGAATTCCGATCCCGGTATCCTCGACGGCAAACCGGATGCGATGCAAGTCGGCAGGCTCGTCCGCCGCAAGGTCGGGACAACGCTCGATCGACAGGATCACTTGTCCCCTGGCGGTGTACTTGCACCCGTTGCTGATCAGGTTTCCCAGAATCTGCAGCAGGCGATGCTCGTCGACCTCGATGACACGCGGCACCCCGTCACCGAGCCTGACGTCGAACCGATTGCTTCCTGCAACCGCGAGAACTCTCCCGGTATCGGCGATCTGTCTGACCAAGTCCGTCATCGTGACAATCGACGGTCGCAACGCCACCATGTGGCTCGAACCGCGAATGAATTCCAGGATCTCGTCGATCAAATGCAGGAGTTGCAGGCCGCTGCTCTCGATCGTCGCCAGTTTCGCGTCCGCCTCCCGCCGGCCACCCTTGCGGCGCAGTAATTGCGCATAGCCCAGTATCGTATGCAGGGGCGTACGCAATTCATGGCTGACCGTCGACAGGAGAGACAACCGGGCATTGCCGGCCTCTTCCGCTTCGGCCTTGGCCTGACGAAGTTCGCGCGTCCGCTGTTCCACGGCAACGGCAAGCCGCTCCTGCTCGGTGCGCTGGAACTCGCCGAGGCGCAGATGGGCGCGTTCGGCCGTTTCGGCGGCCAGGCTGACCTCGCGGTACATGACGTAGGCCATGATCACGCACGACAGGACGAAGCTTGGAACCGGCAGGGCACTCGCATACACGGCCGAGTTCCACCCGGCCAACGCGCCCCCCAGGACCGCCACCAGGACCGCGAGCACGCCGACCCAGGTCGCCGCGTACAACCCGGCGTTCCTGATGCCGTGAAGCGCTACCAGGACGAATACAACGGTAACCACGGCACACAGCGCAAGCGGCACTTCGAACGTGAGCAGCTTCGGGGCCACGACCAGGCACTCCATGCCCGCGGCAAGCAACGACGCGAAACTCGTCGCCCGCAGCGTGCGCGCGAGCAACGGAGCTGTCCGCGGCAGATCCAGGAAGACGCGGCCGAACTCGATGTTTAGGCAGAGTGCGATGAGGATGAGAATCCCACTGGCGCGTCCTTGCCACAGCGCTTCGCCAGGTGGCAGCACATCGGCACCGATGCCGTCCACCATGAACGTCGCCGCTGCAAACAGCGCATCGCCCACCCCGATCGCCAGAATCTGCCAGCGCCTGTTGATCTTCCAGAAATAGACGCTGATCAGGATGAGTGCCGTCAAGGCGCCGGCCACGAGAAGCGCTTTGATCACCATGCGACGCCACTCGTGTTCGGCGTAGGAGGCCGGCTGCCAGAGTGCCAGGCCACTGACGATCGGCATTGGACCGGAAAGCCGCATGTACACGGTGCGCGTCGCGCCGGGCGCCACCGAAACCGGAAAGAGCAACCGCCCGGTCGGCAGCGGTCGCAGCGCACGATGGACGTTCGCGCCGCTGCTCACCGTGGTCGAAGCGCCGGCAGCGTCAATCACGTGCAGCGTGACCGTCGCAATCAGGGCGTTGTCGAGCGAGAACCAGCGGTCCGGCAGCGCAGCGGCCGGATTGGCGACGGAGAAGCGAACCCAGAACGCGCCATCGGTGAAGCCGTGAACCACGTTGCCGCCGGGCTGAGCCTGGAACCGGCCGGCCGCGTCGGCCTGTTGGACGGCGGCAAGATCCATCGCGCCGACCGGATCTTCGAGAATCTCGACGCTGCCCGCGAGTGTCTGGCTGGGCTCGTCGCTCAGAATCAGCGGCTGCGCGAAACCAGTCGTGGCACCTGCACACAAGGCGAGCGTTACCGCCAGCCCTCTCCAGAGCTGGCGCCAACGAGTATCAATCGCCATCTCCCGTGACGCCCTGCCGGGCCTGACGATACTCCCTTGGGCTCAATCCGTAGCGGCGCCGATAGGCGCGCGTGAAGTCGCCGGCGTTGCGGTAACCCACGTGACTGGCTATCAACTGCACCCTCATTCCGCTGCCGTCGAGCAAGTGCCGGGCCGTCTCGAGACGCAGTTCCGAGAAATAGTCGAATACCGTCATGCCGACCCGCTGGCGGAAGATGTCGGTTAGCTTGCGCTCGTTGGTGCCGAGTTCCCGCGCCAGTTCCATCAGTCCGGGCGGCTCCGCCATCCGCTTGTCGAGCACCGCAAGCGCCTGATTGAACAGTTGGTCATCGGGAAAGGCCTGGTCACCGACGCGGTCCAGCGCCGACTGCGCGACCATGCTTTCGAGCCGATCGAGGCGCTGCTTCGAATGCAAGTGGAGAAACACGCGGGCCACCGCCTCGTCCTCCGAGAACGGCTTGGTGATGTAATCGACGGCCCCAAGCGAAAAGCCCTTGAGCTTGTCCTCGATGGCGGTGCTGGCCGACAGGAAGATCACGGGAACATTCGCGAGGCGCGCATCCGCCTTCAGGCGGCGGCAGACGTCCAGACCGTCCAGGCCGGCCATGATTACGTCGAGCAGGATCAGGTCCGGCCGCCCGGCCCTGGCCTTGGCGATGCCGTCGGCACCGTCGAGAGCGACGAGGATTTCGACGTCCTTGTCGGAAAGGTATTCGATGAGGAGCGCAACCGATTCCGGTTGGTCGTCGATGATCAGCAGGCGGGGCGTATGGGCGGGCATGTAAGCGTCGGATACCACAAAGCTCGGGCTCGGTGAATTCTGGCATCGTCCGCATCCCTGAGAGGCGCAGGACACATATTTTGACCTTTCCCCCCCAAGCCCGACATGGCTTCCCGCCGGGCATTCGGTTGCATGGGGCAACGTAGTAACATTGGCGCATGGAACAAGCGACCGCCGAGGCAAGCCCGCTGACCCTGCTGTTCGTCGACGACGAGGCGAGCATTCTGTCCTCGCTCAAGCGCCTGTTTCGGCCGCACGGCTACAAGATCCTCACCGCCGGTGGCGGCGCCGAAGGCCTTGCGGTCCTGGAAAAGGAGCACGTCGACCTGGTCGTCTCGGACATGCGCATGCCGGAGATGGATGGCGCGCATTTTCTCGAACAAGTGCGGGATCGCTGGCCACAGGTGGTGCGCATCCTTCTCACGGGTTACGCCGACGTCGGTTCGACCATCGCGGCGATCAACCGCGGCGAAATCTATCGCTACGTCTCCAAGCCCTGGGACGACAACGAGATCGTCCTTACCGTGCGCGACGCACTCGAGCGCAAGCGCCTCGAAGCGGAGAACCTGCGCCTCAGCGACCTCACGGCGCGACAGAACGAGGAGCTGAAGGCGCTGAATGCCGGACTGGAGCAGAAGGTCACCGAGCGCACGGCCGCACTCAAGCACGCCAACGAACTGCTCCAGCAGGGCTTCATGATGACCGTGCGCACGTTCTCGAGCCTGATCGAACTGCGCGGCGGACGTCTTGCAGGCCATGGCAGGCGCGTGGCCGAACACTCGAAGGCGCTGGCGCAAAGCATGGGACTGAGTCAGGCCGACCAGCAGGACATCCTGTTGGCGGGGCTGCTGCATGACATCGGCAAAATCAGTCTGCCGGACAACCTGCTCGACAAGCCCTTCGCCGCCCTCGCCGGGGAGGCCCGCAATCGCGTCATGGAGCATCCGGTCAAGGGTCAGCAACTTGTTGCCGGTGTCGAGCAACTCGCCAATGCAGCGAAGATCATCCGACATCACCACGAACACGTGGACGGCAGCGGCTACCCCGACGGCGTCGTCGGCCTGGCGATTCCCATCGGATCGCGCATCATCGCCGTTACCAACGATTACGACGCCCTGCAGATGGGTACGCTGACGCTGAAGGAACACACGCCCGAGCAGGCCCTCGAGTACATCCTGGGAGGACGCGGACGCCAATACGACCCGACGGTCGTGAACGCGTTTGCCGCGCTCGTGACGAAGAACACGACCGAAGCCGCCCCGGAACACGCGTTGCGGCCGGGCGAATTGAAGCCCGGCATGATGCTGGCGCGCGACTTCCTGCATCCGCAGGGATACGTGATGGCGACCGCCGGGAAGATCATTGATCGACAATTGATCGATCAACTCGAGACCATCGAGCGGGAACAGCAGCTCACCCTGAGCGTCTACGTCAAGCACGTCGGCCGACCGGCCACACTGCGCGATGCCGACGCGAAACCCGCCCCGACCCGGCTCTGGAAAGAGGTGGCCCTGCGGCCGGCCCAACTCAAGCCGGGCATGACACTGAGCCGCCCATTGCGCCACCACGACGGTTATCTGCTTTTGTCGGCGAACTACAGCCTCGACGACATGGTGATCGACCAGGTGCGGCAAGTGCAGGCGTTGGACGAAAGCAAACCGATGACCGTCTATATTCGAGTGGAGGATCGCTCATGAGCCGAATTCTGATCCTCGACGACGAGGAGCCCATCCTGCGCAGCCTCAGGCGGCTGCTGAAGACCGTTCCCTGTCGTTCGGGGGATGTTACCTACCCGCTCGAGATCGAGTTGTTCACGGACCCGGCCGCAGCGCTGGAGAAGGCTCGTCACAAGAGCTTCGATCTGTTCCTGTCGGACTACCGGATGCCGGGCATGGACGGCGTCGAGTTCCTGCGCCAGGTCAAGGCGATCCAGCCTGACGGTGCGCGCCTCATCCTGTCCGGCTACGCCGACCTCAACGGACTGATGCGCGCCGTCAATGAAGTCGGCATCGATCGCTTCATCGCCAAGCCGTGGAACGACTACGAACTTGTCACGGCCCTGGCGCAATCCCTGTCCGGCCGGGCGCTGATCATGGAGAATCGTCGGCTCGCGGACTTGGCACGGCTGGCGGCCGGCTCGGTAAGCGCCGAGGAACTGGAGCGGCGGCGACTCGAAGCCATGGAGCCGGGGATCACGCACGTGAATTGGGGCCCGGACGGGTCGGTCATCCTCGACCCCGATCTCATGGATCTCGAGTAGACGTGGCGGCCCTGCGTCCGACAGCCGCCTAGGAGCACGAGACATGGAAGCGTTTGCCTGGGACGACCGGTTCGTCACCAACATCGAAGTTGTCGATCGCCAACACCATTACCTGGTGGATATCGTCAACCAGGTGGGCGACATGCTCCTCGCCGGCGGGGACGTGTCGGAACAGGACCTGCAAAGACTGTTCAAGGACCTTGCCGACTACGCGGTCCAGCATTTCGCGGACGAGGAAGGCCTGATGAATAGGTGCGATCTCGATCCGCGGCACGTCGAGCTGCATACCAGGCACCACCGCGAGTTCGTCCAGCAAGTGCTGGCGATGTGGAAGTCGCGCGCGACCATGAAGAATCCGGCCGAGGTCGTGCACGGCTTTCTCACGGCCTGGTTGACCTTCCACATTCTCTCCGAAGACCAGGAGATGGCGCACCAGATCGTCCAGATCGGGAACGGCAAGACGCCCGCGGCTGCCTATGAGCTCGAGCACAGGCAGATCGACAGCAGCACGTCCGCGTTGCTGCATGCCTTGAACAAGCTCTACCACGTGCTCTCGGCAACGAACCAGGATCTGGCCGAGACCAACGTGCACCTGGAGGAAATCGTTGCCGATCGCACGCAGGAACTGGTGGAGGCAAATGGCCGGCTCGCCGCGGAGCAGGAGGAGCTCAAGGCACTCCTGACGAAGGTCGAGGAAACGCAGGGCCAGTTGCTGCAGTCCGAGAAGATGGCGGCCATCGGTCAACTGGCCGCGGGCGTGGCTCATGAGATCAACAATCCGATCGGGTTCGTGAACTCGAACCTCGGCACGCTGGCCGACTACGTCGAGAAACTGCTCGGCTTGGTCGACGCCTACGAGCAGGGCGAGGCGCACGGCCAGTTCGGCCACGAACTGCAGAAGGCGAAGGCACGCGCCGACCTGGATTTCCTGCGCGGCGACGTGCGCGACCTGCTCAAGGAATCGCAGGATGGTCTGTCGCGCGTCAAGAAGATCGTCCAGGACCTGAAGGAGTTCTCGCACGTCGACGAGGCCGAGTGGCAGGAAGCCAATATCAATGACGGCATCGACAGCACGCTGAACGTGGTGTGGGCCGAACTCAAGTACAAGGCCGAGGTCCTGCGGGAGTTCGCCCAACTGCCGCCTGTTCGCTGCATTCCGGCCCAGGTCAACCAGGTGTTCATGAACCTTCTCGTGAACGCGGCCCAGGCGATTGACGGCCGGGGCAAGATCACGGTCCGATCCGGCGTCGATGGCGGTTCAGTGTGGGTCGAAGTCGAAGACACCGGCAAGGGCATGGCGCCTGACGTCGCGAAACGAATCTTCGAACCTTTCTTCACGACCAAGCCGATCGGGAAGGGTACCGGCCTCGGCCTGTCCCTCTCGTATGACATAATTGTCAAGCGTCATGGCGGCCATTTCGACGTCAGCAGCGAACCTGGCAAGGGAAGTCGATTTCGCGTGACGCTGCCAATCGCCGGGCCAAGCGGAAGCTGACGACCGATGAGTGACGAGAAGAACGGACTGCCCGACGATCCGTATCACCTGATTGTCGAACGCGTACCGCTCGGGCTTGTCATGACCGATGCCGAGGGCACGATCACCTATGTCAATCCGCGCGCCTGCGAGACGAGCGGATACTCCCCCGAGGAACTGATCGGGCACAATGCACGTATTTTCAGCGCCGGCGCGACACCGCAGGCAACCTACCGCCAGATGTGGGCCACGATCAGTGCCGGCCGCATCTGGCACGGACACGTGTTGAACCGCTGCAAGAACGGCAGCACGGTGACCGAATACATGCAGGTTTCGCCGCTGCGCGACGACGCTGGCCGCATTACCCACTATCTGGCCGTCAAGGAAGAGAAACTCGTCAGGCCCGAATCGCGGTTCGCACGCAGAACCGCGACACTGGATCCGCTCACGGGCTTGCCCTCGCGATCGGAACTGTTGCAGCAGCTGGAGGAGATGGTCGGTCGTGTTTACGAAAGTGGTGCGGGGTTCGCGCTGCTGTATCTGCATCTCGACCAGTTTCGCAATCTCTACCAGACGAGCGGTCCGATCGCGGCCGACAAGGTCATGCTTGAAGTGGTGGCCCGGCTGTCGACCGCGGTGCGTGCCGACGACCTGATTGCGCGCTGCGCCTCCGACGAGTTTGCCGTCGTGCTGAACGACAGTTCGGATGAAGCCATCTGCCGCCAGGCGACCCATCGACTGTTGCAGGCCCTGGCTGCGCCGATCACCGTCGACGGACACATGACGGAAATGACCTGCACCACCGGCGTCGCGCGATTCCCGCTCGATGGCGAAACGGCGGACGAGTTGCTGCGTGCCGCCCTGCTCGCCCTGAGCGCAGCGACCCGCGATGGAGGAAGCGGGTTGCGTTTCTTTACTCCGGAGCTCGCAACCCAGGACAATTCAGAACTCGATATCACGAGCCTGCTGCGCTACGCGGTCGAAAGAGGTGAGCTGCGGCTTCACTACCAGCCGCAGCTGTCGTTGCGCTCCGGCCAGGTCGTGGGCGTCGAGGCCCTTGTCCGCTGGCAGCATCCGGTCAAGGGATTGATCCCGCCCGGACTGTTCATCCCCATCGCTGAAGACACGGGCCTCATCATCGGCATCGGCGAATGGGTCATGCGCGAAGCCTGTCGTCAGGTCAAGGAATGGCAGTCCCTCGGCCTCTCGTCGGTGCATGTCGCAGTGAACCTGTCGGCACGTCACTTCCATTCCTCCACTCTGCCGGATACCGTGGCCAGCGTGCTGGCCGATACGGGACTGGAGGCGAAGTACCTCGAACTGGAATTGACCGAGAGCGCGATCATGCAAGACACTGCAAAGGCCGTGCGTGTGGTCGACCGGCTCAAGAACCTCGGCGTGCACATTTCCCTCGACGACTTCGGCACCGGCTACTCGTCGCTCGCCTACCTGTCACGCTTCCAGATCGACCGTCTCAAGATCGACCAGTCCTTCGTCCGCGACATCACCACCAATCCCGTCAACGCCTCGATTGCCACCGCAACGATCGCGATGGCCCACAAGCTGGGCAAGATCGTCGTGGCCGAAGGCGTCGAAACCCAGGCGCAAATGGAATTCCTGCGTCGAGGAGATTGCGACGAAATGCAAGGCTACTACTTCAGTCGCCCCGTGCCCGCCGAGGAACTCGGGCAGATCCTGCGCAGCGGCAAGCACCTCGATTTAAGCGCCGAAGCCAGCGCGACCCAAACGGACACGATCCTGCTTGTTGACGATGAACCCAACATCCTGAACGCCTTGCGTCGTCTTCTGCGTCGTGAGGGTTATCGCATCCTGACTGCGAGTGGCGGCGCCGAGGGCCTGGAACTGCTCGCTTTGCACGCGGTCCAAGTGATTGTTTCCGATCAGCGAATGCCGGGCATGTCTGGGGTCGAATTCCTGTCCAAGGTCAAGGAACTGTATCCGCAGACCGTCAGAATGTCCCTCTCGGGTTACTCGGAGATTTCGACCGTGACCGATGCCATCAACAAGGGCGCCATCTGGAAGTACATCACAAAGCCTTGGGACGACGAAGCCTTGGTGAAGGAAATCCGGGACGCATTCCGGCTGGCTCGACCGGCAACATGACGATTGCCCAGGCGAGTGTCGACACGATCGCGAATGCGGTCGATCGTCGTGGCCGCGCGATGCACGACCTGCGCATTTCCGTGACCGACCGATGCAACTTCCGCTGCATCTATTGCATGCCCAAGACCGTGTTCGGTCGGGACTATCCGTTCCTGCCGCGCCAGGAGTTGCTGTCGTACGAGGAAATCGTCCGCCTGGCGCGTCTGTTCGCGGCGCAAGGCGTGAGGAAGCTGCGCCTCACCGGCGGCGAGCCCCTCTTGCGGCGCGACATCGAACGGCTCGTCGAACAGCTCGCAGCAATTCCCGGCATCGAATTGACACTCACGACCAATGGCTCGCTGCTGGCTCCGCGCGCACGCGCGCTGCGCGACGCCGGCCTGCACCGCGTGACGGTCAGCCTCGACGCGCTCGATGACACGGTATTCAAGCGCATGAACGAGGTTCACTATGCGGTCGATGCCGTGCTTGATGGCATCGCGGCGGCGGCGGCGGCCGGCCTGGCGCCCGTCAAAGTGAACATGGTCGTAAAGCGCGGTGTCAATGACGGTGAAATCCTTTCCATGGCGCGCCACTTCCGCGGCAGCGGCCACATCCTGCGCTTCATCGAGTACATGGATGCCGGCAACGCAAACGGCTGGCGCCTGGACGAAGTTGTGCCGGCAGCGGAAGTGGTGAGTCGCATCGACGCCGAGTTCCCGCTCGAACCGGTGGATCCCAATTATCCGGGCGAGGTTGCCGAGCGCTGGCGCTACCGGGACGGGGCCGGCGAGGTCGGCGTCATCGCTTCGGTCACGCAGGCGTTCTGCTCCGATTGCACGCGCATCCGCCTGTCGACGGACGGCAAGCTGTACACCTGCCTTTTCGCGACGCAGGGCCACGACCTGCGCCGGCTGCTGCGCGACGGCAGCGACGACCAGCAGATCGCCGCCACGATCGCCGCGATCTGGCGCGCACGCAACGACAACTATTCCGAACTTCGCGGCGCCGGCGTCCCGGTGACGCACAAGATCGAGATGTCGTATATCGGCGGTTAGCCCGCGAGCAGGCGAGCGCTGACCGGTCCGCGCAACGCACCGCGCGTCGCCCAAAGACCGACGAGGGCGCTGCCCGCGGCGCCCAGGATCATTCCGGTCGCGGGCAGCCATGGCGATGGCATGTACTCCAGCTGGAAGGCAAACCTCCCGAGCGCCCAGCCGATGCCGGCCGCACCGAAGCCCGCCACGAGGCCGCCAAGCGCGCCGAGTGCGGCGAACTCCGTCATGAGCACCTGACGCAACTGACGTTGCCGGGCGCCGAGCGCACGCATCAGCGCCAGTTCCCGCTGCCGCTCGTCCACAGTGGCCTGCAGACCCGTATAGAGCACCATGAATCCGGCCACGAGCGCGAAGCCGAAAAGCGCCTGCACCGCGTGCGCCACCTGGTCCATGCTCTCCTGCAACTGGCGGACCACGGCAGCGACGTCGATCACGGTGATGTTGGGGAACGCACGCACGAGTTCGCCGATCACCGACGCACGGTCGTCGGGCAGGCGGAAGCTTGTGATGTAGCTGACCGGATAGCCGTCGAGGACGCCGGGTGGCGCCACGACGAAGAAATTGACGCGCATGGAATCCCAATCGAGCTTGCGCAGCGAGGTGATGCGCGCCGTCAGGGGCACGCCGGCCACCTCGAACGTCAGTGCGTCGCCAACCTTGAGGCCCAGCGTGTCGGCGAGCCCCTGCTCGACGGAGAATTGCGGTAGCACGTCACTGCCGTACCACATGCCCGCCACGATCGTGTTTCCGCGCGGCAGTTCTGCGGTCCAGGACAGATTGAACTCGCGCTCGATCAGGCGCTGCGCCCGCTCGTCCGAGTAGTCGGCGTACCGCCGGGGCTGACTATTGACGGCCGTCAGGCGCCCGCGCACCATCGGCTCCACCGTCGGCGCAGCGAGCCCATGCCCGGTGAAGAAGGCGGTGAACGCACCTCTCTGATCCGGCTGCAGATTGATCACGAAGCGATTGGGTGCATCGGGCGGAATGCGGCTGGTCCACGCCGCGAGCAGATCGTTGCGGGTCACCGTGAGCAGCAGCAGCGTCGTGATCCCGAGTCCGAGCGCGACCGCCTGCATTACCGTGCTGCGCCAGCGCCGACGCAGGTTCGCCAGACCCAATCGCCAGGGATCGAAGCCGCTGCCACCACGCCAGCGCAGCACTGCGACGAGTGCCCTTGCTGCGCCGCCGTAAACCAGAATGGCCAGTGCGAAGCCGCCGATCACGACCGCGCCGAGCTTGATCTCGCCAGCGACCCAAAGCATGAGTCCGGTCAGCGCAGCCGCGCCAACACCGTACGCGGCGAGAAGACCCGGCTCGGCCACATCCCATTCCCTTCGCAGCACGCGCACGGTCGGCACCCGGCGCAGCCGCAACAAAGGCGGCAGCACGAATCCTGCCATCAGCGTCACCCCGACCGCCGCGCCCAGCGCCCACGGGCGCCACGTCGCCGACGGCAGATCGGATCCAAGCAATCCCGCCAGCGCAACGCGCAGCACGTCCTGCGCCGCATATCCCGCGGCACAGCCCAGGCCCGTCGCCAGGATGCCGAACAGGATGAACTCGCCGCCGTGGATCGCCAGGATCGTGTTCGCCCGCGCCCCCAGGCAGCGCATGATCGCGCAGCCGTCGAGATGGCGCCGCAGATACCTGTCTGTCGCCAGGCCGACGCTGACCGCGGCCAGCACGACGGTCAGCAGGGCTCCGACGCGCAGGAAGCGGCCGGCGCGATCGATCAGCGTGCGGATTTCGGGCCGCGCATTGTCAAGGCTCTCGACGCGCTCGCCGCGCTCGAGGCGGGCTTCGACCCATTGGCGGAAGACCTCGACGGCCCCCGCGTCGCCGGCGATATGCATACGCCATGTGACGCGACTGCCGGGCTGGATGAGTCCGGTTGCCGGCAGATCCGCCAGATTGATCAGCAGGCGCGGCGCCAGCGCAAAGGCGTTGATGCCCCGGTCGGGATCGCGTGTCAGGATGGCCGCGGTCTTGAGACCGATTGCACCCACATGCAGCGTCCCCGCGTCGAGCAGGCGGGCCAGCGATTCGTCTGGCCACGCCTCGCCGGCCCTGGGAACGCCCCGGGTCGGCGCATCGGGAACATCGAGTCCGGGCGCGGCACGCAAGGCGCCGCGCAACGGGTAGTTGTCGCTGACGGCCTTGATTTCCGCCAGTTGCGTCGTCGCGTCGCCACCGGACACCATCGAAAGAAAGCTCGCGCTGCGCGCGATCTGCAGGTGCAGGCGCCGCGCCTCGTCCGCCACGCCGTCGTGCCACGGATGGTCCGCCGACAGCAGGAGGTCACCTCCGAGCAGCTGGTGGGCCTGCAGCACAAGTCCTTGCTGGATTCGATCCGCTAGGAAACCGACGCTCGTGAGGGCCGCAACCGCAAGCACCAGGCCAAGCCCGAGCACAGAAAGTTCGCCGGCGCGCCAGTCGCGGGCTAGCATGCGCCATGCCAGCCGCAGCACGCTCACAATTCCCTCAGCGCCTCGATCGCCTGTTCGATGCGCTCGAGCGCCACCACTTCGATGCCCTTCACATCCTGCTTCGGTGCGTTGGCCCGCGGCACGAGCGCATGAGTGAAGCCCAGCTTGGCGGCTTCGCGCAGGCGTTCCTGCCCGCGCGGCGCCGGCCGGATTTCGCCCGCCAAACCGACTTCGCCGAACGCCACGAGTTTCGCGGGCAGCGGCCGGTTGTTGAGCGAGGAGACGATCGCCAGCAGCACGGCGAGGTCGGCCGCCGGTTCCTGGATGCGCACGCCGCCGACCGCGTTTACGAAGACGTCCTGGTCGAAGCAGACGATGCCCGCGTGGCGATGCAAAACAGCCAGCAGCATCGCCAGCCGCTGCGGATCGAGGCCGACGGTGAGCCGGCGCGGGCTGGGCGAATGCGCACCATCGACCAGCGCCTGAATTTCGACCAACAAAGGTCGCGTGCCCTCCTGCGTCACCAGCACACAGGATCCTGACACCTGCTGCGCGTGCTGGGACAGGAATAGCGCCGACGGGTTGGAGACGCCGCGCAGGCCCTTGTCGGTCATGGCGAACACACCGAGTTCATTCACCGCGCCAAAGCGGTTCTTGACGGCGCGCACGAGGCGGAAGCTGGAATGCGTGTCACCTTCGAAGTAGAGCACCGTGTCGACCATGTGCTCGAGCACGCGCGGCCCCGCGAGCGCCCCCTCCTTCGTGACATGACCGACGAGGATCACGCAGGTCCCGCTCTGCTTAGCGAGCCGCGTGAGCTGCGCCGCGCACTCGCGCACCTGCGCCACCGAGCCCGGCGCCGATTGCAGGGCTTCCGAATACAGGGTCTGGATCGAATCGATCACTGCCACGAGCGGCTTCTCCTTCCGCAGCGAAGCCAGGATCTTTTCGAGACCGATCTCGGGCAGCAGCCGCAAGCCGCGTGTCTCCAGCTGCAGGCGTCGCGCGCGCAACGCCACCTGTTCGCCGGATTCTTCGCCCGACACGTAAAGCACGCTGTGCCGCGCCTCGGCTAGCCGCGCCAGCGCCTGCAGCAGCAGCGTCGACTTGCCGATGCCCGGATCGCCGCCGATCAGCACCACGCCGCCGGCGACGAGGCCGCCACCGAGCACGCGATCGAACTCCTCGATGCCCGTGGCAAGACGCGGCTCGTCGCGCGGGCGAATGTCGGCGAGGTCCTTCAACTCGCCGCCGCCGGTCAGGGCCGCGTAGCGGTTGGCGCCCGCGGGCGCCGCTTCGGCGATCGTCTCCACCATGGTGTTCCACTGGCCGCAGCCGGGGCACTGGCCCTGCCACTTGGGCGCGGTGGCGCCGCATTCGGTACAGGTGAAGACGCTTTTTGCCTTCGCCATCATTCGAGCTCGACGATCGGCACCCGCGCGGCCAGCGCACAGAACAACTCGTAGCTGACCGTTCCTGCCGCCATGGCGACTTCGTCCGCGGACAGGCCGTCGCCCCACAACACGACCCGGGTTCCGACTTCGGCCGTCTGGCAGTCGGTGATATCAACCGTGATCTTGTCCATCGCAGGACGGCCGAGAGTGCGCGTTCGCCGTCCGCCCACCAGCACCGGCGTGCCCGTCGGCGCATGCCGCGGGTAGCCATCCGCATAGCCGCAGGCAACGATGCCGGCGCGCATCGGCCGATCGGCCGTGAAGAGGCAACCGTAGCCGACATGGTCGCCAGGCGCGAGATCGCGCACGGCGATCAGCTCGCTTTCCAACGTCATCACCGGCTGCAAGCCGAGCTCACCGGCGCTGACGTCGGGGAAAGGCGAACTGCCGTAGAGCATGATGCCGGGTCGCGCCCAGTCGCGGGCAGTCTCGGGATACCTCAGCAACGCCGCGGAGTTGGCCAGTGACATCGGCAGGTCCAGGCCTGCGCAAATCGCGCGCATGCGTTCCATCTGCCATTCGACGCCACGCGGTCCGTCTGCATCGGCGAAATGGCTCATGAGCGTCACCTCGTCGGCAACGCCGGACGCGGACAGCAACGCCAGGGCGCGACCGAGATCCACCTTGTCCATGCCAAGGCGATTCATCCCGCTGTTGACCTTGAGGTAGGCAGGCAATCGCGCAGGCAATGCGGCCGCACAGAAGTCTCCGACCTGATCAAGCGTATGCAGCACGGGCGTCAGGTGGTTCTCACCGAAAGTCGGCAGCTCCTCGGCCGAGTAGAAGCCCTCCAGCATCAGGATCGGTTGCCGAACTCCGGCCTCGCGCAACGCTACCGCCGACTCCAGCTCGATCAGCGCGAATCCGTCTGCCACCTCCGCAAGCGCCGCAACGGTGCGCTCCAGGCCGTGGCCGTAGGCATTGGCCTTGACGACGCTCCAGACGCGCGCCGGGCCCGCATGCTGGCGCGCCACGGCGTGATTGCGCCTCAGGGCAGCGGCATTGAAAACGGCGCGAATGGGTCGCGCAACGGTGCGTGTCATGCCAGCGCGTATCTCCTGCGCCGCTACTTGTGCACCGACATTTGCTTCAGCTTTTCCGAAGCGAAATCGACGAAAGTCGTTACGACGCGCGAACGGAACTTCTCCTTCGGGTACACCATCGACAGCGTGCGGATCAGCCTCGGCTTGAGCGGAATGGCGAGCAGGTCGCCCAGCCGTTGCGCCTTGCGCACCGCGCCGACCGAGACGATCGCGAAGCCCAGGCCTGTTTCGACCACGCCATTGAGTGCGATCGGACTGCCCAGTTCCATGACGAGTTTCATCTGGTCGGGAGAGATGCCGGCCTTGCGCAGATAGGCATCGGTAAATTCGCGCGTTCCCGAGCCGGGTTCGCGGGAGACGTACGGGAAGTCCGTGAGTTGCTGCGGCGTCAGTTCCTTGAATTTCGCCAGGGGCGACTTCGGGCTGCACACGACTTGCAGTTCGTCGTCGCAGCAATTTTCGGTGTCGAGATTCGGCTGGTGCGACGGCGACTCGATGAAGCCGATGTCCAGCGTGTGTTCCGCCACGCGCGTTTCGATCGTTTCCGAATTGGCGACGATCAGCCGCGGGCGCACGTTCGGATAGGACGACTTGAACTCGCCGAGAATGCGCGGCAGCATGAATTCGGCAATCGTCGTCGAAGCGCCGACCAGGAGCGAACCACCGATCTCGCCGGTCATCTCGGCAAGGCGCACATCCATCTCGGAGGAAAGGCCCAGTATGCGCTCCGCATAAGTCAGCACCAGTTCACCTGCAGGCGTCAGGGTGATGCGGCCGTGGCCGCGATCGAACAGGCGGGTATTGAAATGCTCCTCCAACTGCTTGATCTGGAAAGTCACCGCCGGCTGGGTCATGAACAAGATCTCGGCCGCCTTGGTAAAAGACAGTTGCTTGGCGACGGCGTGGAACACCTGCAGCCTGCGATCAGCCATGGAGCGCTCCCCCGGGAAGGACTTTCATAAGTTCAATGCGATATTCAATCACAACTGTCGGACATAAGATAGCCTGATGCCATGGTTTCTCGGCCGTTCTCAGGCCGCGCAAGGCTCCTGCAAATCTTTCGTGGTATAACCCCCGGCCAATGTCATTCGGCTTTTACATCATCATGGCGGCGCAGTTCTTCTCAGCGCTCGCCGACAACGCGCTGTTGATCGCCGCCATCGCCATGCTGCGCGACATCCATGCGCCAGCTTCCTACGAGCCATTGTTGAAGACCTTCTTCACGGTGTCCTACGTTGCCTTGGCGGCCTTCGTCGGCGCGTTCGCCGACTCGATGCCCAAGTGGCGCGTGATGTTCATCAGCAACGGCATCAAGATTTTCGGCTGCGGCCTGATGTTCTTCCATGTGCACCCGCTGTTCGCCTACGCCGTCGTGGGGCTCGGCGCCGCCGCTTACTCGCCCGCCAAGTACGGCATCCTCACCGAGTACCTGCCGCACCGGCTGCTTGTGGTGGCGAACGGCTGGATCGAGGGCCTGACGGTGATGGCGATCATCCTGGGCGTCGTTCTCGGCGGCATGATCATTCGCCCCGACATCGCACAAACGCTGCTGTCATTCGACTTCCCGGTCATCGATACGGGCATCGACACCGTGGCGGAAATGAACCTGGCCATCGTCGCCATGCTCTACCTGATCGCCGCGCTGTTCAATGTCTACATCCCGGACACGGGCGTCGACCACAAGCCGCTGAAGAAGAATCCGGTCTACCTGATCCACGAGTTCAACCACTGCCTCAAACTCCTGTGGCGCGACCGTCTAGGGCAGATTTCGCTGGCCGTGACGACGCTGTTCTGGGGCGCCGGCGCCACGTTGCAATTCATCGTCATCGAGTGGGCCAGGTCGGCGCTGAACCTCGATCTTTCCAAGGCCAGCATGCTGCAGGGCATCGTCGCCATCGGCGTCGCCATCGGCGCGGCGCTCGCCGCGCGTTTGATTTCATTGCGCCGCTCGGTGCGAGTGATTCCTCTCGGTCTGGCGATGGCCTTCGGCACGATACTGATGGTCTTCGTGCGCGACATGGCAATCGCGGTACCGCTGCTGATCCTCATCGGCGCCTGTTCCGGCTTCTTCGTCGTGCCGATGAACGCGCTGCTCCAGCATCGCGGTCACATCCTGATGGGAGCAGGCCACTCGATCGCAGTACAAAACTTCAACGAGAACGTGTCGATCCTGATCATGACGGCCCTTTACTCGCTGCTGGTGAAGGCGGGCCTGTCAATCTACGCGGTGATCGTGCTGTTCGGGCTCTTCATCGGCAGCGCGATGTGGCTGGTGCTCCGGCGGCACGGCGCCAACCAGCGGCAGCACGACGACGTCGTGCAGCTGGAGGACCGCCGGCACTAGAGCAGTTTCGGCCGGTCGTCCAGTTCGTTGGGGTTGCCCGGACGCGCCGGGAAGTGCAGCGCCAGCAGGCGCGTGGCGCGGTCGATGGCATCGAGGACACCGCGCCGCCAGGCGCCGTCGCTGAACGCGGCTTCCATTTCGCGGCAGATGATCTCCCACTCCGACTGCGCGACGCGGGCATCGATGCCCCGGTCGGCCAGGACCTCGACGTGCCGATCGACCAGCTGCACATAGATCAGGATGCCCGTGGCATCATGCGTGTTGCCCACCCCAAACCGGTGGAACAGCTCGGCCGCGCGCTGCCGGGTGGAATGGCCGCGCCACAGCGATGTCACGGGCAGCGGTCCTTCGATCACGATGCGCAACTCGCCGCGATGGCTCTCCTCCGACGCGGCCACGGCAGCCCGGATCGCCTCGCGGTCGGCCGGGCGAAAGCGCCGCCAGGCGAGCCATCCGGGCGTCGCGAGGTGCTTGAGGAGGCGCGCAGTCTTCATGTCACCAGCTCCCCGACGCGCCGCCACCGCCGAAACTGCCACCGCCGCCGGAAAAGCCGCCGCCCGACGACGACGAGGAAAAACCGCCGCCGCCGGAGAAGCCGCCGCTACCGAGTCCGCCCCCGCCGCCGCGCACGAACGAGAACACGAATGCAAACACGGCGGCGATGGCGACCGCGACCCAGGAACCGAATATCCACCACGCCAGCGCGCCGGCGATGCCTGCTGCGAGCATCGCCCCCACCACGCCCAGCGCCGCACGCAGCACGCCGGAAAAGAACATGACCGCGAGCAGCCATGGCGCGCCATCCAGATTGACATCGGTCGTCGCAGGCGCTGCCGGTGCCGGTAGTTGTTCGCCGCCGATGATCTTGCCGAGCGCCGCCACTGCGTCGTCGAGGCCGCCTGCGAAGTCGCCCTGCTTGAAGCGCGGCGCCATCACCTCCGCCACCACGCGCTTGGCGACTGCGTCGGGAATGGCGCCCTCCAGGCCATAGCCGACCTCGATGCGCATCTTGCGATCGTCCTTGGCGACGATGATAATGACGCCATCATCGACCTTGCGCCGGCCGATGCGCCACGATTCGGCCAGCCGGATGCCGAACTGCTCTATGCTTTCCGGCTGCGTGGTCGGCAGGAGCAGGACCGCCACCTGCGCGCCCTTTGCGCGCTCGATGGCCGCCGTGGCCGCCTCCAGCGCCGCCTTGCGGTCCGGCGCCAGCGTCCCCGTCAGGTCGGTGACGCGCTCGGCGAGCGCCGGCAGCGGCACCAGGAGCGCCGCCGGCTCGGCCGGCATTGCCGGCCACGACGCAAACAGCAGCCAGCAGGCAGCCAGGAAACGCAGGATCATGCAGCGCTTACTTGGCGGCGGGCGCGGGTGTGTCGAACTTGACGACCGGCGGCGTCGAGATCGCCTTTTCGTCCTCGACCGTGAAGTTCGCCTTCGGCTTCCAGCCCATGACCATCGCCGTCAGGTTGTTCGGGAACGTGCGCACCGAGACGTTGTAGTCCTTGACCGCCGCAATGTAGCGGTTGCGCGCGACCGTGATGCGGTTCTCTGTGCCTTCGAGCTGCGCCTGCAGGTCGCGGAAGTTCTGGTCCGCCTTGAGGTTCGGGTAGTTCTCGGCCACCACGAGCAGGCGTGCCAGTGCGCCGGACAGCTCCGACTGCGCCTTCTGGAACTTGGCGAACGCGGCTTCGTCATTGACGAGTTCGGGCGTCGCCTTGATGCCCGCAACGCTGGCGCGCGCCTCGGTGACTTTCGTCAAGACCTCCTTCTCGTGCGCGGCATAGCCCTGGACGACGTTGACGAGGTTGGGAATCAGGTCGGCACGCCGCTTGTACTGGTTGAGGACTTCCGACCAGGCCGCGTTGACGCTTTCGTCGTTGACCTGGATCTGGTTATAGCCGCACCCCGACAGCAGCCCCACCACGAGGACAAGAACGGCAAACAGTCGAATACGCATGGATTTACCTCCCGTTAGATCATGTCCATCAGGATACCATTGGAGGATAATGCCAGTGTCAACGGCTACTCATTTCCCACTCGCCATGACGAACGGCCAGGACATCCGTATCGCCGAACCGGTTGCCGAGGAAGCCGGCGCCGCGCGCGACATCACCGAACTGCTGGGGCGCCTTGCCGCAAGATTGCCGGCACCGGGCCGCATCACGGACATCAACCTCCATTGCGGCGGCGGCACCAACGTGCTTTGCCTCATCGAGATCGCAGACATCCAGGCTGGCGACGCTGCGCGCGCCCTGGGCGGCGTGCCATTCGCCTTCCGTTCGGTGGTTCTCGAATTCACTCCGGGACTGGAGTTCTCGTGCCGGGCGGGCCAGCCTGCAAGCTTCCGCGGCAACAGCTGCACCTGCAGCACGGGGCAGACGGTTTCCATCACGCAGATCGACCTCTGACGGGTGCTACAAGCCCTTCATCGTCCTGCGCATGAAGCAGAGGTCTTCCCACGCGCGCGCCTTGTCCGGCAGGTTGCGCAACAGATAGGCCGGATGGTAGGTGACCACCACGGGAATGCCGCGGTAGTCGAAGAGCCTTCCGCGCGACGAAGAAATCTTCACCTCGCTTTGCAGCAGCGTCTGCGCCGCCGGACGGCCGAGGGCGACGATCAACTTCGGTTTGATCAGTTCGATCTGCCGTTCCAGGAACGGCCAGCAGGCCGCCGTTTCCTGAGGCTCGGGCGTGCGGTTGCCGGGCGGCCGGCACTTCACCGAGTTGCCGATGTAAACGTTGTCGCCGCGCTTGAGGTCGATCGCAGTCAGCATCGCGTCGAGCAATTTGCCGGCCTGGCCAACGAAGGGCTCGCCGCGCTCGTCCTCCTCCGCGCCCGGCCCTTCGCCCACGAACATCCAGTCGGCCTCGACGTCGCCGACGCCGAGCACGGCCTGCTTGCGCGCCTGGCACAGCGCGCAGGCACGGCAGCCCGCCACGGCGGCCTTGAGTTCGTCCCATCCCATGGCGGCGATGGCTGCGACGCGGTCGTCGCTCGTCTCTCCGGACTCTGCCAAAGTCAGCCCCGATGGCACGCCGTGCTTGGTCTGTTCTTCGGCCGGCCCGGCCGGGCGTTCACGCAAACGCCACACGGGGCCCAGGCCGAGTTCGCGCAGGATGAGGTCGCGCCGGCTCACAGTTCGCACGCCATGACGATGGCGTCCTCGCGGCCTTCCCGGCCCGCGTAGTAGCCCTTGCGGCGTCCGATTTCGGCAAATCCGTTGCGCCGATAGAGCGCCAGCGCAGCTGCATTGCTTGGCCGCACCTCGAGCACGATGCGCTCGGCCCGATGCCGGCGCGCAACGCCGAACAGTTCCGCGAGAAAGCTGCCGCCCAACCCGCGCCGCTGATGCGCCGGCGCGATGGTGATGTCGAGCAGTTCCGCTTCGTCCATCGCCATCATCAGCACCGCGTAGCCGACCGTCTCGCCTCCCCTGCGATACATCCAGGCGCTGTGACCGGCACGCAGCGAGTCCACGAAGTTGCCACGCGTCCAGGGAAACGCATGCGCTGCCTGCTCGATCGCCAGCACTGAGTCGACGTCCGGCTCCCGCATCGGCACGAGTTCCAACCGGGACATCACGGCGTTCATTTCGTGCCGCCCCGCGCCAGGCGCTCGACCGTGGTCAGCGCCACCTTCTCGCGCACATAGATGGGCTGCGCCCCGGCAGCGCTCACGCCTTCGCCGCGTGCAAAGCGCGGCGCCGCCAGGCGTGCCACCGCTTCGGCCGTCGGGCGCAGGTCGGCGCGCATGCGGGCGAACGCCGGCAGCGATTCCGCGTAGCTGGCGAAACCGTCGCCGCAGCCGATCCAGTCGCCAACGGGCGGCAGCGGCGCCTGCGCAGGCGGGCAAACCACGGGCGCCATCGCCTCGATGCCATCTGCATAGGCCGCGACATACACCTCGTTCATGCGCGCATCGAGGCAAGCGTAAACCTTGCGTTCGCCCGCCGCGAGCGCGAGCGCGGCCAGCGTGCCGATGCCGAGCACGGGCAGGTCGAGGCCGCAGGCCAGGCCCTGCGCGCAACCGGCTGCAAGACGCAGCCCGGTGAAACTGCCGGGCCCGGCGCCGAAGGCAATGCCGTCGAGCATCTTCAGCCCGGCGCCGGATTCGGCGAGCAGCGCGCGCACGTTCGGCAGCAGCCACTCGGAACTGCCGTTGGGAAGTTCTGCCGCGCGCTCCAGCACGCGACCGTCCTGCCAAAGGGCGATCGAGAGGCGGTGGGTGGCAGTTTCGAGGGCGAGGATGCGCATCGGCGCGATTTTACCGCGCCGGCTTGCCTCACCGTGGCGGCGGATCGAACAGCGGAGCCCGCGGCGGTCTCGGCGGCGGCCGCCGATAAAGGTCGTCACCGGCATTGCGGATATCGCGGCGCAACTGCCGCCGCTCGTCGGGCGTCATGCGCCGGAACATTTCGCCGCCGTGGAAATCGGGTGGTGCTTCGTTGCGCTCGACGACAGGCCCGGGCCGGCCATCGTCGGGACGCAGGAAACGATGGCGAAAGCGCTGGCCGTCCCCAGGCGCCGCGCACACGGACGCCGCCGCCATGAGCATGGCGGCGCAGGTTGCCAGCCAAGCGCCCGAGCGGATCTTCATGATCGGTATCGTAGGTGACTTTGCCCGCGGCCGTAGCCGCCTTTTGTAATCGTTTGTAAGGCCAACTCGCGTGATCGGCGCGATCAGGATAGCATTTGCGCCATGACCGATGCCGCCGAAAAGTCACGCAAGATACTCGTCGTCGATGACGACATGCGGCTGCGCCAACTGCTCGACCGCTACCTGCGCGAGCAGGGATTCATCGTCAAGGCCGTCGAGAACGGCGAGGCGATGGATCGCGCCCTGGCGCGGGAACTCTACGACCTGATCGTGCTCGACCTGATGATGCCGGGCGAGGATGGCCTGTCGATCTGCCGGCGCCTGCGCGGCCAGAGCAACGAGGGGAACGAAGTCGCCATCATCATGCTGACGGCAAAGGGCGACGAAATCGACCGCATCGTCGGCCTCGAAGTCGGCGCCGACGATTACCTGCCCAAGCCCTTCAACCCGCGCGAACTGGTCGCACGCATCCATGCGGTGCTGCGCCGGCGCGCCGCACCGCCTCCGCCGGGCGCGCCCGCCGAGGTGGAAGAAACGGTCGCGTTCGGCAGCATCGTGGTCAATCTCGCCACGCGCGAACTCGCCCGCAACGATGCCAACATCACGCTCACGACCGGCGAATTCGCGCTGCTCAAGGTGCTGGTCGAGAATCCGCGCAAGCCGCTGTCCCGCGACAAGCTGATGGAACTCGCGCGCGGCCGCGAATACGACGTGTTCGACCGCTCGATCGACGTCCAGGTTTCGCGCCTGCGCAAGCTGATCGAGGATGATCCGGCAAAGCCGCGCTACATCCAGACCGTCTGGGGCTTTGGTTACGTGTTTGTTCCCGACGGGATCAAGCACGAATGACGTTGTTCCCGCGCAGCCTGCTCTGGCGCACGTTCCTGCTCGTCGCCGCGCTGATGCTGCTCTCGGTTGCGGCTTGGTACCTGATCTTCACGACCTACGAGCGCGAGCCGCGCGCGCACCAGCTGTCGCAGCTCATCGTCAGCGTCGTCAATCTTACGCGCACCGCGCTGGTCGCCGCCCGCCCCGATGCGCGCACCGAACTGCTGCGCGAACTCTCGGACCGCGAGAGCATCCACATCTATCCCGCCGAGCCGGAAGACCGCATCGAGCCGCTGCCCGAGCGCGCATTCCTCCATCGCGTCGAAGAGCTGCTGCAGGAACGCCTCGGCCCCGATACGCGCCTGACGCTCGAGCGCGAAGGCGAACCGGGCCTTTTCGTCAGCTTCACGATCGACGACGATGGGTACTGGCTCGCGCTGCCGCGCGATCGCCTCGAGCGCACGCTGCCGATCCAGTGGCTGGGCTGGGGCGCGGCCGTCCTCGCTCTGTCGCTCGTCGGCGCGTGGCTCATCATGTTCCGCGTCACGCGGCCGCTCAAGGCGCTCGAGCGCGCCGCCGCCGACATCGGCCGCGGGCGCCGGCCGGCTCCGGTAACGGAGAAGGGACCGGAGGAAATCCGCCTGCTCGCACGCAACTTCAACCAGATGAACGCGGATCTCGCACGCCTCGACGAGGACCGGGCATTGATCCTGGCCGGCGTGTCGCACGACCTGCGCACGCCGCTGACGCGCCTGCGCATGGGCATCGAGATGTCCGGCGCCGACGAGGCGACGCGGCAGGAGATGAGCGTCGACATCGAGGAAATGGACCGCAGCATCGGCCAGTTTCTCGACTTCGCGCGCACTGACAGCGGCGAACCGGCCGAGACCGTGGACCTCGCGCCCCTGCTGGACGAACTCGCGGAGCAATACCAGCGCCGCGGCCATCAGGTGACCGTGCGGCACGGCGTATCACGCAGGCTGACTTTGCGCCCCAAGGCGCTGCGCCGCGCGATCGCCAACCTCGTCGACAACGCCTTGCGCCATGCCGGCGCCGACAAGCCGGTCGACATCGAAGTCAGCGAGCGATCGGGAAGCGTCCTCATCGATGTCTGCGACCGCGGGCCCGGCATTCCGGCAGCCGAGGCCGAGCGTCTCAAGCTGCCGTTCACGCGCCTGCAATCGGCGCGCACAGGCGCGATCGGCACCGGCCTCGGCCTCGCGATCGTCGATCGCGTCGCGCGCGCCCACGGCGGCGCCTTCGACCTGTTGCCGCGCGAAGGCGGCGGCCTCGTCGCCCGCATCAGCCTGCCTTTGCGCGGATGACGCACCTCTTCGTCGACATCTCCGGTCACGGCCTCGGCCATCTTGCGCAAGTGGCGCCTGTGGTGAATGCGCTTCGTGCCGCGCGCCCCGACCTGCACCTGACGGTACGCAGCAGCATCGCGCGCGAACGCCTGACGCTGCGCATCGCGGGCGACTTCACGCACGTGCGCGGCACCGGCGACGTCGGCTTCGTCATGCACGACGCCATCAATGTGAACGTCGCCGCAAGCGCGCGAGGCTACCGCGAGTTCCATGCCGAGTGGCCCTTGCGCGTCCTGCGGGAAACGGAGGCGCTGGCCCGTCTGGCGCCGGACCTGGTGCTGACCGACGTCGCCTACCTGCCGCTCGCGGCGGCGGCCGCGCTGCGCATTCCGTCGGTGGCCATGTGTTCCCTCAACTGGGCCGACCTGGCCGAGCACTACTTCGACCGCGAGCCATGGTTTGCCGGCGCGCACAGGCAAATGCTTGCGGCATATCGCGGCGCCAACATGTTCCTGCGCCTCACGCCCGGCATGCCGATGCCGGACCTGCCGAACCTGACGGTGGCCGGGCCGGTGGCGACCGCGCCCGAACGCGACCGCGACGAGGTGGCGCGCTGGCTGAATCTCCCGGCCGACTGTCGCTGGGTGGTGGTCGGGCTGGGCGGCTTCGACCTGCCGCTGCCAGTCGAGGAGTGGCCGGACCACGACGACATCCTCTGGCTGCGCCACGAGGAATTCGCCGGTGGCGGCGTGCCCTTCATGGACCTCCTTGCCAGCGCCGACGCGGTGCTGACGAAGCCCGGCTACGGCACCTTCGTCGAGGCCGCGGCGCATGGCGTGCCCGTGCTTTACCTGCGCCGTCCCGACTGGCCCGAGGAACGCTGCCTCATCGACTGGCTGCACCAGAACGGCCGCGCCGCCGAGGTGACCCGCGCCCAGGCCGAACGCGGCGACCTGCGGCCCCTGCTCGAGGCGCTGTGGACGATGCCCGTGCCGGCGCGTCCGCAGCCGACCGGCGTGTCGCACGCGGTGGAAGCACTGCTAGACTTGCTGCCATGAACGAAGAACGAAAAGTCACGCCCTACCAGCGCATCGGCGGCGAACCCGTCGTGCGCGCCATCGTGCATCGCTTCTACGAGCTGATGGACACGCTGCCCGAAGCGCAGACCGTCCGGCGCATGCACACCGACCTCGCCGCCTCGGAAGAAAAGCTCTACATGTTCATGACCGGCTGGCTCGGCGGGCCGCAACTCTACGCGCAGAAATACGGCCCGCCGCGGCTGCGCGCGAGCCACCTGCCCTTCGCCATCGGCACCGCCGAGCGCGACCAGTGGCTGCTGTGCATGCGCCAGGCGATGGAGGAAAACGTCGAGGACAAGCCGCAGCTCGCGGCGCTCGACCAGGCATTGTCGGATCTCGCCGACTTCATGCGCAACCAGCCCGGGTAGTCCCGTTACCGCTCCCCCCGCACTTCGTGCCAGAATGTGCGCGACAAGTGCTTCGCGGTATCGACTCAGGGAGCGCACATGACAACAACGAAAACCCCAACGCTGGCAGGACGTCTCTACGTTCTGCTGGGCAGCATGCTTCTTGGCCTCGCGCTGCTTGGCGGATATACCGCCATCGAATTGCGGGCCCATATCCTCGACGAAAAGAAGCTGGCCCTGAAGGCGCTCGTCGATTCCGGGGTGGGCGTCATACAGGAGCAGTATGACCTCTACAAGGCAGGCAAGATTTCCGAGGCGGATGCGCAACGGCTTGCCCGCGACAACCTGCGCAAGAGCCGCTACAACGACGGCAGCGACTACTTCTTCATCTACGACCTGAACGGCGTCAATGTCATGCACGCCGCCAAGCCTGACCGCGAAGGCCAGAACTGGCTGGCGAGCAAGGATCCCAACGGCAAGGAGTACATTCGGGAATGGGTCCAACTCCTCAAGACCGACGGCGCCGCCTATATCGACTACATGTTTCCCAAGGCGGGAACTACCGAGCCGTTGCCGAAGCTCTCTTACGCGAAGGTGTTCCAACCATGGGGCTGGTGGCTCGGCACGGGCGTTTACATCGATGATGTCGATGCGGCCTTCCGCCGGGCCGTGACGAAATCCGTACTCTTCGCCATCGTGCTTGCGGCACTGCTGGGCAGCCTTGGCTTCACCATCAATCGCAGCGTGCGCAACCAGATAGGCGGCGAACCGGCCGTCGCCGCCAGCCAGGTCGAGGCATTCGCCGGTGGCGACCTCAAGCAGGCCATCACGTCGTCGAGCGCACACCATGGCAGTCTGCTGGCAACGCTCGCCACGATGCAGGCGCGACTTGCCAACGTCGTGCTCGGCATTCGCAACAGCACGGTCGTTCTGGCAAAGCAATCGGCGGACCTATCGGTGTCGGCCAGGGAGATCAGTCTCGCGGCAGGAAATCAGGCGGAGTCGAGTGCGGCCACCGCGGCGGCAGTCGAGGAGCTGACTGTCAGCATCAACGAGGTCTCCGAAATTGCGCGCGTCACGGAGGAGAATTCGAGCACGACGGCCAATATCGCCGGCCAAGGCTGCAGCGTCGTGAAGCAGTCGGCCACGGAAATCGCGAACATCGCCCAGTCGGTGGAACACTCGACCCAGCGGATTCAAACCCTGGTGACACGGTCGCAGGAGATCGGCAGTATCACGCAGGTGATCAAGGAGATCGCGGACCAGACGAACCTGCTGGCACTCAACGCGGCCATCGAAGCAGCCCGCGCCGGCGAGACTGGACGAGGGTTTGCGGTCGTGGCCGACGAAGTCCGCAAACTTGCCGAGCGAACCACGCAGGCAACCGCCGAGATCAGCCAAATGGTGACGGCGATCCAGGCGGACACGCAACAGGCGGTCGAAGCCATGGCCAGCACGGCGCCGCGCGTCGCGGAAGGCCGGGAGCTCGCCGCCAAGGCGACCGAACTGCTGGAGCACATCCAGGGCCAGGCCAACGACTCCCTGTCGAAAGCCAGGGAAGTCGCCAATGCGACCAAGGCCCAGGCCATCACAGCGAACGAGATCGCACGCCACATCGAGCGAATTGCCTCGATGACCGAAGAGACCAACGCGGCCACGTCCAACAACGCGGAGGCGGCAGACCACTTGCAGGCGCTGGCGACAAAGCTGCAGGATGATCTGGCTTACTTCAGAACCTGAGGTCTCGCGCTTGCAAGCGCCGCTGCCCGCTCAAGGCAGCGGCCAGCGGCCGATGATGTCGTAGCGCGCGCCCGCGCTCGACAGGCGCGACTCAGCCAGCACGAACTCCCGCACCGGCCAGCGGATCGGCTGCGCCAGCGTTGGCGTATCCGCGCAATGCGCATCGCGCAGCAGCGTCACGTGCGGCGCAAACGCGCGCGCGTCGAGGGCGAAGCCGGCCGCGCGCAGATCGCGTTGCAGCGACCCGGCGATGAAAGTCAGCCCCGCCGGCACGCCGCCGGAAGCCCACAGGATGCGGTTGTGGCGCCAGTAGCCGAGTTGGTCGAGCACGAGGTCGAAAGACGCCGCGGTGACGCCGTCGGCAATGCGCTTCGCCGCGTCGACGCGCGCCACGGGCAAGTCGCCCAGGAAGGCCAGCGTCAGGTGCAGCGTTTCGAGGCGCATGGTGCGACCGCCGCAGGTCGCCTGCGCCGCCGTCGCCGCGTCGGAGAGGGCCTCTGCCGCCGCCTGGTCGGGCCAGACGGCAAAGAAGACCCTAGGCACTGATCAGCAGCGCCACCGCCTGGGCGGCGATCCCCTCCTGCCGCCCCTCGAAGCCGAGGCGCTCGTGCGTCTTGGCCTTGATGCTGACGCAGCCCGGCACGATGCCGAGATCCGCGGCGATGTTAGCGGCCATGGCGCTGGCAAAAGGTGCGATCTTCGGCGCCTGGGCGATGACCGTGGCATCGACGTTGCTCACGCGCCAGCCGGCAGCGCGCACCGCCGTCACCGCCTCGCGCAGCAGCCTGCGGCTGTCGGCGCCGCCCCAGCGCTCGTCGGTGTCCGGGAACATGCGGCCGATGTCGCCCAACGCCGCGGCGCCGAGAATCGCATCGGTGATCGCGTGCAGCAGGGCATCGGCGTCCGAATGGCCTGCGAGCCCCGTCGGGTGCGGAATGTTGACGCCGCCGAGAATCAGCCTGCGGCCGGGCACCAGCGCGTGAACGTCGTAGCCCTGCCCGATCCGGTAGTCCATGTCAGCCCCTGCTCGCGAGGATCAGCTCGGCCAGCTGCAGATCGAGCGGATACGTGACCTTGAGATTGGCGGAGTCCGCGGCGACCAGCTTGGGCTTGAGCCCGAGCGCCTCGACCGCGCTTGCTTCGTCGGTGACCGAGGGCGTGCTCGCCAGCGCCTTGGCCAGCAACCGGTGGCGGAACATCTGCGGCGTCTGCGCCTGCCAGAGGTTCTCGCGCGGCACGGTGGCGGCGACGCGGCCATGCGCCTCACGTTTCAGTGTGTCGGCGACCGGCACGCCGAGGATGCCGCCCACGGCATCATTGCCGACCACGCGGATCAGCATGCGGACATGCTCGGCCGACAGGCAGGCACGCGCAGCGTCGTGCACCAGGACCCAGTCGTCCGGCTGGACGACGCCAGCCATGGCCGCAAGCCCGTTGGCAACGCTTTCGGCCCGCGTCGCCCCGCCGCAGTGGAGGATGCGCAGCTTGCTGGCGAGATCGGCAAACTCCGCCTCGGGCCAAAGCTCGTCGTCCGGCGCGAGCACCACGTAGACCCGCTCGATCGCCGAAACCTGGCACAAGGTCGACACGGCGTGCCAGATCAGCGGGCGTCCGGCCAGCCGCAGGTATTGCTTGGGGCGATCGGCACCCATCCGCGCACCGCCGCCGGCGGCAGGCACGAGAGCAAAATAGAGCGGTGATGGCATGGCGGCATTGTAGCCGCCAATGCCTCTTGATTCGGGTCCGTCCCTACCCCATAAAGGAAGAAGGAGAAGGACATGCCGATCCCTTCAGTACGGCCCGCTTCGGTAGCGGGAAGTTTCTACCCCGGCGAGCCGCGCGCGCTCGCTGGCGCCGTCACATCGATGTTGTCGCGCCCGCAGGCGATCGCCGCCGCACCGAAGGCGCTGATCGTGCCGCACGCGGGCTACGTGTATTCGGGGCCGATCGCGGCCAGCGCCTACGCCGGGCTGCGAGAGTCAGCCGCGACGGTACGCCGTGTCGTGATCTTCGGACCGGCGCACCGCGTCTGGGTGCGCAGCCTGGCCACGGTATCGACGAGCTTCTTCGAGACGCCGCTCGGCCGCGTACCGGTCGACCGCGACGCCATCGGCTCGGTGTTCTCGCTGCCGCAGGTGGAGATCAACGACGAAGCGCACGCGACCGAGCACGCGCTCGAAGTGCAACTGCCCTTCCTGCAGACGGTGCTCACCGACTTTTCCATCGCGCCCTTCGTGGTGGGCGGCGCCACGCCCTTGCAGGTCGCGGAGGTCATGGAGCGCCTGTGGGGCGGCCCCGAAACGCTGATCGTCGTGAGCTCCGACCTCTCCCACTACCTGCCCTACGGCGACGCCCAGCGCGTCGATCGCGCCACTGCGGACAGCATCCTGGAGCGGCGAGCGCTGGCGCATCACGAGCAGGCCTGCGGCATGACGCCGATCAACGCCCTGCTCGAAGTGGCACGACGGCGCGATCTTGCGCCGACGCTGCTCGACTTGCGCAATTCGGGCGACACCGCGGGTGACCGCGCGCGCGTGGTCGGCTACGCGAGTTTTGCGTTCAGGGAGGCTGTTCATGGATGACAATCTCGGTCGCGCGCTGCTCGCGCGTGCACGCAACGCCATCGCCGCCCAGTTCGGCCACCTGGCTGCGGACGAGCCGGACGACCCCGCGCTCGGGGAGCCGGGCGCCACGTTCGTCACGCTGACGCAGGACGGCGATTTGCGCGGCTGCATCGGCTCGCTGGAAGCGCGTCGGCCGCTCGATGAGGACGTGCGCGCCAATGCCCGCGCCGCCGCCTTCGGCGACCCGCGTTTCCCGCCGCTCGGCCTGGCCGAATTCGATCGCACGCGCGTCGAGGTTTCGCTGTTGGCGCCGGCGCGCCCGATCAGCTTCGCCAGTGAGGATGACGCGGTGCGCCAGTTGCGCCCCGGCGTCGACGGCGTGATCCTCGAATGGCAAGGCCGGCGCGGCACCTTCCTGCCGCAGGTGTGGGAAAGTCTGCCCGAACCCCGTCTGTTCCTCAACCTGCTCAAACAAAAGGCAGGCCTGCAGGCCGGGTTCTGGGCGCCCGACATCAAGCTCTACCGCTACGAGGTCCGCAAATGGAAGGAAGCCGCGAAGTCCTGACCGGTGTGCCGGCGCGCTGGTGGCACGCCACCGACGATGGCCGCATCCAGTGCGACCTGTGCCCGCGCGACTGCAAGCTCAAGGACGGCCAGCGCGGCGCCTGTTTCGTGCGCGGCAATGCCGGCGGCAAGATGGTGCTGACCACCTGGGGCCGCAGCAGCGGCTTTTGCATCGACCCGATCGAGAAGAAGCCGCTCAACCACTTCTACCCCGGCTCGAGCGTGCTCTCGTTCGGCACAGCCGGCTGCAACCTGGCCTGCAAGTTCTGCCAGAACTGGGACATCTCCAAGTCGCGTGAGATGGACACGCTGATGGACGACGCGACGCCCGAAGCCATCGCCCGCGCCGCGCAGCGCCACGGTTCGAAGAGCGTCGCCTTCACCTACAACGATCCCGTCGTATTCGCCGAATACGCGATGGACACGGCCGACGCCTGTCGCGCGGCGGGGCTGCAGAGTGTCGCAGTCACCGCGGGCTATATGTACGCCGAGCCGGCGCGCGCGTTCTACGCGAAGATGGATGCCGCTAACGTGGACCTCAAGGGCTTCACCGAGGACTTCTACTTCAAGCTCTGCGTCGGCCACCTGCAGCCCGTGCTCGACACGCTGGCCTACATCCACCACGAAACGGACTGCTGGCTGGAGATCACGACGCTCATCATCCCCGGCCACAACGACGACGAGAAGCAGCTCAAGGAGCTTTCCGCCTGGTGCTACAAGGAGCTTGGCCCCGACGTGCCGCTGCACTTTTCCGCCTTCCATCCGGACTACCGGATGATGGACGTGCCGGCGACACCGCCCGACACCTTGCGCCGCGCCCGCAAGATCGCCATGGATGCCGGCCTGCACTACGTCTATACCGGCAATGTGCATAACCGCACCGGCGACGCCACGCTCTGCCCCGGCTGCGGCCGGGCGGTCATCGAACGCGACTGGTACAACATCCTGCGCTACGAACTCGACGACACGGGACATTGCCGGAACTGCCAGACCGCCATCGCCGGACGCTTCGGCGCATTCGCCCGCCCCTTCGGCGCCCGGCGCATCCCCGTGCGCCTGCACGGCGCCTGAGCGGACGCCCGCTACTGGATCGCGCCAGGATTGGTGGCCGCCGCGCGAGCCGTGACCGAACCGGATAGCAAGGCAGCCGCGGTCGGCGCTGACGAGAAGCCGAATGTCGGCCGCGGCGTCACGGCCAGGCTGGCGTAGCCGGCCGCCGGGCTGATCGCCTGCAGCGCGTAGTTGCCGCTGCCGGCATTGACGAACAACACGTCCGTCGCGAACTTCGTGCCCACGATGGGCAACACCAGCGACCCGGTAGGGAAGAAGTTGTTCGTTCCGCTCACCGTCAGCGAGCCGCTTCCCGCGTCCGTGATGACCGCGCTGCGTGCTCCCGACGCAGACACGATGTTGTTGGAGAAGACGACGGTGCCCGCGGCCAGCGTCGCCTTGCTGAACTGGATCGGCGCCGTATCCGTGCCTCGCCCGGCCTCGCGGAACACGAAGGTGTTCCACAGCGCCGTGATGTTCATGGTCGGATTCGGCGTGCCGCCGTCGTTGTACAGCGTGATCAGCTTGCCCTCGTTGCCGGGCGTGGGGTTCTGCACGACGACGTTGCCCAGGAAGAGCATGTCCTGAACGCCATTCGCACCGGCGTCGTAGCTCGCCTGGTTCGTCATCATGTCGCCTTCGTAGTCGGCGGCATTCTGGAACCAGTTGTAGGCCAGCGTCGCGTTGCGTGCCCGGACGTGGAAGTTCTGCCCGCCGACGCTGTCGTGCGAGTAGGAGTAGCGCAGCGTGAAGTTGTCGCCGCCGAGGATGTAGATGTTGTGCGACTGGTCCGAATTGGGAACGCCGTTGGCATCGAATTCGGTGTACTCGATCACCGTGTTGCTGCCACCGCCCTGCACCCCCATGTCGTTGTTGTACAGGCGGCAGTTGCGGATCGTCAGGTTGCTGGAGTTGAGATAGCGGATGCCGGACGTGTTGTCGTTGATCGACCAGTTGTTGTACGAATTGTTGGCGCCCTGGATGACGATGCCATCGATGATGTAGTACGCCCCGGTGACACGCCAGGCCGAACGAAAGGCATCGCTGGAGGAATAGCTGCCGGGCCAGCCGGTCACGTCGTGCGTGCTGCTCGTGTAGTCGAACACCGGGCGGTTCGCCGGATCCGCCGCCCGGATCGTGATCGGCGCACTGGCCGTCCCGGCCTTGGCGAGCGTCACGCGGAAATGATAGGTGCCGGCCGCAATGCAAACCGTCTGGCCGGCGGTAGCTGCCTCGATCTTGTCGTAGCTGTCGGCGGTCGTGACCGTAACGTCGCAACTGGTGCTCCCGCCCGGAGGGGAGACACCGCTGCTGCCGCCCGTGCCGACGCTCACGCTCGCACTGCCGCCACCGCCGCCGCAGGCCGCCAGCGTGGCGATCAGCAGGCAGGCGGACGCCCCAAACCGACTGCTCCGAGCAGGGCTCATTCGATCTCCCAATCCGTCAAATCGACAATTACCAAGAAATCAACATGGTAGACAACTGCGTGGCCCGAACGACCTGTATCCCAATGACGACAAAAGGGTAATCACGGAGACGGATGGTATATCTGCGTTCACAATCCCGCATTAGACAGAGAACTGCCATGGCAATTCTGGAAAAAGAAACCCCGGCAACCGAGGCCAGCGACAGCGACGATCCGCAATCCTCCCAGGCGGCCGTGGCTGCTGGCGTCGCAGCCTCGTTGGCCATTGCCTCGTGCGGTGGCGGATCCGGCGGTGGCTCTAACGGCAGCGGAGGTTCGGGTTCCTCGGGCGTCACGGACGCGCAAGCGTCTCGTTTCCTCAGCCAGGCAGCGCTTTCCGCCCGGGACAATATCTGGCTCTTGCAGTTGGTCGGCTACGAGGGCTGGCTAAACCAGCAGTTCACGACGCCGCCTTCCGGCAGCAGTTGGGACTGGCTGGTCAGTCAGGGATACAACGCCGAGACGTATCGCTATTCGAATTCGTCGTCCGACTATGTCATCTGGTACAGGCTGATCACATCGCCCGATCAGTTGCGCCAGCGCATCGCCCTGGCGCTTTCGGAGTACTTCGTGGTGTCGGTCAGTGGCATTTCGACCCAATGGTCGCAGTTCGCCATGGCAGCATATTGGGACATGCTGTGTGAGAACGCCTTCGGCAATTTCCGGCAACTGCTCGAGGCCGTGACGCTCAATCCCGCCATGGGCTTGTACCTCAATACCAAGGGCAACCAGAAGGAGGATGTCGCAACCGGTCGCGCTCCCGACGAAAACTACGCCCGCGAAGTCATGCAGTTGTTCACTATCGGACTGTTGGAACTCAACAACGATGGCACTGTGAAGACCAACGGCTCCGGCCAGCCGATCGAGACTTACAACCAGGACACCATCACCAACCTCGCGCGGGTATTCACCGGCTGGGATCTCAACACCGGCATTGCCGGGCCCACCGCAACGACACAGTTCGTGATGCCCATGCAACTGATTGCCTCCCGACATTCGGCATTGGCAGCGACCTTTCTCGGCACCACTATCCCCGCCGGAACCGATGGCGTCACCGCGCTGAAGATCGCGCTCGACACGCTGTTCAATCATCCTAACGTCGGCCCCTTTTTCGGCCGCCAGATGATTCAGCGACTGGTCACCAGCAACCCGAGCCCAGCCTATGTGGCGCGAGTCGCCACTGCCTTTAACAACAATGGTCTGGGCGTACGCGGTGACATGCAGGCTGTCATTCGCGCCATCTTGCTCGATCCCGAAGCGCGTTCGGACGATGCGCTCGCGCTGCCCACCGGTGGCAAGCTGCGCGAGCCCATGCTGCGATTCATCCAGTGGGCAAGGACCTTCAACGCCACATCCGCCGCCGGCACCTGGAAGATCTACGATCTGAGCGACCCCGCCTCGCGCCTGGCTCAGAGTCCCCTGCGCTCGCCGTCCGTCTTCAACTATTTCCGTCCCGGCTATACGCCGCCCAACACCGCCATCGCCAGCGCCGGCCTGGTAGCGCCGGAGTTCCAGATCACCAACGAGCCGACCGTCGCCGGCTATCTCAACTTCATGCAATCGGTCATTGCCAATGGCATCGCCGATGTGAAACCGGACTACACGACGGAACTCTCGCTGGCGGGAGACCCGACTGCCCTCGTCAAGCAGATCAACTTGCTGATGGCGGCCAACCAGGTTTCCGCAACGACGGAGGCCGGGATCATCGCCGCCGTTGCCAGCATCTCCGCCAGTACGCCCGCGGGACAACTCAACCGGGTACGCGCCGCCATCCTGCTGGTGATGGCCTGTCCGGAATACCTGGTTCAGAAATAGGGACTCGACATGAAGATCAATAAATCCGCCGATCTCGCCCGACGGGCGTTTCTGAAGCGCGGCAGCATGCTCGGTGCAGCCGGTTTTGCCGCGCCGTGGGCGCTCAATCTTGCCGCCATCGGCGAAGCCGCTGCGCAAACCGCCACGGACTACAAGGCGCTGGTATGCGTCTTTTTGTACGGCGGCAACGACCACGGCAACACACTGGTTCCTTACGATGCCACCAACTACGCCGCGTATCGGACGATTCGCGCCAACCTGGCCACTCCGCAGGCAAACCTCGCCGCGACGCTCCTGACGCCCGCCACCGCCCTGCCCAGCGGGATGCAGTTGGCGATGGCTCCGCAGCTGGCCTCGTTGAAGTCGCTATTCGATCAGGGCAAGCTGGCGGTACAGCTGAACGTTGGTCCGCTCATCGTTCCCACCACGGTTGCCCAGTACCGAAGCGGTTCCGTACCGCTGCCGCCGAAGCTCTTCTCGCATAACGATCAGCAGTCGATCTGGCAGTCGTCGCGGCCCGAGGGCTCGATCACCGGCTGGGGTGGACGCATCGGCGACTTGTTCCTCGGCGGTAACAGCACCTCCGCGCTCACCTGCATGTCGGTGACCGGCAACGCAGTTTATTTGGCGGGGCAAACGGCGGTGCAATACCAGGTGAGCACTTCCGGCGCGGTGGCGGTCCGGGGCGTCAAGAGTTCGCTGTATGGCTCCGCCGCCTGCGCTGCCGAACTGCGAACTCTGATCACCAACAGCAGTTCGCACTCGTTGGAAAACGAATATGCCGTCGTCACGCGCCGCTCGCTCGACACCGAGGCGCTCGTCACATCGGCAGTCGCCGCAGCGCCCGTATTCACTACGGTCTTCAATACGAGCAACTCCCTGGCCATGCAGCTCCAGATGGTGGCCAAGATGATCGCGGCGCGCGGCACGCTGGGCGTCACCCGTCAGGTATTTCTGGTTTCGATGAGCGGCTTCGACCTGCACGACAATCTGCTTTCGCAACATCCCGTGCTGCTAACGAGCGTCAATGAGGCGCTGGCTTCATTCTATGGTGCGACGGTCGAACTGGGCATTGCCAACAACGTCACGACATTCACCGCCTCCGACTTCGGGCGCACCCTGACTTCGAACGGCGGCGGGTCCGATCACGGCTGGGGCGGGCACCACGTCGTGATTGGCGGCGCCGTCCAGGGCGGCCAGTTCTATGGCAGCGCACCGGCCATCGCGGTCAACGGACCGGACGACGTCGGCCAGGGTCGACTGCTGCCCACCACGTCGGTCGACCAGTACGCCGCCACCCTTGCCGCATGGTTCGGCGTCGCCGATAGCAGCATGGCGACCATCGTGCCGAACATCGGCAACTTCACGACGAGAAATCTGGGGTTCGTGTAGCCGCGGACACGGGGTTGCGACGCTATAGCGAAACGCGCGTTCCCAGTTCCACCACCTGGTTCGGCGGCAATCGGAAGAAGTCCGCCGCCGTCCGCGCGTTGCGGTACAGCGCGGCGAAAATCGCCTCACGCCAGTAGGCCATGTCGCCGCCTCGATCAGGCACCACGGTTTCGCGGCCCAGGAAGTAGGACGTCGCCATCGGCTCGATCTGCAGGCCCTGCGCGGCGCAGCGCAGCATCGCCTCCGGGACGTCGGGCTGCTCCATGAAGCCGTACTGGATGCGGACACGGTAGAAGCGCTCGCTCAGGCGTTCGACCCTTACGCGCTGGTCTTCCGGCACGCGCGGTACCGGCGGCGAACTGACCGTGGCAATTACCATGCGCTCGTGCAGTACCTTGTTGTGCTTGAGGTTGTGCAATAGCGCATGCGGCACATGCTCGGCGTAGGGCGTCATAAACACTGCGACGCCGGGCACGGTGGGTACGTCGGGCGTCTCGACCGCGGGCACGAAATCCTTGAGCAGCAGGGCGTGAACATCGAGGCGCCTATGCACGAGTTCGCGCCCGGCCTTCCACGTGGTCAGCAGCAGATACACGAAGCCGCCGAAGGCGAGCGGGAACCAACCGCCGTCGATGATCTTCGTGCCATTGGCGCCAAGGAACGTCAGATCAAGTGCGAGCAGCGCGCCGAACACCGGAATGGCGAGGCGACGCCGCCAGCCCCACTGGAAGCGTGCCACGAGGTAGGCGAAGCAGTCGGTGATGATCATGGTGCCGGTCACCGCGATGCCGTAGGCTGCCGCCAGGTTGGTCGACGACTTGAATGCGATCACCAAGGCCACGACGCCAGCCAGCATCAGCCAGTTCACGCCGGGCATGTAGATCTGCCCCATTTGGCGGTCCGACGTGTGCAGCAGGTCCATGCGCGGCGCGTAGCCCAGCTGGATGGTCTGGTGCGTAATCGAATAGACGCCGGTGATGACGGCCTGCGAGGCGATCACGGTCGCCGCAGTGGCCAGCACGACGAGGGGCAGCAGGAACCAGTCGGGGGCCATCAGATAGAACGGATTCTGGATGGTCTTCGGGTCCGCCAGCAGCAGCGCCCCTTGACCGAAGTAGTTGAGCAGCAGCGATGGCAGGACGAGGCCGAACCAGGCGACGCGGATCGGCTTGCGGCCGAAATGGCCCATGTCCGCATAGAGTGCCTCCGCGCCGGTCAGCGCCAGGAATACGCTGCCCATGGCGAGAAAACCAAGCTTCGGGTCGCTCGCCAGGAAAGCGATCGCGTGGTGAGGCAACAGCGCGCCCAGCACCATCGGGTGCTCGACGATGCGCGCGATCCCCATGACGGCGAGGATTGCGAACCACGATGTCATGATCGGGCCGAAGCTGACGCCGACCTTGGCGGTGCCGTGGCGCTGGATCCAGAACAGGCCAATCAGGACGCCGATCGTCAGCGGCACGATATAGGGCGTGAACACGGGCGTCGCCACTTCGATGCCCTCGATCGCGGAAAGCACCGAGATCGCTGGCGTGATCAGGCCGTCCCCGTAGAACAGCGCGGCGCCGAAAAGGCCGATCATCAGCGCCGCGCGGCGCGTCTTCGCCGGCAGCTTTTCCTCTGACAACACGCGCGCCATCAGCGCCATGATGCCGCCCTCGCCGCGGTTGTCGGCGCGCAGGATCAGCGCCACGTACTTGAATGACACGACGATGATGAGCGACCAGAACACGAGCGACAGGATGCCCAGCATGTTGTCCGGTGTGATGGGCACTGGATGGTGCTCGTTGCCGAACACTTCCTTCAGCGCGTACAGGGGGCTGGTGCCGATGTCACCATACACGACGCCAAGCGCAGCCAGCGCCAGCACCGACGTGGCGCTCTTATGTTCTTCCTGGGTCATGCTCGAATTATCCGGGCTTTTGCTTCAGTTGCCAGTCACCAGACGGTAACCCACGCCGGATTCTGTCAGCAAATGGCGCGGCAGGGTGGGATTCGTTTCCAGCTTCCTGCGCAGTGCCGTCATATAGACGCGCAGGTAATGGCTATCTCCGGCGTGCCCGGGACCCCAGACTTCACGCAGCAACTGCTGGTGCGTCAGCACGCGACCGGTGTTGGCGATGAGCTGCGTTAGCAGCCGGTATTCGATCGGCGTCAGGTGCACCTCCGCCCCGGCACGCATGACGCGGCGCTGTGCCAGGTCGACCTCGACGTCGCCGAAGCACACGGTGGGCTCGTTCGCCGATGCCCGCGCCGACCTGCGCAACAGCGCGCGCATGCGCGCCTGCAATTCGCCGACCCCGAACGGCTTGGTCAGGTAATCGTCGGCGCCTGCATCGAGCGCGGCCACCTTGTCGTTCTCGTCCGCGCGCGCCGACAGGATCAGGATCGGTACGCCGGACCAGGCGCGGATGTCCCGCACGACCTCAACACCATCGCGGTCGGGCAGGCCGAGGTCGAGGATCACCAGGTCAGGCTTGCGCGTACCGGCTTCGATCAGGCCGCGCTCGGCCGTTCCGGCCTCAGTGACGGCGCAACCTTCGGCCTCGAGCGCCGTGCGCAGGAAGCGCCGGATCTGCGGCTCGTCTTCAACGACAATGATGACAGGCGTCTGCTCCATCAGGCCTCCACGGGCACCGAGGGTGGCTCGCCCACCGGCAGGGTGACGACGAATCGGGCGCCGCCTTCCGGGCGGTTCTCCGCCCGCACACTGCCCTTGTGTACTTCGACAACGGCGCGCACGATGGCGAGTCCCAGGCCGACACCGGCGACGGCCGACTCCTCGTGGCCGCGCGCGAATTTCTCGAACAGCGCCTCCTCCTTGCCGGGCGGCAGGCCGGGACCGTTGTCGGCGACGCTGATCTCGACGTTGTCACCGTCGCGCCGCGCTGCAATTTCGATGCGGCTGCCGGCCGGCGTGTACTTGGCAGCATTTTCCAGCAGGTTGCAGAACACGCGCTCCATCAGCACGGCGTCGAATTCGAGCAGCGGCAGGTCGGCCGGCAGATCGACCCGCACCGCATGATGCGCGAGCACGCTGGCGCGCGCCTGCAGCGCCACGCCGACGACTTCTTCGAGTGGCTGCCACTCGCGCGTGAGCTTGACACTGCCGGTTTCCAGGCGCGCCATGTCGAGCAGGTTGTTCACCAGCGCGCTGGTGCGCAGCGCCTCCTCGCGGATCGCCTGCGCGATCTCCGCCTGCGCCTTGGGCAGCGACGGCCCAGCCAGCGTCAGCGATTCGGCGAGGCCAGCCAGCGCGGTGAGCGGCGTGCGCAGGTCGTGCGAGAGCGCGGACAGCAGTGAATTGCGCAGGCGCTCCGACTCCATGTGCACCAGCGCGTCCTGCGCCACGGAGATGTAATGCACGCGCTCGATGGCAATGGCGATCAGCGTCGCACTGGTGTCGAGCAGGCGCTGCTGCTCCGGCGCCGGCAGCCAGGGCAGGTCGCGCGGTCGCAGCGCCAGGATGCCACGCGTGCGCATCGGCGCCTTCAAGGGTACGTAGAGCATCGGTGCCGAGGGCAGCGTGTCGGTCGACAGTCCCGCGGTTTCGCCGTGGTCGAATGCCCATTGCGCGATGCCGATGTCCGGCGCATCCTCGGCTGAACCGCCCACCGCCGCCAGCCGGTCGCGCGCGTCGAGCAGCATCAGCGTCGCGCGGGCGTTGAAGCCCTGCGCCACGAAGCGCTCGGTGATCTCTGCGATCTGCTCCACCGTCAGCGCCGCCGACAGTTCGCGCGCCATCTCGTAGAGCGCCAGCGTGCGCTGCTCGCGGCCCTGCGCCACCGTCACCTGGAAGCGCAGGCCGGCCGTGAGTTGTCCCGTGATGAGGGCCACGATGAGCATCACCGCGAAGGTGACGAGGTACTGCACGTCGCTGACCGCGAACGACAGCTGCGGCGGCACGAAAAAGAAGTCGAAGGCCGCGACCGCAAGGAAGGCCGACAGCAGCGCCGGCCCACGCCCGAGCCTCACCGCGGTGAAGAACACGCCGAGCAGGAAGAGCATGACGATATTGGCGAGATCGAGCAGCTTCGCGAGCGGCGTAGCCACAACGGTCACCGCCACGACGATCGCAACCGCCCACGCGTAGTCTGCACGGCGTACCACGGGGGCTGACTTTTCGCCCGTGCCATGCCGTCGCGGCGGCAGCTCCGCCGGTGCATGCGCCACCTGGATGACGTCGAGATCTGGCGCCTGGCGGCCGAGGCGATAGGCGAAGCCGAGGTCCCAGAACGGCCGCCTGTCGCGGCCGACCATGACCTTGCCCAGATTGTGCTGGCGGGCATAGGCGATGGCCGCCTGCGCCGCATCCGGGCCCGACAGCACGGCTGTGCGCGCCCCGGCGTCCTGCGCCAGTTTCAGCATCTTCAGCATCTGCGCGCGCTCGGCATCCGGCTTGCGCTGAAGCTTGGGTGTCTCGACATAGACCGCGTGCCACGGCGCCTCGCTTTGCGCCGCCACGCGCGCCGCGTTGCGGATCAGCTTCTCGCCGCCCGGGCCAGGGCCAATGCAGACCAGCAGCGATTCCTGCATCGGCCAGACGCCACTCACCGACTGGCTGCGCCGGTAGGCGAGCACGTCCTCGTCCACGCGATCGGCCGTGCGCCGCAGCGAGATTTCGCGCAGCGCCAGCAGGTTGCCCTTGCGGAAGAAGTTCGCCATCGCCCGCTCGGCCTGCTGCGGGATGTAGACCTTGCCTTCCTTCAGGCGCTGCAGCAGCTCGTCCGGCGGCAGGTCGACCAGCACCACTTCGTCGGCGGCGTCGAACACCTTGTCCGGCACAGTCTCCCAGATGCGCGCGCCCGTGATACCGCCGACCACGTCGTTGAGGCTGTCGATGTGCTGCACGTTGACGGTCGTGTAGACGTCGATGCCCGCATCCAGCAGTTCCTCGATGTCCTGCCAGCGCTTGGGATGCCGCGAGCCGGGCGCATTCGAGTGCGCGAGTTCGTCCATCAGGATCAGCGCGGGTTTCCGCGCCAGCGCAGCATCGAGGTCGAATTCCCTGAGCGTGTGGCCGCGGTACTCGATCTCGAGCCGCGGCAGGATTTCCAGTCCCTCGGCCAGCGCCATCGTCTCGGCGCGGCCGTGCGTCTCGACAACGCCGACGACCAGATCGACGCCCTGCGCCACCAGCAGCCGCGCGGCGGAGAGCATCGCGTAGGTCTTGCCGACGCCCGGGCTCGCGCCGAAGAAGATCTTCAGCTTGCCGCGCTGCGCCTTGGCCTGCTCGGCCTCGAGCTGGGCCAGCAGCGCGTCGGGATCGGGACGGTCGTCGGCGGCCATGTCGATAGCTTAGCCCATCCCGTCCAGTGCGAGGTTGAGGCGCAGCACGTTCACGCGCGGCTCGCCGAGGAAGCCGAACTGCCGCCCTTCGGTATTGGCGTCGATCAGGCTTTCGACCTTCTCCAGCGCGACGCCGCGCACGCGCGCAACGCGCGGCGCCTGCCAGCGTGCTGCGGCCGGGCTGATGTCGGGGTCAAGGCCACTCGCCGATGCGGTGACGAGGTCGACCGGAATCGGCGCCGTCTGCGTCGGATCGCTGGCTTTCAGCGCCTCGATGCGCGCCTTCACCGCCTCTTCCAGTGCCGGGTTGGTCGGCCCCAGGTTCGAGCCGCCGGAATTGGCCGCGTTGTAGGGCATCGGCGACGTCGCCGAAGGCCGGCTCCAGAAATACTTCGGGTCGGAGAACGGCTGGCCGATCAGCGCCGAGCCGACCACTCTGCCGTTCTTCTCGATCAGGCTGCCGTTGGCCTGTGGCTTGAACGCCAGTTGCGCGATACCCGTCACGACGGCCGGGTACAGAATGCCCGTGATGACGGTGAGCACTAGCAGCATCAGCAGGGCGGGTTTGAGTTCCTTCAGCATGATGGCGTCCTCAGGCGAGATTGACGGCGACCAACAACAGGTCGATGGCCTTGATGCCGACGAAGGGGATGATCAGTCCGCCGGCGCCGTAGATCCACAGGTTGCGGTGCAGGATGGCTTCCGCGCCCAGCGGCCGGTACTTGACCCCCTTCAGCGCCAGCGGGATCAGCGCGATGATGATGAGCGCATTGAAGATCACCGCCGACAGGATCGCCGATGCCGGCGTCGCCAGATGCATCACGTTCAGGGCGTTGAGCACCGGGTAGGTGCCGGCGAATGCGGCCGGAATGATCGCGAAGTACTTGGCGACGTCGTTGGCGATGCTGAACGTGGTGAGCGAACCGCGCGTCATCAGCATCTGCTTGCCGGTCTCGACCACCTCGATCAGCTTGGTCGGATTGGAATCGAGGTCGACCATGTTGCCGGCTTCCTTCGCCGCCTGCGTGCCCGTGTTCATCGCCACCGCGACGTCGGCCTGCGCCAGCGCCGGCGCGTCGTTCGTGCCGTCGCCGGTCATCGCCACCAGGCGGCCTTCGGACTGGTACTGGCGGATGAGCTTCAGCTTCGCTTCCGGCGTGGCCTCGGCGAGAAAGTCGTCGACCCCCGCCTCGGCCGCGATGGCCGCGGCCGTGAGCCGGTTGTCGCCGGTGATCATCACCGTCTTGATGCCCATGCGGCGCAGCTCGGCGAAACGTTCCTTGATGCCGCCCTTGACGATGTCCTTGAGCTCGACCGCCCCGAGCACACGGTTGCCATCGGCCACGACGAGCGGCGTCGAGCCGCGGCGCGACATTTCCTCGACCGCCGTCTGCACGCCCGCCGGCATCGTGCCGCCGAGCGCCTCGACGTGCGCACGCATCGCGTCGGCCGCACCCTTGCGGATGCTGCGGCCCTGCCAGTCGATGCCGCTCATCCTGGTCTGCGCCGAGAAGTGCACGAAGGTCGCTCCTTCGGCGTGAATGTCGCGGCCGCGCTGCTGCAATTTTTCCTTCGCCAGCGTGACGATCGAACGTCCCTCCGGCGTCTCGTCGGCCAGCGAGGCCAGCAGCGCGCCTTCGGCCAGGTCGCGCTCGGCGACGCCGGGCGCCGCCGCGAAGGTCGACGCCTGCCGGTTGCCGAGCGTGATGGTGCCGGTCTTGTCGAGCAGCAGCACGTCGACGTCGCCGGCCGCTTCCACCGCGCGGCCCGAGGTGGCGATCACGTTCTTCTCCATCATGCGGCCCATGCCGGCGATGCCGATGGCCGACAGCAGGCCGCCGATGGTGGTCGGGATCAGGCACACGAGCAACGCGACGAGCACGGTCACCGTGATCGGCGTGCCCATCTTCGCGACCTCGACGCTATAGAGCGAGAACGGCAGCAGGGTCGCCGTCGCCTTCAGGAAGGCCAGCGTCAGCGCCACCAGCAGGATGGTCAGGGCGATTTCGTTGGGGGTCTTCTGCCGCTTCGCAGCCTCGACCATGCCGATCATGCGGTCGAGGAAGGTCTCGCCGGGATTCACCGTAACGCGCACCACGAGCCAGTCGGAGAGCACGCGGGTGCCGCCGGTCACCGCGCTGAAGTCGCCACCCGCTTCCCGGATCACCGGTGCCGATTCGCCGGTGATGGCCGACTCGTCCACCGACGCCACGCCTTCGATGGCTTCGCCGTCGGCCGGAATGAAGTCGCCCGCTTCGACCAGCACGACGTCGCCGCGGCGCAGGCTTTCCGATGCCTGCGGCACCCACTTGGCGCCCTTCTTCGGCTCCAGCAGTTTCTTCGCCAGCACGGTCTTGCGCATGCCGCGCAGCGCGTCGGCCTGGGCGCGGCCGCGGCCCTCGGCCATGGCTTCGGCGAAGTTCGCGAAAAGCACGGTGAACCAGAGCCACAGCGAGACAGCGAGGATGAAACCCGCCGGGGCCTCGCCCTTGCCAATCAGCGCCTGCACGAACAGTCCGGTGGTCAGCAGGCTGCCGAGCCAGACGACGAACATCACCGGGTTCTTGAGCTGATACCGCGGATTGAGCCGCTTGACCGACTCCAGCGCGGCCTGGCGGACCAGTGTGGGGTCGTAAAGGGATTGCGTCTTGTGTGCCATGTCACTTCACCCCGATCATCTGCAAGTGCTCGACGACCGGGCCGAGCGCCAGCGCGGGCAGGAAGGTCAGCGCGCCGACGATCACCACCACGGCGACCAGCAGCGCGACGAACAGCGGCGTGTGCGTCGGCAGCGTCCCGGCCGACGGCGGTACGGTCTTCTTCGCCGCCAGCGAGCCTGCGATCGCCAGCACCGGTACCATCAGCCAGTAGCGCGCCAGCAGCATGACGACCCCGAGCGCGGTGTTGTAGAAGGGCGTGTTGGCGGAGAGCCCGGCGAAGGCGCTGCCGTTGTTGTTGCCCGCCGAGGAAAACGCATAGAGGATTTCGGAGAGGCCGTGCGCGCCCGGGTTGCTGACGCCCGCGCGGCCCGCATCGAGCGAGACCGCGAGCGCCGTGCCGACCAGCGCCACCAGCGGCGGCATCAGGATCGCCACCGCCGCCATCTTCATGTCGAAGGCCTGGATCTTCTTGCCCAGGTATTCCGGCGTGCGGCCGATCATCAGGCCGGCGACGAACACCGCCACCAGCGCGAAGATGATCATGCCGTAGAGCCCCGAGCCGACGCCGCCGAAGATCACTTCGCCGAGCTGGATCAGCCACATCGGCACCAGGCCGCCCAGCGGCGTGAAGGAATCGTGCATCGCGTTCACCGAGCCGTTCGATGCCGCCGTGGTGGCGGTGGCCCAGAGCGCGGAGTTGACGATGCCGAAGCGCACCTCCTTGCCTTCCATGTTGCCGCCGGCCTGCAGATCGGAAGCCTGCGTGGCGACGCCGAGGCGCTCGAACAGAGGATTGCCGGCTTGCTCGGCACCGACGCACACGGCCAGCAGCGCGACGAACAGGATGGTCATCGCGGCGAGGATCGCCGTGCCCTGGCGTATGTCGCCGACGAAGCTACCGAACGCGAAGCACAGCGCGGCGGGTATGAGCAGGATCGCCAGCACTTCGAGGAAGTTGGTCAGCGGCGCTGGATTCTCGAAGGGGTGCGCCGAGTTGGTATTGAAGAAGCCGCCCCCGTTGGTGCCGAGCTGTTTGATCGCCACCTGCGAGGCGACCGGGCCGACGGCGATGCTCTGTTCGGCCGCAGTCTGCTTCTCCGTCACCGGCTGGCCTTTGTCGTCCATCACCGGCTGGCCGGCGGCATCGAGCCTGGGCGCATCGTAGTCGACCGCCTGCACGAGTTCCGCCTTCGCGTAGGGCTCGAAGGTCTGCACCACGCCCTGCCCGGCCAGCACCACCGAGTACGCCAACGATAGCGGCAGCAGGATGTAGAGCGTCGAGCGGACGAGATCGGCCCAGAAGTTGCCGATGGCGTTCGCCTCGCGGCGCACGAAGCCGCGCATCAGCGCCACCAGCACCGCCATGCCGCTCGCGGCCGAGACGAAGTTCTGCACCGTGAGGCCGAGCATTTGCGTCAGGTAGCTCATCGTGGACTCGCCGCCGTAGCTCTGCCAATTCGTGTTGGTGGCGAAGCTCGCAGCGGTGTTGAATGCAAGGTCGGCCGTCGTGGCAGCCATGCTCTCCGGGTTTAACGGCAGCCACCCCTGCAGGCGCTGCAGCGCGTAGACGGCCAGCAGGCCGAGGAGATTGAACGCCAGCGTCGCGAACGCATAGCGCGTCCAGGGCATGTCCTCGTTGGCGTCGACGCCGCACAGTCTGTAGATGCCGCGCTCGACGGGCTTGAGCCAGCGCGCGAACGCCGGCGCCTCGTCCTGGTAGATGCGCGCCATGTACAGCCCGAGCGGCCAGGCGAGGCCGATCAGGACGACGAGATAGAACGCGAGTTGGAGGTAGCCGTTGGCGGTCATGAGAAGTCCTCCGGATAGAACAGGACGACCACGAGATAGACGAACACGGCCACGGTCGCGACCAGCGCGATCAGGTAGAGGGCATCCATCAGCGCCTCCGCAGCTTCTCGAAGAACGGGACCAGCGCCGCGGTCAGGGCGAAGAAGCCGACGACCAGGACAATGAAGAGCGCATCCATGGCACCTCCTTGAGGTTTGCTTTCGACGCTTCGCACTCTAGACGGCGCGGGATCAAGACGTGGCAAAAAATGACGGGGACAAGCGCTAAGAAACCGCTAAGACATCGCGACTATTCAATCGCCAAGAGTCAGCCCCCGCGGTACGCCGTGCGGACCCCTTGGCTAGTATCATTCCGGCCATGGCGATGAAACTGCGTCACACCGAAATCGGCCTGCCCGCCGGCGAAACCTGGCTGGACGGCATCCTCGCCCACCATCCGGAAGTGCCCGGACTGATCGTGCAGCTGGAGCGCGGCGGCGCGGCCTTGCGCACATCGCGCGGCGCCTTCATCAACGACGCACTGAAGGCCGCCGGCTTTGCCACCTTCCACGTCGGCCTCCTGAGCCACGACGAGGAGAAGCGCATACCGGAACAGTGGCACCACGTCGCGGCGCTGACCTCGCGTGCCTATGCCGTCCTGGAATGGATTGCCCACCAGCCGGCACTGGCGAAACTGCCGATCGGCATGATCGGCCGCGACACGGCCGCGGCGGCGATGATCCGCGTGGCCGCGCGCGAAGACACGCCGTTGAAGGCCCTGGTCAGTCGCAGCGGCCGGCCCGATTTTGCGGGCCTCGAACCCCTGGAAGCGCTGCGGGTGCCGATCCAGTTCGTCGTCGGCGAACTCGACGAGGAAGGCCCCGGCCCGAACCGGATGGCCCACGACCGCATGACATGCGAGCGTGAACTGGTCATCATTCCCGGCGCCTCGCACGTGTTCGAGGAACTGGGCACGATGGAAGAGGCAACGCGCCACATCGTCGAGTGGTTCCAGCGCTGGATGCCCCCAAACCCGCCCGAGGCGGCGTGAAGACGGTTCTCTGGATCGGCGCGGCTGCGGTGGTCGCCGTCGTCGCCCTGCTTCTTTCCGTGGGCCTCGACAGGTTGTCGACGCCGCTCGCGCCTCCGGCCCCCGACCACCTGCGCGCAAGTTTCGATCCGCTGCACTTCAAGCCGGCCGCGCTCACTGCCACCGACGGGCAATGCCTGGCCTGCCACCGGGAGGTCATCGAGGACCGCGTGCTCGAACGCTCGCCGTCCGGGCTCACCGCCGCGGCAGTGCGCGCGCCCTACCAGCGGCTATCCACCTACGCCGGTGACCAGGAGACCTTCCATCGCCGGCATCTGGTCACGCCCCTGGCGAAGCAGTTGATGAACCTCCACTGCAGCACGTGCCACCAGGGCCTCGACCCGCGCGACGAGGCACCGGGCACGTCGGCCACCGCGCCGGCGCAGGAGGACGCCGGCTTCGTGCTGCGCAAGCAGGTGAATCCCGAGAGGACCTGCCTCAAGTGCCACGGCCAGATGAACGTCGCCGTGATGGGCCTGGGCGGACCCTGGCCCGAGGTCGCGGGCGAGCAGGCGCGCGGCTGCTTTACCTGCCACGACAAGAAGCGCACCAACCGCCACAACGTCGATTACCTGAACGCCAACGCCATTGAGGCAGCCGGCGCCGCCAACGCCGACGTCTGTTATGGCTGCCACGGCGGCCGGGCGTGGTATCGCATGATCTATCCCTACACGCGCCATCCGTGGCCGGGCATGCCGAAGAAGACGCCCGAGTGGGCGAAGGGAAGGCCGACCGAATGAGCGACGACGCAATCCTCAATCCCGCGCGGCGCAGCTTCCTCAAGGTCGCGGCGGCATCGGGCGCCGCGGCCGGCCTGTTCCGCTATGGTCTGGAAAGCCGCGAGGCGGGCGCGTTTCCGTATGCGCCCTACCCCAAGGACGACGAACTCGAAACCGTCGTCACTTCCTGCGACCACAACTGCGGCTCGCGCCACATTCTGGTCGCGCACAGGAAGGACGGCGTCATCGTGCGCCTGTCGTCCGACGACGGCCGTTACGACGCTGACGGCGCCTTCGGCAAGGAGAGCGCGCAGGCGCTGCAGCTGCGCGCCTGCCTGCGCGGCCGCGCCTACCGCACGCGCATCTATTCGCCCGAGCGCCTGCTCTACCCGATGCTGCGCGTCGGAGAACGCGGCGAGGGCAAGTTCAAGCGCGCGACCTGGGACGAAGCCCTCGACTACGTGGCGAAGAAGATGATCGCCATCAAGCGCGAATACGGACCCACGGCCATCCTCGACCAGGCCTACGCCGGCGCCTCCTTCGGCGTGCTGCACAAGTCGGACCAGATCGAGGGCCTGCTGGCGCGCTTCCTCGGCCTGTTCGGCTGCCGCACGAGTTCATGGTCGGTGCCGAGCAACCAGGCCAATGCCTCCAGTTCCCAGTGGACCTTCGGCACCATCGAGGACGGCAACGAGGACGACGCTTTCGCACACTCGAAGCTCATCGTCATGTGGGGCTGGAATCCCGCCTACACCTTCCACGGCGGCAACACCTTCTACCACATGCGCATGGCGAAGCAGAACGGCTGCCGGTTCGTGGTCGTCGACCCGCAGTACACCGATTCCGCCGCCGCCTATGACGCCTGGTGGATCCCGATCCGCCCGAACACGGATGCCGCGATGATGGCCGGCATGGCGCACCACATCTTCGCGCACAACCTTCAGGACCAGAAATTCATCGATCGCTTCTGCCAGGGCATGGACGCCGGCACCCTGCCGGGCTGGGCGAAGGGCAGCGAAAGCTTCAAGGACTACATCCTCGGCAAGTTCGACCACACGCCGAAGACGCCGGAATGGGCCGAGGCGATCTGCGGCGTGCCGGCGGCGGACATCAGGAAACTGGCGCAGATGCTTGCCACGACGAAACCTGCGGCGCTGAAGGCCTCGTGGGCGCCGGGGCGCGTCGCACACGGCGAACAGTACGCGCGCATGGCTGCGGCGCTGCAGGCGATGACGGGCAACATCGGCATCCTCGGCGGCTCGGCCGAGGGCGTGGGCAAGGGCTGGCACGCCGAGGCGATCGCCTATCCCTACGACGGCTACGCCAACATCTGGTACGCCAGCATCAAGTCGGACCGCTGGGCGCACTGCGTGCTGAACTACCCGGACGTCAAGCGCGAGGAGATCGGCTGCTGGCCGCGCGACGACGAGTACGACGGCAGGATCCCGAACATCAAGGCGCTCTTCTGGCAGGGCTCGGACTGGTTCAACCAGCTCACCAACATCAACAAGGAAATCGAGGCCATCCGGAAGCTCGAACTGGTCGTCTGCATGGATTCGACCATGACGCCGTCGGGCCAGTGGGCCGACGTGCTGCTGCCGATCGCCACGCACTTCGAGCGCCACGACGTCGCCCTGCCCTGGTACAAGGGCCACTACTACATCCACCGGCCGAAGGTGATCGAACCGCTGGGCGAATCGAAGACCGACTTCCAGGTGTTCACCGAGCTTGCGTATCGCATCGAGCGGATCGACGACACGATGGCCGACTTCGCGAAACGCTACAACCCGAAGGCCGACCGCAGCTACTTCGCCAATCCCGATGCGGTCGACGAAGCCTATCTCGCCGACTGGTGGCGGCGCGTGCAGGAACGCCAGGACGTCACGATGTCGTGGGACGACTTCAAGCGCCACGGGGTCTACAAGTTCGTCTTCGACCAGCCGCGCGTCGCTTTCCGCGAACAGATCGAGAACGGCAAGCCTTTCGAGACGCCCTCCGGCAAGATCGAAATCCTGTCGACCACGCTGGCGCGCGTGAAGGATTGGACGCGCACGCAGTGGGGCGTACCGATCCCGCTGATCCCGAAATGGATCGAGCCCTTCGAATCGCTGAACCATCCGAAGGCCAAGGACTTTCCCTTCCACATGGTGACGCCGCACCCGCGCTGGCGCACGCACTCGATCTTCCACAACACGCCCTGGCTGCGCGAGACCTACCAGCAGGAACTGACCATGAACGCCGCCGACGCCGCGAAGCTCGGCCTGCGTACCGGCGACATCGTCGAAGCCTGGAACGAGCGCGGCCGCGTCGTCGTGCCCATCTACGTCACGGAGCGCTGCATGCCCGGCGTTGTCGCATTGCACGAAGGCGCGTGGATGGATCGCGATGCCAACGGCGTCGACCGCGCCGGCAACCCGGACTTCCTGACGCTCGACGCACCGAGCCCGGCCGGCGCCTTCGCCTTCAACACCATCCTGGTCAACGTGAAGAAGACGGACCTCGACCATCGTCCCGGCTGGGACGTGCAGTCGACCGCGCGCTCCTTCATCTTCCGGCGCGACAAATGAGCAACCTGGACAAGGAACGTGTAAAGGCCGCGCTGCGGCGCAAGCTGGACCAGACCGAAAAGCCGGTGAAGCCGGCCGTGCAGCTCGGCTTCGTGCATCACAACGTCGATTGCATCGGCTGCCGCTCCTGCGAGATCGCCTGCAAGGACAAGAACGGCCTGCCGCCCGGTCCGCGCTTCCGGCGCGTGATGTACGTCGAGGGTGGCACGTTTCCCGACGTGTTCGCCTACAAGGTGAACATGGCCTGCAACCATTGCGCCGATCCGGCCTGCCTGCCGACCTGCCCGACCGGCGCGATCTGGAAGCGCGAGGCCGACGGCATCGTCGACATCGACTCGACGCTGTGCATCGGCTGCCGACGCTGCGAAGCGGCCTGCCCCTACGGCGCGCCACAGTGGGACCCGGTGGCGAAGATCGTCAAGAAGTGCAACATGTGCGTGGATGAAATCGAGGCCGGCCGCAAGCCGTACTGCGTCATGGGCTGCCTGATGCGCGTGCTCGACATCGGCCCGATCGACAAGTTGCGTGCCGGCACCTGGCCGACCACCGCCATGGGTCCGCACGACCAGCCGGTGCGGCAGGTGAAGAACATGGCGAACCCGGAACTCACGAATCCTTCCATCGTTTTCGTCGCGCATCCGAAAGGCAAGGCGTGAGCGCACTGCTGGCCGCCATCGCCGAGGACGCCGAGGCCCTCGCGGCGCTGCACGATCGTGAGCTGACGCCGGCCATGATCGCAGCGCTGCGCGAGGCGGACTTCCCGCGCTGCCTCGCGCTGCTGCCGCGCACCGAAAAGGCGGCTGGCGCCTGGCGCGCGATGGCCGCCGCGGTGGCGCAACTGCCCGCGCCTGACGATGCGCTGGCGCTCGACGACCTCGCGGCCGAATACGCAGCGATCTACCTCACCGGTGCTTACGGCGCCTCACCCTGCGAGTCGATGTGGACCGACGACGACGGCCTCAACTGCCAGGCGGCAATGTTCGAGTGGCGCGCGCTGCACGACGCCATCGGCCTTGCCACGCCCGACTGGCGCCAACGACCCGACGATCATCTGGTACTGCAACTGCTCCATATTGCGGCATCCGCACGGCGTCCCACGAGCACTGACTTTGGCGATGAACTCATCCGAGTCCTCGACGACCACGTCCTGCGCTGGCTGCCGCAGTTCGCGGCACGCGTGGCAGGACGAAGCGCATCCGGCTTCTACGCGGCGCTCGCAGTGCTGACGGCGGAATGGGCATGGAGCGCGCGCGCGGCAATCGCGCGTCCGTAGCGGAGTCGTCGCGGGCTGCCCCGCTATAATTTCGCTCCGCAGTTTCGAACGTCCGCCGTGTCCCAACCCCGACCCCGCCTGCTCTCGCTGCCTGCTGCGCCCAAGTCTGGCGTCCGCGTAGACCTGCCTGCGCTCGCCGGCTCCGCCGATGCGCTGATGGTCGCGGAGCTCGCGCAGCCGGGTCGCCTGCTGCTGGTCGTCACGTCGAACCCGCTCGACGCCCAGCGCCTCACCGAGGAAGTTGCGTGGTTTCAGCCTGCGCTGCGAGTGCATCTGCTGCCCGACTGGGAGACGCTGCCCTACGACAGCTTTTCGCCGCACCACGACCTGATCTCGGAACGGC
>DATJQH010000106.1:0-7412 GCA_035505955.1 Rhodocyclaceae bacterium
ATGATCGAGCACGGCGGCCAGCCTCTGTTGATCTACGCGGATCAACCCAAGGTTTCAGGCTCGAACTAACCTCACTCCGCCGGTCGGCCGCGAGGCTTGAATTGGGCCCGGGTTGCCCCCATGTCCGAACGGCAATCCCAATTTGACAGGACAAAAGCCCATGCTAGGCGAATTCGACACACCCACGGAAAAGATTGAGCTGCCGTTGCTGCCGTTGCGCGATGTGGTGGTCTTTCCGCACATGGTCATCCCGCTCTTCGTCGGGCGGCCGAAGTCCATCCGCGCGCTGGAGACCGCCATGGACGCGGGCAAGGGCATCCTGCTTGTCGCCCAGAAGTCCGCCGCCAAGGACGAACCGGAGGCCGAGGATCTTTACCCGATCGGTTGCATCGCCAACATCCTGCAACTCCTGAAACTGCCGGACGGCACCGTCAAGGTGCTGGTCGAGGGTGCGCAGCGGGCGCGCATCGAACGGGTCGAGGACCAGCGGACGCTGTTCGTCGCCACGGTTACTCCGCAGGGGGCGGAGGAAGGTCCGGACCACGAGGTCGAGGCCATGCGCCGGGCGATTCTGGCCCAGTTCGACCAGTACGTGAAGCTGAACAAGAAGATTCCGCCGGAAATCCTGACATCGCTCGCCGGTGTGGAGGAGCCCGGTCGGCTGGCCGACACCATCGCCGCCCACTTGCCGATGAAGCTGGAGCTCAAGCAGGAAATCCTCGAACTTTTCGATGTTGGCGAGCGATTGGAGAAACTGCTGTCGCAACTCGAAACCGAACTCGACATCCTGCAGGTCGAAAAGCGCATCCGCGGCCGCGTCAAGCGCCAGATGGAGAAGAGCCAGCGCGAGTATTACCTGAACGAACAGGTCAAGGCCATCCAGAAGGAACTCGGCGAAGGCGAAGAGGGTGCCGATCTGGAAGAGATGGAAAAGAAGATCCGCGACGCCGGCATGAGCAAGGAAGCGCTGGCCAAGGCCAACGCCGAATTCAAGAAGCTCAAGCTGATGTCGCCAATGTCTGCAGAAGCCACCGTGGTGCGCAACTACGTCGACACGCTGGTCGGCCTGCCGTGGAAGAAGAAGTCCCGTGTTTCGAAGGATCTGAACGCGGCCGAGAAGATTCTCGACAAGGATCACTACGGCCTCGAGAAGGTCAAGGAGCGCATCGTCGAGTACCTGGCCGTGCAACAGCGCGTCGAGAAGGTGAAAGCGCCGATCCTCTGTCTGGTTGGCCCCCCGGGCGTCGGCAAGACCTCGCTCGGCCAGTCGATCGCCAAGGCCACCAACCGCAAGTTCGTGCGCATGGCGCTGGGCGGCGTGCGCGACGAGGCCGAAATTCGAGGTCACCGTCGCACCTACATTGGTTCGATGCCGGGCAAGATCCTGCAGAACATGGCCAAGGTCGGCGTCAAGAATCCGTTGTTCCTGCTCGACGAGGTGGACAAGCTGGGCATGGACTTCCGCGGCGATCCGTCGTCGGCATTGCTGGAAGTGCTCGACCCCGAGCAGAACCACACGTTCCAGGATCACTACATCGAAGTCGATTTCGACTTGTCCGATGTGATGTTCGTCGCCACCGCCAATACGCTGAACATTCCGCCGGCGTTGCTCGATCGAATGGAAGTGATTCGCCTTGCCGGCTACACGGAAGACGAGAAAGTCAACATCGCACAGCGCTACCTGCTGCCGAAGCAGCTGAAGAATAACGGCGTCAAGCGTGAGGAACTCACCGTCACCGAAGACGCACTGCGCGACATCGTGCGCTACTACACGCGCGAAGCAGGCGTGCGCGCGATGGAGCGCGAGATTTCCAAGATCTGCCGCAAGGTGGTCAAGGCGCTGGTACTGAAGAAACGCAAGAACAAGATCGTCGTCAACGCCAGGAATCTCGACAAGTTCGTCGGCGTGCGCCGCTATACCTTCGGCATGGCCGAGAAGGAAAATCAGGTCGGTCAGGTCACGGGCCTTGCGTGGACCGAGGTCGGTGGAGAGTTGCTGACCATCGAATCGGTTGCCGTTCCCGGCAAGGGCAAGACGATGACCACCGGCAAGCTCGGCGAAGTCATGCAGGAGTCGATCCAGGCCGCGCTGACTGTGGTCCGCCGGCGCAGCAAGTCGCTGGGCATTCCCGAGGACTTCTACCAGAAGAACGACATCCACATCCACCTGCCGGAAGGCGCGACGCCGAAGGACGGACCGTCGGCCGGTATCGGCATGACGACGGCGCTGGTGTCCACGCTGACCGGCATTCCTGTGCGCGCTGATGTGGCCATGACGGGCGAGATCACGCTGCGCGGCGAAGTACTGCCAATCGGCGGCCTCAAGGAGAAGCTTCTGGCCGCGGTGCGTGGCGGCATCCGCCTGGCGCTGATTCCGGAAGAGAACGTCAAGGACCTCGCGGAGATGCCCGATACCATCAAGACCAAGATCGAGATTCGTCCGGTCAAGTGGATCGACCAGGTTCTCGAACTGGCGCTGGAGCGTATGCCGCAACCGTTGCCCGAGGAGCCGCTTGCGGAAGCGGTGCCGGCCAAGGTTCCCGACGCGGTGGCGGACACGGGCATCGTGACGCACTGAAATCCTGACATTGACCATGCCCCGGGGCGCCGGTAGAATCCGCGCCTCTCGGGGTGTAGCGCAGCCCGGTAGCGCGCCTGCTTTGGGAGCAGGATGTCGGAGGTTCGAATCCTCTCACCCCGACCAGTTGCGCGATACCCCGAAGCTCGCACGGAGAACCGCCCGTAGCTCAACCGGATAGAGCACCGGCCTTCTAAGCCGGGGGTTGTGAGTTCGAGTCTCGCCGGGCGGGCCAGGATTTGTTTTTCGGTGGTGGCTGTAGCTCAGTTGGTAGAGTCCCGGATTGTGATTCCGGTCGTCGTGGGTTCGAGTCCCATCAGCCACCCCACTCCCCCTCAGTAAGCCGTCGAGTCCGCTTGAATTTGGTTACCGCGTCGCCTTGGCCGATGGCGCAGCCGTGGCCTGGTTGATCAATGGCAGTGTCGACCCGGCACTGTCTTCGGTTTTGCTCTTCTTGGCACGTATCAGCACGTCGATGTGCCCAAGGTAGTTGGCCGCACCCGGCTTGATGTCCAGGGCCAGGTTCATCGGAATGCTGGCGCGTGCGCCGTCTGGTGCCCGCACGCGCCGGGCAAGAACGCCAAAATGACCAGTCCGCACCGGCTGCCAGGGCTTCGATTGGCGGTTCGCCGTGCTTTGCCGTAACCTTGCCGCTCGTGCCGTGATCGGGGAAACATGGACATGAAACGCAAAGCGGGAGTCGGGATACTGGTGCTGCTCGCTGGATGGGTGGCTTCGTGCGGCGGTGGTGGTGGCAGCGACGCCGCGCCGCCGTCGGTCACGGTAGCCGAGATCTCGGTGGCCGGCACGCCGGGCAGCAACGGCATTTTCGATCCCGCGCCGATGGCGGATGCTGTCGGCAATTTGTGGATGAGCCATTCGAGCGTGCAGCCGTCGTCCAACGTGCCGGCGATGAACCGGGTACGTACGCGCATCGCCTCGTCGCCGGACCACGGCAACACGTGGACCGACATCGGTGTGGATCCGAACGGCATCGCGACGGCCGACTTCCAGGTGCCGGACGGTTCCGGCGGCACGCTGTGGGCGACCTGGCGCTTCGAGGTGTCGCGCCTGCTCTACGATCCGGACGACATTCCGGCGCGGCGCTGGAAGATGCTGTGGCACCGCGTGCTGGCCATTCCTGCCGGCTCGCTGTTCCAGAACGGCTGGGTGGGGCTGGCCACCGCGCCGGCACCGGGCGGGCCGTGGAGCGCCGAGCGCAAGCTGTTCACCGGCACGCTCTACAACGCGACCGACATGGATGCCTTCATCGGCGCGCCGGAATTTCCGCTGGCCGCGCAGTACAACGCGCAACTGGGCGGCTGCATCGCTTTCACCGAGCCGGGGATGCTGGCGCGCAGCGACGGCATCTACGTCAGCCTGCAATGCGCGACGCTGGGCAAGATCATCCTGCTGCGCTGCGACCGCGCGTTTTCCGCGTGCGATTACCGGGGCGACCTGCTGGCCGCCGGCGAGGCGGCGCAGTTCTCGCAATCGGGTCAATCGCTGAACGGATTCGCGGCCTCGGAACTGGTGGATGTCGGCGGCACGCCGTACCTGATCGTCACCGGCTACGAGCCACCGCCCGACACCTACCGCGGCTGCATGGTGTTCCGCATCGCCGACCTCGCCGCGGCTTCGGTCGAGCGCAGCGGCGGTAATCCGGTGCTGGTGAAACGCGTGTCGGGCACGGCCGGCAGTTTCAACGGCGCCTGCGGCTACCACGCGGAGGCCAGCGGCAGCGGCATCATCTACAGCGAGTATTCGCCGACCACGACGCCGCAGTTCCACCTGTTCGCCAGCCGGATCAACCTGCCCTGACGGCGCTGCGGCAATCGTGTCGGTGGCGCCGTGCGAACCAGGACGGCGTACCACGGCGGCTGACTCTTCGGTGTCAGCCGCCCATTTGTCACGTTACGTTCGACCAAGGGTTTGATCCAAGGTAATGGGCATGGACTGTCTTGGGTGTAGCCTTGTATTTGCTCGCATGCAATCGACGCATTTCGCGTTCCGACTCGTGAGGTGATGACGTGGCATTCCCCACATCGCATGGCAGGCGCCCGTGCCGCCGATCCGGATTTCATTCGCGCCTTGTTCTCATCCTGATAGCGCTCCTCGCCTGTCTGTCGGTACCCTCCGCGCTGGCCGGCGAGAGCTTCAGCTTCGGCGTGCTATCGCAGCGCAGCCCGGTCCTGACAGCCCAGTACTGGAACCCCATCCTCGATTACGTCCATCGGCGCGCCGGCGTCACGCTGGTCCTGAAGATTGCCCGCACCGGACAGGAATCCAGTGAGGCAACAGAACACGGCACCTACGACTTCGTCTATTCGAACCACATATTCCAGCCCCGGATGGCTGCGGCCAACTACCGGGTGATCCTGCGGCCGCGCGACGAGGCGATTACCGGACAAATCGTCACCCTGGCCGGATCGCCGATCAGGAGCCTGAAAGATCTCGAAGGCAAGGAAGTCGGGTTCCCGTCGCCGGCGGCCTTCGTGGGCTATGCGGTGCCAATGGACCACTTGCTGCGCCAGAAGGTCACCGTGTCGCCGGTTTTCGGTGGAAATCAGGAAGGCATCATGGCGCAACTCAAAGCCGGGCGGGTGTTGGCTGCCGGGGTGAACGGGCAAATGATGAAGGACTTCGCGCAACGCGAGAATGTGCGCTACCGCGTGCTGTGGGAGTCCGATCCTTTCCTCAACGTGCCGATTGCCGTTCACCCTCGTGTCCCGAAGGCCGTGGCTGACACCGTGGAGCAGGCCATCGATGGCATGGATGTGGATACCGAGGGGCAGGCGATTCTCCAGCAATCGGCGAACCTGGTCGGCCAAAGTCCTCCCTTTGGGTTCCGCAGTTCGGATCCGGAAGACTATCGAAACTACACGGATTTCTACAGGCATACCTTGCTCAAGGACCTCCAGTAGCCCATGACACCCGTCCGCACCTTTTGGAGCCGCATCCCGCTGATCGGTCGTCTGCTGACGACCGCCACAGTGGCGCTTGTCGCCGCAGGCGCGGTCATGCTGCTCGTATCCGCGCGCCAGGAGGTCATTGAATTCCGGAACGACCTGGCAGCCGAAGTGGCCAGGGACCTCGACACACTGTCCGGTGTGCTCGCCGGTGTCGTCGTGATCGGCGATTACGCGACCCTGCAGCAGACCCTGGAGCAGAGCGTGTCGCGGCTTCCCGTCGTGAAGGCGGAGTTTCGCGCTGTCGAGGGTGCCGCCCTCCACGCCGAAGCCAAACTGCCGGCATCCGGTGTGCCCGGCTGGTTCAACGCGCTGTTCGATATTTCCGACATGTCCGGCAGCGTCCAGGTGAATGTCGGCGGTCGTTCCTACGGCGACTTGCGTCTGACGCTGACTGCACAGGTCCAGGCCGAGCGGTCCTGGGCGCATCTGAAGGGCCACCTCGCCATCCTGCTGCTGGCGATCGTCCTGGACTTCCTTGGCATCTGGCTGGTCTTGCGTTCCGGCCTTGCGCCGCTGAAGCAGCTTGAATCAGGCACCAATGCGATTGCAGCGGGTCAGTTCGACGTCCATCTCGCACCGGGCGGCAGTCCGGAGCTGCGGCACGTCATGGAGTCTTTCGACCACATGGCCAGAAGCGTGCTGGCGGCGCAGGAGAAGGTACGCCACATGGCCTTCTACGACCAGCTGACGAACCTTCCCAACCGGCGGCTGCTGGAAGACCGACTCGGCCAGCTGATCGTCCAGGCGCAACGGGATCACCTGCAAATGTCCGTGCTTTTCATAGACCTGGACCGGTTCAAGCCCATCAACGACGCGTTTGGGCACGACGTCGGCGATTGGTTGCTGCGGGCCGTTGCACAACGCATACAGACATGCCTGCGGAAGTCCGACACGGTTGCCCGCATCGGCGGCGACGAGTTCGTGGTGCTGCTACCCGAGGCCGGCAATTCCAGCGACGCAATCAGGATCGCCGACAACATCCGTGCAGCCCTGAGCGCATCTTTTGTTGCGCCCGGCGGGCAAAGCCTGGAAATCACCGCCAGCATCGGCGTTGCGCTCTATCCGGAACATGCCGACAAGCTGCACGAGTTGTTGCGATTGAGCGACAAGGCAATGTACCGGGCGAAGAACGCGGGACGCAACACCGTTACGGTCTACAGGCCCGACTCTGACCCGGTTACGGAGCCGGCAGCGAGCTGCGACAGCTGAGTTTCCGTTGATTCCTTCGCCAGGCCCTCGAAGGGCCGGGTGGCGTTCCAGCCCGGGCGGGGTTCGGATCGAATGTTCCAGATGCATCCCGTTGGCCGCGGTGTCCCCGCGTAGCGGGCGGCCTGCATGGCGGCGTCGCCGTTTGATCGACGTCAAACAGGGCGTTTGCGCTCTTGACCCGAATCAAGGAGTTCGGCACTGCACTTGCCGATAGTGTGCTGCGACCAATTGCCGCAGGCGATTTGGCGATTGCAAAGCGGGGCTGCCGCCCCGGACCGATGACCCATCAGGAGAGAAGAGTGAAACTATCGATGACTAGGGCCCTTGTTCCACTCATAGGGCTGGGACTGGCAAGCGGTGTTGCGTGGTCGGCGGAGAGTTTGCAGGATGTGATGAAGCGTCGGGACTTGAGTCAGCAGGATCTGTTGGCGGCGGCGAAGACGTATGTGCCGACGGGCAAGCGTGACGAGTTTGTAGCGTTCAGTTCTGGGGGGCAGTCGGGGCAGATCATTGTCTATGGCATCCCGTCGATGCGGATTCTGAAGTACATCGGCGTGTTCACGCCGGAGCCGTGGCAGGGCTATGGCTACGACGAAGAATCGAAGGCCGTATTGGCGGGTGGGCGGATCGACGGCAAGGACATCACCTGGGGT
>DATJQH010000107.1:0-7910 GCA_035505955.1 Rhodocyclaceae bacterium
CAGGCGCGGCGCCGAGAGCTTGCCGTGCTCGCGCTCGTTCTTCATGTACGGGCCGGAAAAGATGCTGGTGGTCAGGCCGACGAAGGCCGTGAGCGAAACGAAGAAGACGTTCATCGAGTCGATGAAGAACTGCTCGCCCAACGCGAAGCGCGGGCCATGAGCGACGATCTCGGCGGTCAGGAGCGCCGCGGCCAGGAAGGTGCCGCCGCTGGCGATGATGTTGAGGTTGGGCGCCCACTCGCGCTCGCCCAGCACGGTGAGCAGCGCACCGCTGACGAGCGGAATCGCGAGCAGGATGACGAAGAGGTCGAGTTCCATCCTAGTTGTCCTTCAGCCTTTCCATGTGCCGGATGTCCAGGCTGTCGAACTGGTCGCGGATCTGGAAGAAGAACACGCCGAGGATGATGACGCCAACCAGCACGTCGAGCGCGATGCCGAGTTCGACCACCATCGGCATGCCGTAGGTGGCGCTGGTGGCGGCGAGGAAGAGGCCGTTTTCCATGGCCAGGAAGCCGACCACCTGCGGGATCGCCTTGGTACGCGTGATCATCATGAGGAACGCGAGCATCACTGTCGCCAGCGCGATGCCGAGCGTGCCGCGGCTGATGGTGTGGGAGAGCAGCGAGATTGGCTGGGCAACGTTGAAGGCGATGATGACCAGCACGACTCCGAACAGCATGGTAGTCGGCACGTTGACGAGCGATTCGACATCCCACTTCACATACAGCTTCCTTACCAGGCGATGCAGGATCCAGGGCAGCAGCATCGCCTTCAGGAGCAGCGTCAGGCCGGCCGACCAGTACAGGTGATTTTGATGTGTCGTCACCGCCACCACGACGGTCGACAGGCACAGCACCAGCCCCTGCAGGCCGAACAGGTTGATGAGTTGCATCACGCGCCGCTGCGCCAGCATGGCGAACGCCAGCAGCAGGATCACCGACGCGCACAGGTTGATGAGCTGTGCCGAGAGCGGGACGTCGGTCATACCCGCGTCTCCAGCAGCAAACGAACCAGAAGTCCGAGCACCGCGAGCAGGAAGGCGGTGCCGAGGAACTCCGGCGCACGGAAAATGCGCATCTTGGCATTGACCGTCTCGATCAGCGCCAGGGCAAAGCCGCCGATGGCAAGCTTGACGAGCAGCAGCGGAATGGCGCCGGCGAGGCCAAGAATGCTGTCGCCCGCTGCAATGCCCCACGGGAAGAACAGCGCGAGGCCCAGGCACGAGTAGGCATAGAGCTTGAGACTTGCGGCCCACTCGATCAGCGCCAGGTGGCGGCCGGAGTATTCGAGGATCATGGCCTCGTGGATCATCGTCAGCTCAAGGTGCGTCGCCGGGTTGTCGACGGGCACGCGCGCATTCTCGGCCAGCGAAACGAAGGTGAAGGCGATACCGGCGAAGGCGAGGCTCGGGTAGATGATGAAGTCGCGGTGCGCCAGCGTTTCGACGATGGTCGCCACCGAGGTCGACTGCGAGATCATCGCCGTCGTGAAAATGACCATCAGCAGCGCCGGTTCGGCGAGGAAGCCGACCAGCATCTCGCGCCGGCCGCCGAGGCTGCCGAACGACGTGCCGATGTCCATGGCCGCCAGCGAGATGAAGATGCGCGCGAGGCCGAAGACGCCCACCAGCGCCAAGGTGTCGGCGGCCGGTGCGAACGGAAGGTCGGTCGACAAGGTCGGAATGATGGCGCAGGCCAGCAGCATGCAGCCGAAGATGACGAACGGCGCAGCGCGGAACAGCGAAGAAGCGTTGTAAGCGAGGACGACATCCTTCCGGAACAGCTTGTGCAGCATGTAGTACGGCTGCAGCAGCGGCGGCGCGCTGCGGTTTTGCAGCCAGGCGCGGCACTGGTTGACCCAGCCCGTCAGGAGCGGCGCCAGCGCCAGCGCCATGACGATGGCAAACAGTTGGGCAATCAATCCCGAGATGCTGATCATGGCCTGGCCACCAGGAGCAGCAGGATCAGCGTCAGGAAACTGTACATCAGGTAAACGGCAATGCGCCCACCCTGCACGCTGACGATGATCCCGGAAACGCGCTCGACAAGCCGCGCCACGGGCAGGTACAGCCAGTGCCAGAAATGGTCCTCGACCTTGACCGAGTAGTACGGCTTCTCGTCGCGGATCGTGGGGAAGTGCCGCTCCATGCGGAACATGGGCTCGAAGATGCGGCGGATCGGTTGCGAGAAGCCTTCGGCAGTGTCCTGCGCCCGCGGCCCCTGGAAGAAATAGCCGCAGTCCCATGGGTCCGAAATGCGCACGCGCCCGTGATAGAAATTGTGCACCAGCCAGCGCCCGACCCAGAGGGCAAGCACGATCGTGACGAGGAACAGCAGCGGCATGTAGCTCGCGCGATCCGGCGAGATCGGCGCCAGCATCGCCCAGCCGTGTTCAGCAACCTTGCCGGCGAGACCGGTGCCGAGCAACTGCCGCGTGGCCGCATCGATGAGGCCGATGACCGTCGACGGTATGACGCCGAGCAGCAGCGTCAGTGCCGCCAGCCAGATGAGGCCCGCGCGCTCCCAAGGGCCGGCATCGTGCGCATGCGCGAGCGTCGGCTCGCGCATCTGGCCCAGGAAGATGATGCCGTGAAACTTGACCATGGCAAAACCGGCAATCGCGGCCACCAGCGCCACGACGGCGGCGGCGACGGGCACGACCATGTTGAGCCAGGAATGCGGCAATCCCGGCGAGAACAGGAAGGCCTGCAGCAGCAGCCATTCCGAGACGAAACCCGAGAGGGGCGGCAGCCCCGCGCCCGCGATCACGCCCAGCAGCGCGAGCCACGCCACCCAGGGCATGCGCTGGATCAGGCCGCCGAGCCGGCCCAGGCTGCGCTCCTTGGTTGCGTGCAGCACGGAACCGGTGCACAGGAACAGCAGGCTCTTGAAGCCGGCGTGCGCAAGACAGTGGTAAAGCACGGCCGTCATCGCCAGGGCGGCAAGCGCATCCATCCGGTAGGCGTGAAAGATCAGCGTCAGGCCGATGCCAACGGCCAGCAGGCCGATGTTCTCGATCGACGAGTAGGCGAGCAGCCGCTTCATGTCCGACTGCACCGTCGAGTAGAGCACTCCGAACAACGCCGTGACCAGGCCGACGGCCATGGCCACCACGCCCCACCACCAGAGCGTGGTGCCGACGAGGTCGAAGCTCACGCGCAGCAGGCCGTAGATGGCCGTCTTCAGCATGACGCCGCTCATCATCGCCGACACGGGCGACGGCGCGGCCGGGTGCGCCTCGGGCAGCCAGACGTGGATCGGCACCAGGCCGGCCTTGGCACCGAAGCCGACCAAGGCCAGCAGATAGGCGATCGAGGCCCAGAACGGCGACAGTTCCTGTGCGCGCATGCCGGCGAACGTGTAGTCGCCGGAGCCGGACGTCATGACGCCGAACGAGAGCAGGATGGAAATGGCGCCGACATGCGCGATCAGGAGGTACAAGTAGCCTGCGCGGCGGATGGCGTCATGCTTGTGGTCGGTCGTCACCAGCAGGAACGAGGACAGCGCCATGCTCTCCCACGCCACCATGAACGCGTAGGCATCGTCGGCCAGCAGCACCATGAGCATGCTGGCCAGGAAGACGTGGTATTCGAGGCAAAACGCGCCCGCGGGCGTCTGTCGGTCGTTCCTGAAGTAGCCGGCGGCGTAGACGGAAATTCCGACCGATGCGAACCCGAGCAGCAGCGCGAACACCGCGGTCAGGTTGTCGAGGCGAAGGTGGAAGGGCAGCGTCGGCAGGCCAATGACAAGCACTGCCGTTTCCGGCGCGCCACCAAGGAAGTCCAGCGCGACGAGGCCGACGGCGAGACCAACGAGTGCGCCGAGCGGCAGCAGCAGCTTCGCCACTGCGCGCATGCTGCCTGCCGCCAGCCCGGCCAAGCCCAATGCCAGCCACGCACAGGCGGCAATGAGGAGCAGGTCAATCGACAGGAGGGACTGCATCGGCGCGGCGCTTGTCTCGTGTTCTCTCGCAGGTCTGCGCCTGCCTAAGCTGGTGATTCTATCAGGCAGTACGCGGTCGCAGCGGGTCGTCCTCCCCGACGTACTCGGGGCGCTCGTAGATTCTCGCCAGCGCCTGCTCGGCGGTCGGGAAGAATCGCTTCTCGCCGATTTCGCCGCGCAAACCCGTTGCCTGCATGACATCGAGGACCTGTTTCTTCAGGCCCGCAAAGAGCATGACGATGCCCACCGCGTTCAGGCGCTCGACCAGGTGGCGGATCACTTCCTCGCCTGACGCGTCGAGTTCGTTGATGCCGTCGCCGACGACCAGCAGGTACGGTGCCTCCGGATTGTTGGCGACGGCTTCGAGGATCGCATCCTCGAAGAAGGCGACGTTGGCGAAATACAGCCGGCCGTCAAAACGCACGGCCGTAACGATATCGGACGCCGGCAGGTTGTTCACCTTGGCATCGCGCAGCGTGCCATCCCCCAGGCGGCCAAGGATTGCCACGCGCGGGGACATGGTGCGGTAGAGGTACAGGCCGATCGCCAGTCCGGCACCCACCATGATGCCGTTGTCGAGATGCGGCGCGAAAGCCAGCGTGGCAACGAAAGTCACGATGGCGGCGATGCCGTCGTGCTTGTTCGCTTGCCACGCGTGGCGGATGGCCGCGAAATTGATCAGGCCGATCACGGCCATGATGATCACTGCGGCCAACACGGCCTGCGGCAGGTGGTAGAGGAGCGGCGTGAGGAAGAGCAGCGTAAGCAGCACGAAGATGCCCGTAAATACGGACGACATGCCCGTGATTGCTCCGGCGTTCATGTTGACGGCCGAGCGAGAGAAGGACCCGGACACGGGAAAGCCCTTCGACAGACTGCCAACGATGTTGGCGATGCCTTGCCCGATCAGTTCCTGGTTCGGATCGATCTTCTCGCGTGTCTTCGCTGCGATCGCCTTGGCGATCGAAATCGCCTCCATGAACCCGACAAGCGAAATGACGATGGCGGTGGACAGGAGCGAACCGATCATGTCCCAGGAAATCCTGGGCAGCCCCAGGCTCGGCAGTCCCTCAGGAACCTTGCCCACGACTTCGCCCCCTCCGGACAATCTGCTCGTTTCACCAGCCTTGACGATGCGCCAGCGGCCGCCGCTGGAGACCACGCCGGCAGGCACCTTGCCTTGGGCGAAATACTGCGGCGTGCCACCGGGACTGACTTCTGTCTGCTCAAACACGATGCTGCGGATGGCGCGATTGCGGCGACGGTTCTCATCCTCGCGATCGCGCAACTGCAGCTTCAGGAGTTCCAGCTCGTAGTTGAATGTCGCCTCCTCGCGCGCATGCTCGCCGCTTGCCTTGTGCAACACCTGCAGTTCGGTGCTCTTGGCCGTGATCTGGTCGTTAATCTCCTTGATGCGGTCCTCGGTGCGCACGAACTCTGCCAGCAATACTCTCGCTTCCGGGTCACCGATCTGATCGAGGGTAGCCGTGCCGTTGCGCTCGAAGTTCAGGGCCCAGGAGGCAAGCGTCGTGAGCGCCACCGCCACAAGCACGCCGGGCATTTTCGGGGCCCACTTGCGGATGCCCCAAATGAGCGCGATGGCGGCAAGGCCCACGGCCAGAGTCGGCAAGTGTGTATCGCCGACCTGCCTGGCAACACCCCAGACGTCCTGAACGAAATGCTCGGAGCGTCCGATCGGGACGCCCATCAGCTTGTTGATCTGCGAAAGGCCGATGATGATCGCGGCGGCATTCGTAAAGCCAACGATGACCGGATGCGAGAGGAAATTGACGATTACGCCGAGCTTGAATACGCCCAACGCCAATTGAACGATGCCCACCATCAACGCCAACATTACGGCCAAGGCGACAAAGTGATCGGACCCCACCGCCGCCAGCGGCGTCAGGCTCGATGCCGTAAGCAGGGAGACTACCGCCACCGGCCCGGTACCGAGCTGGTTCGACGAGCCCCACAGCGCCGCGACCATCACCGGCAGGAAACCCGCATACAGCCCGTAATAGGCCGGCAAGCCCGCGAGCTGGGCATAGGCCATCGACTGAGGCACCAATACCAGCGCCACTGTGAGGCCCGCAACAAAGTCGGCGCGAAACGTGGCGCGTCCGTAGGGGAACCAGCGCAGGAAAGGGAGGAATCGTTTCAGGGCGGTTGGCATGGTCATCGCGAGAATCTTTCCGGCAGCTGGATCAATCTGTCTTTGCGCAGGCTTGACTTCATTTTGACGTTCATTTGACGCATGTTGCGATATTAGCAGTCCGCAATAGGCCTTACGGGAACAAGGTTCTTATTCACCGATCGGGGTCTCGTATTCCGCAGTGCAGCAGATTCGAGGGGGGGAAACCACGTGGAACGACAGCATGCCCGCTGGAGCAAGACCATTTTCTGGGGTGTCGTGACCGCCCTGCTCTACGCGGCGATGTTCTATTACGCCGACGTCGTACAGTATGTGGCGCACACGACGCCGGATGCTTGCGTGGTCGGCGAAGGCGCCAACGCAAGCTACTTCCATTCTTACCAGGTCGACGAGGCCGCTTGCGCCGCGAAGGGAGGACATGTCGAGCAAGGCACCTGGTGGCACGTGCTGCTGCCGATCCTGATCGCCTTCGCCGTTTCCTACGCCCACGGCGCCTTCACGGGGCTGTTCTGGGACGTGATGGGCCTCAAGCCCGCCCGCCAGCCCGACAAGGCGAAGTGACCGCCATGGATGCCGTCCAGTTCATCGACCTCAACGCCGCCACGGTGTTCCTGCTGGTGCTGATCGGTTTCATCGCCGGCATGGTGTCCGGCTTCATCGGCTCTGGCGGCGCCTTCGTCCTGACGCCGGCCATGATGTCGCTGGGTGCTCCGGCCATGGTGGCTGTCGCTTCGAACATCTGCCACAAGTTTCCCAAGGCGCTGGTCGGCTCGGTCAAGCGCCACAAGTACGGCCAGGTGGACGTCAAGCTCGGCATCATCCTCGGCATCGTCGCCGAGGCCGGCATGCTCTACGGCAAGCACCTGATGACATCGATCAAGCACCAGTTCGGCCACACCGGCACCGACCTGTATGTTTCCGTCATTTTCATCGTCGTCCTCGCCATCGTCGGCGGCTTCGTGCTGCGCGACTACCGCCGCCTGAAGGTGGCCGGCCACGACGCGCCGAACGAAACGCCCAAGCTGGCGCTCTGGGCGCAGTCGATCCGGATTCCCGGCACCATGGTTTACTTCAAGGCCATCGGCGCTCCAGTCTCCGTCCTCTTCATTCTGCCCATCGGCTTCGCCACCGGCATGCTTGCCGCCACCATCGCGGTCGGCGGCTTCATCGGTGTGCCGGCGATGATCTATATCCTCGGCGTGCCGGCGATCATGGCTTCGGCCACGGAACTCGTCATCGCCTTCGTCATGGGCCTGGGCGGCACCGTCGTCTACGGCCTCGAAGGCGCGGTCGACATCCGCCTGGCCATGCTGATCCTTCTCGGTTCGCTGTTCGGCATCCAGCTCGGCGCCATCGGCACCACCTACGTCAAGGACTACCAGATCAAGCTGGTGATGGCGGTGATCATGCTCACCGTGCTGTTCTCCCGCTTCTTCTACATTCCCGGCTATCTCTCCGAACTCGGCTTGATCGCGCCGATCGAGGACGGCCACATCGCCACCCTGAAGACGCTCGGCGACAGCGTCCTCGCCGTGGCGCTGATCCTTGGCGCGGTGACGGTATTGACTTCCCTGACCAAGGGCATCGCCGAGCACCGCAAGGCGGAGATGGCGCGGCAGCTGGCCGGCGGTATCGCCGCACTGGCGCCCGCCCAGCGCACCGCCGAGGCATTCGTCGGCCACTTCAAGCGTATCGTGCTGGCCACCGACGGTTCGGAGTACAGCGCCGGCGCCATCCAGGTGGCGGCCGAGCTTGCCCGTCGCGACCGCGCCAAGCTGGTCGTCGTCAGCGTCGCCGTCTGCAATCCGGAATACGCG
>DATJQH010000108.1:0-5878 GCA_035505955.1 Rhodocyclaceae bacterium
TTGTCGCGGTTGCGCGCCAGGTACTGGTGCTTCAGCTGGAACACGCGGCCCTTGGCGCCGTGCAGGAGTTCCTGCGCGACAGTCGGACAGGGGATGCGGCCGGCGGGATCGCCGAGGTATTCCTTCAGCAGCTCGGGTTCGGGTACCAGGGCTTCGGAGAGCATGTGGCTGGTGGCGAAGCCGTCCATGCAGTTGGCAACGGGAATCAGCGACAGCGAGGCGACGCGGTAGGAGATCGCCGCCAGGTCAGCGGCCTCCTGCGGATTGGCGCCGAACAGAATGGTGTAGCCGGAGGACAGCAGCGCATAGGCATCGTCGTGGCCGGCCATGACGTTGAGCGAATGCTTGGAGACGACGCGCGCCGCCACTTGCAGCACGAAGCCGCCGACTTTCTTGCCGACCGTGACGTAATGCGACTCGAGGCCATAGAGGATGCCCTGGCTCGACGAAGCGTTGGAAATGTACTGGCCCCCGGTCAGCGCCGCGCCGAGCGCGCCGCTCTGTGCCGAGTGCTCACCTTCGGGGCTGAAGAAGAACGGGTGCTTGCCCCAGACGTTAACGCCGCCATCGGCACGCGTCGCCTCGTAGATTTCCGAAATCTCGGTCGAGGGGGTGATGGGGTAGCCGATCACGCCGCCACATACGTGCCCCATGACGTGGGCCACCGCGCCGTTGCCGTGAATTACTGCCGATATGCCGGGATACTTGGCTTTCATCTTGCCGGACCTCTATGTACGTGCTTGATCTATCGTTGACGCACCCGCCTGGAGCCGTTTGCGCCGTCCACATCGGCGGGAACACTTGACTCGCTTCGCCGACACTTCGAATCGCTGTTGCACTGCCGCAATTTCCGACGACGCCTCTCTCGTCGCCGAATGCGGCGAAAACCAAAAGAATCCATTGCAAAGGTGAGCTTCGTTCCGAACGCCTTGCGAGCGCCAGCTCAGAAGCCCATCACGGCGCAGTCGGAGATCGGGTCCGACCAACTTGGCGAGAGGACGGGTTGGCCCCCTCAGGGTTCGCACGACCGCGGTTGCGCCGCTGCCGTGTTCGTGAATGTGGAAAAGTATAGAGGGCAATGAACACTAAGCGCAATAGGGATATTCCCAACAAGCGCGCTCAATTATTCGTTTTGAATTACGGAATCGATTTACCCATGCGAAATATGCCGACTGCATCCAGCTGATGGCGGTCCGATCATTCGTGAATGTCGAGTTTGCGCATCTTCTCCCACAGATTCTTGCGACTGATGCCCAGGGCGGCCGCAGTTTCTGCGATGCGTCCTGAATGCCCGCGCAGCGCCTGCTCGATGTACTCCTTTTCTCGAGCCTCGAGGTAACTGCCAAGACTGTCGCCAGTCGTTCCCACATCCTGCACTTCGACGGGTTGCATTTCCCCGAACAGGGCCTTGGGCGTCAACGGGCCGTCGGGGAACAGCACGCAGGCACGCTCGAGGCAGTGTTTGAGTTCCCGAACGTTTCCGGGCCACGGCCGTTCGAGAAGTGCGCGTTCGGTCGCAGGCAACACTTCGCGGCGTTTGCACCGGGGATCCGCCATGCCGTCAAGCAACCTGCGGGTCAGCCACAGGATGTCGTCCCGACGCTCGCGTAGCGGCGGGACGTGGAGGTGAACGACATGGATGCGGTAGTACAGATCCTCCCGGAAGCGGCCCTCCTCGACCATCTTCTTCAGGTCCTGGTGGGTGGCGCACACCAGATTGATCGACACTGACGTCGGCTTCTCGGCACCTACGCGCGTGACCTTGCGTTCCTGGATGGCGCGAAGCAGCTTGACTTGCATCAGCGCCGACATTTCGCCAACTTCATCGAGAAAGAGCGTCCCTCCGTGTGCCAGTTCGAAGACGCCTTTCTTGTCCTTGTTGGCCCCCGTAAAGGCGCCTTTGACGTGTCCGAACAACTCGGCCTCGAGGAGGCTCTCGGTCAGGGCGCCGCAATTGACAGCCACAAAGGGAAGCTTCCCGCCGGGATCGCGCCAGCGGTGCAGCGCGCGGGCGACCTCTTCCTTGCCGACGCCAGACTCCCCCGTGATGAGCACCGAACTCTCGGCGCGCGCCAATTGCGGCAGTGTCGACTCGATTCGGCGCATCGCACTCGATATGCCTAATGCATACTCTGACGGAACCAGCGCAGGTTTTGGCTTGCCGCCGCAGAGCCGCCCGAGGGTCGCCAGGAGAGCCTGGATATCCAGCGGCTTCGTCAAGTAGTCGCTGGCGCCGAGCTTGAGGAGCCTGACCGCGGCATCGATCTTTCCGTAGCCCGTGATGAAGACAAACGGGGGATGATCCGGACGATCTCGTGACAACTCCGCGAACAACTGCTCCCCATTCGCGTCTGGCAGTTGGACATCGCACAGGGCGACTGCAAATCGCCGACTCTCCAGTGCTTGCCTCGCTTCGGCACCTGTTCTGCACCAATGGCAGTCGTACCCTTCGAGCGTGAGTCGGTCATGCAGGGCTTCCCCCATCACCTCATCGTCTTCAACGAGGCATATGTTCCTGGTATGACTGCTCATGTCGGCATCCTCCCGGCGGGAAGCTGTACGGCGAACTGCATGCAACCGCCCTCGCGCGACGCCGTGATGGTGCCGCCGAGCTGGTGCACGATCTGATAAGTCACCCAGAGTCCCAGCCCGTGGCCTTCCTCGCTCAAAGGCGAGAAGGGTTCGAAAAGGTGCCCCATTTGTTCGTCGGTAATGAGCCTGCCATCGTTTGCGACCTTCACTCGCAGTTGATCTTCCGAGACATGAACATTGCAGGCGATCTGCCCCTGCGGTGCCGCTGCGTGGGTTGCGTTCAGAAGCAGGTTGATGAGCACTTGGCGCACGAGCGTTGCGGGCAATGCGACTTCGCCGACGACGTCGTTGTGCCAGTCCAGGTGCAATCCCTTCTTGTGCACCTGCGGCAGGACCAGCACCAGCACGTCCTCGATGTCGCGTTCGGACAAGCTGCGGCTCTTCACCTTGGCTTCGACCAGGAGCGCACCGACGGTTTCCTTGATCTGGTCCAGTCCACGCTCGAGCAAAGCAATCGTCTTCGCCGTACGGAGATCGGTTATCGATCGGCCCTTGAGCGTATCGATCGCCATAAGCATGCCGCCCAACGGGTTGTTGATCTCGTGCGCGACGCCCGCCGCAAGTTGGCCAAGGGCGGCAAGCCTGTCCGCCTGCATGACCTGCCGCTCCAGTTCGCCCTTCTCCTTCAGTTCCGCCAGCATCCTGTTGTACGTCATAAAGAGACTGCCGATCTCATCACGGTGCGTGTAGAGGGACGGATCCAACTCCTTGGGCGACTGCGTGCCCACTTCCCGCATGCGCTCGGTCAGCTGTACCAGTGGCTCCGCCATGCGTCGCCCCCAGTACCAGTTGAAGGGAAGCAGGAGCCCTAGCAGCACGACGGCGGCGACAACGCCGTAGCGTGCGATCTCGAAGAACCGGGGCATGAAGCTGCTCTTGCGCAACACGACGACCAGCGTGCCGAGTCGGGCGCCTTGGTCTGCGATCGGCATCGTATAGAAAAGTCGCGGCGAATCGGGGATGCTGGACACGGACTCCGAACTGCCCGCATTCACGCGGAGTTGGTTGGCGATTGCGGTGAATTCCGGGCCGAGTGTTTCGAGGTCAGCGCCCACGCGCGCAAGCCGCGGAAAGGCGGCAGCAAACACCTGCATGTTGTTATCGACGACGATGATGTTCTCGGCCTTGCCGGGCAGGTTGGGTCCCGACCGCTTCCGGTCGAGCGGCGTGCTGACCACGTCGTATGCCCGCCAGATGTTGCCGTTGACCATCGCAGCAAACACTTCGGGCGCAAGCGCCTCGGCGAGCGTCGCAGTGTCGATGACGAGATCGTCCTCCATCTCCTCATAGGTCTGAACCATCAGGACGGCCGAAACTGCGAAGGCCGTCATCACGACCAGCAGACCGCCCCAGAGCGGAATCTTGTGCCGATAGCTCAGATCCAGCGGATTCACAGGTCACCCGTTGCCCGCATCATTTCCTCGACGCCGTCGAAACTCCTGGAGTCTCCGGCGACAAAGCGATCGACCTGCAGCTTGCGCAGAATCAGCGAACCTTCCGGATCCTCGTTCATGCCAAGGAGGATTCGGCGCAGGCGCCCAACGTCATCATTCGAGACGTGGTGTCCGGCCACGATCGGGGGCGATCCGAATTCCTGTGATCGGCCGGCAATACGGGTCTTGGCCGTGAGTTCTGGTTCGACGACCGCCAACGAATCCCAGACGAAGCTGTCGACGCTACCGCCGTCGGCCAGCCCGCTCGCCACGGCCCGAACGACGTTCTTGTGTCCGGCGCAAAAGAAGGTACGGGAAAAGAACGTCTTCGGATCCTCGCCCGCCGCCCGCAAGTCATACTTGGGCACGACAAAGCCCGTGTGCGAATAGGGGTCAGCGTAGGCAAATATCTTGTCCCTGAGCTGCAGCACACTGCTCGTAACCTTGTCGTCGGCAGAGACAATCAGGTAGGCGCGAAAAGTCGGGCGCCCCTTGATGAGAGGCATTGCCACCAGACGCACATTGTCGTGGTGGTGCAAATAGACGTAGGGGAATGCCGAGACCCAGGCAACGTCGAGTTCGCGTCGCTCGATCATGTCTATTGTCTGCCGGTAACTGTTGCGCGACACCAGTTCCACGGGGCGGCCAAGTTTGGTCTCCAGATAATTGCGAAAAGCCAGCATGGCCGAATACTGGTCGTGCAAAATCACTGGCGTTACGCCAAGCCGTAGTACCTCGGCGGCTACTGCGGGCATTCCGAGGACAAAGAGAATGGTTACCGCGATGGCGGCCATCCAATGCCGCCACCTCGGTGGCAGAAGAACGGGGTCTTCGTTACGAACCCGTAACACGCTCATCACATTGGGACCATTGGTTACCAAGTCGTAACGCAGGACGGCATTGGATTCCCCCTGTTCTCGCAAGTTCCTACGAGCGAGAAGCAAAATAAGGTTCAATTTGGTGTCCATCGCGAACCATTGCGATGGCACAGTAGCCGCTTAGGTATGACTGCAAGTCGAATGCCATTGACAAGATCTCCTTGACAGAACAGGCGCAGCCGGTTCATCGCCATTCGCGCAACGCAAGCGTACCAGCCATTGTTACCGATTGGAAACATCAATCTCCGTTGCCAGCGCCTGCTGGCAGCCAATGGCAAATTGGATCCCTCAACATGGGTGCCGGGTCAATCGTCGCCAGGCTGACGCCGGGTGGCCGCAAGTACCTCATAGCATTCACTTCTTGCGGCCAAGCGTCAGGCCAAAGATTCCGCAGGCCTGTTCGCTCCTAAGCCAGGAATCCCTGGCATGTCTCTTGCGCTGGACTCGGCGATCGGTCGACGGTTTGCCGCGGCATCGCTGACCGATGACTCAAGAACCGTTTCGGAGAAAGACAAGATGCGCAGCCACCCCCAAGTCCCAACAGTACTTGGCGCCCTGATCGCCGCAGTTGCGTTGCTCACGGCGACGCCAAGTCGCGCGTTCGACGAAGAGGCCGCAAAGGCCCTGTTCAAGAAGAACGATTGCACCAAATGCCATGCTCCCGCAAAAACGAAGAAGGGGCCATCCCTCAAGAAGATTGCGGAGGAGAACAAGGGCAAGCCCGACATTGAGGCGAAGCTGATCAAGCACCTCACGACAGGGCCGAAGGTGAAACTGGAGGACGGCACCGAGGAAGAGCACAAGATCATCGAAACCAAGGACAAGGCCGAGTTGAAGAACCTCATCGAGTGGATTCTGGCGCAGTAGGTCCGTCTGCGTGCCCGATCAGGGCAGCCAGGCGCAACTGGAGGATTGGGGGGGCTCATGAAACATCCGCGATACGTGATGATCCTGGCGCTGCTGTGTGCGACCGGA